>CACXZI010000037.1 GCA_902772105.1 Oscillospiraceae bacterium | reverse complement strand
AAATATTTTAACACTAATTTTAAATTTTATTATATTACTTTAAATTAAAAAACTTTATATAAAAAATATTTTAACACTAATTTTAAATTTTATTATATTTTATACTAAAAAAACATTGTTTTGAATTAAAAAAATTTTATATAAACACAAATTTTATAATAGTTTCATTATGTATATATAGATTAAATATAAAACTTAATTTATTTAATTGAAAATATATATATATATATAATTTAGACTTTGTTAATTATTAAATTTTTATAAAAAAATCTAACGGTACAATAGATAAACATTATTTTATTTTATATATTTAATTATGGTAATAGGTTAATTATTCTGCACAAAAATTTTATTTTTTTGTTCTTTTAATTATTTTAAGTCTACTAAATTCTTCACGTTCTTTTTCTTCAAGTGCATCAGATATATATTTTATGTTTTTTTCAATTCTTGGAATAACTATATTTTCTAACGCATTTGCACGTATTTTTGTTTTTTTAATCTCTTTTGCCAAAAGATATACGCTGTTTTCAATTTCGGCTAAAATTTTAACAACTTCTTTAACCTTTAAAAACGCTATAATTGCTAGGTCTAACTTTGAATTTGTTTTTAAAATGCTGTAATTTTTTTCAAAAGGAACTGTTTTTAAACTAACCTTTGGAATTAAAAGCCCCATAACACTTTTATATTCAACTGTAACTCCTGTTTCAATTTTTATGTTTTCTGCCACATCTTCAAAAGACCCTAAAGATATGTTTGCATATTCTAGTGCTTTGTATGCATTTTTAAATGTTTTTTCAACTTCATTTCGAATTGATTTTGCAACTTCAACCAAAGGCATCATTTCTCTCATTAAAATATTTCTTTTTTTATCCATTAAATCAAAACCTAATTTTGAAAGTTTTAAGCTTCTTTTTAGATTTATTAAATTTCCTTTTGTTGGAGATAAAAATTTAGACATAATCTTTCTCCTTTAAATTATGCATTTATTTTAGATTTGCTTTTATCATAAAATTCGTCTAATAAACTTGGGTCTATTCTATCTAGTTCTTCTTTTGGTAGTATTGTTAAAAGGCTCCAGCCTAAGTCTAATGTTTGTTTTATAGATCTGCTTTCATTTAATTTTTGTGTTAAGAAAATCTGCTCAAAAGCTCTTCCAAATTCCATATATCTTTTATCTATTGCTGAAAGTTCCTCTTCCCCTATAACAGATGCTAAAGAACGAACTTCTTCAACCTTTGCATAACATGCAAATAGCTGATTTGCTAAATCTTTGTGATCGTGCCTTGTATATCCTTCTCCTATTCCATCTTTCATCAATCTTGAAAGTGATGGCAAAACCGAAACTGGTGGATATATCCCTTTTTTATTTAATTCTTTAGATAAAACAATTTGGCCTTCTGTTATATATCCTGTTAAATCTGGAACTGGATTTGTTATGTCTCCATTTGGCATTGTTAAAATTGGAATTTGCGTTAGAGAACCACTTGAACTTTTTAAAACTCCAGCTCTTTCGTAAATTTGCGCTAAGTCTGAATATAAATAACCAGGGAAACCTTTTCTACCTGGAATTTCTCCTTTAGAAGAAGAAATTTCTCGAACAGCTTCTGCGTATGCAGTCATATCTGTTAAAATAACTAAAACATGCATATTTTTTTCAAATGCTAAATATTCAGCGGTTGTTAGTGCAAATCTTGGTGTTAAAATTCTTTCAATTATTGGGTCGTTCGAAAGATTTAAAAACATAACAACCCTTTTTAAAACTCCACTTTCTTCAAATTTTGCCTTAAAATAATCTGCTACGTCATTTTTAATTCCCATTGCTGCAAAAACAACACAAAAATTATCTTTAGCACCATCTACTGTGTCTGCTATTTTTGCTTGATTTACAATCTGAACTGCTAATTTATTGTGTGGCAAACCAGCTTCTGAAAAAATAGGAAGTTTTTGCCCTCTAATTAAGGTTGAAAGTGAATCTATTGAAGAAATTCCTGTTTCTATAAAGTTTCTTGGGTAGCTTCTTGCAATTGGGTTTATGGCAGATCCATTTATATCAACATATTTTTCAGCAAATATTTCTTTTAGCCCATCTATTGGCTTGCAAGATCCATTAAAAACTCTACCAATCATTTCGGTTGAAAGGGGAGCCATTAGCGGTTTTCCTGTGAAATGTATTTTAGTGTTTTTTAAAGAAAGATTGCTAGTTCCTTCAAAAACTTCAATAATAACTTTGTCTCCAGCAATGTGAACAATTCTTCCTTGTCTGTTTTCTTCGTTTTCAACTTCAATTTCAACCACTTCATCAAATGCAGCATCTTTAACATTTGAAAGAGCAATTAACGGCCCATTAACTGCTTGCAATCCAATATGACGAATAATTGCCATATTTTTTCCTCCAATTCTACAATGAAAAAATTTTTATTTTGTTATGTTGTTAAAAAATAAGTCTATTTCTTTTAAATATATATTAAATTTTTCTATATCTTTGTTTGTTGTTTCATATTTTATTTTAATTAGTTTAGAAAATATGTTGCTTTCTTCAAGTTGAACAAATGTTATTTTATCTATATTTTCTATTGCTTTTTCATAAAAATGTAGTATAACTTCCATCATGCATTTTTGTTTTTCTAAGGTTACATAGGAATCATCTTTATGAAATGCATTTTGTTGTAAAAATCCAACTCTTATAACCTTTGCGGTGTTTATTATTAATTTTTCTTCGTCTGGCAAAACATCCATACCAATTAGTTTAACTATTTCTAAAAGGTCTGCTTCCTTTGCAAGAAGTGCAGATATTTTTTCTCTCATTTTTAAGAAATCTTTTCCCAGGAAATTATCATAATATTCTTTTAAATCTTCGTCATACTCACTATAGCTATCCATCCAGTTTATTGCAGGATAGTGCCTTGCATATGCTAAAGATTTATCAAGAGCCCAAAAACATCTAACAAACCTTTTTGTGTTTTGTGTTACTGGTTCTGAAAAGTCCGACCCTTGTGGAGATACTGCCCCTATTATTGTTATTGAACCTTCTTCTCCAGACAAAGTTTCTACATATCCTGCTCTTTCATAAAACTGCGAAAGTCTTGAAGGAAGATAAGAAGGGAAACCTTCTTCAGCAGGCATTTCTTCTAGTCTTCCTGAAATTTCTCTTAGTGCTTCTGCCCATCTTGATGTTGAATCTGCCATTATTGCAATATGATATCCCATATCTCTATAATATTCTGCAAGGGTTATTCCTGTATATATAGAAGCTTCCCTTGCTGCAACTGGCATGTTTGAAGTGTTTGCAATTAAAACTGTTCTTTTTGTTAGAGGTTTTTTCGTTCTTGGGTCTATTAACTCAGAAAATTCTTCTAAAACTTGGGTTATTTCGTTTCCTCTTTCTCCACATCCTATATATATTATAATATCTGCATCACACCATTTTGCTAATGCATGTTGTGTCATTGTTTTTCCTGTTCCAAACCCTCCTGGAATTGCTGCTGTTCCTCCTTTTGCTATTGGAAACATTGTGTCTATAATCCGTTGACCTGTTATTAGTGGTTTTGAAATTTTAAGTCTTTTTTTAACCGGTCTTGTTCTTCGAATTGGCCATTTTTGGCACATATTAAGTTTAACTATATTTTTTTCTTCGTCTTCTATTTCAACAATGTCTTCTAAAACAGAATATTCTCCATCTGGCGCCACTTTTTTAACAACTCCACCTTTTAAAAAAGGGGAGAGCATGCATTTATGTGTTATTGAATCTGTTTCTTCACATGTTGCATAAACCTGCCCTGGTTTTATTATATCTCCTTCTTTTACTGTTATTTTAACATTATAGATTCTTTTTGTGTCTAGAGATTCTATGTTAGAACCAACCTTAATAAAGTTTTTGTTTTCTTCTTCCATTTTGTTTAATGGACGCAATATTCCATCAAAAACACCAGAAATTATTCCAGGGCCAAGTGTTGCAAAAAGAGGCATTTTTGTTGAATAAACGGGTTCATCTTTTTTTAACCCACTTGTTGTTTCATAAACCTGAATTGTTGTTTCTAAATCGTTTATTGAAATAACTTCACCTATTATTTTGTTTTTCCCAACATAAACCATTTCCATCATAGAAAATTCTTTGGTGTTTCTAACTTTAACAACAGGCCCATTAATTGAAAAAATTTTACTATTTGACAAAATTAATTCACCCTATTTCAAAAATTTTTTAAATTTAGTTTAGATGTTTTATAAAAATCTTGCATTATTGTGTTTAATGCAGTTTTAAATGTTTCGTCTATTTCAACGCTGTTTTTTATATCTATTAATTTAAACCCACCTAAAATATTTTTTTTATCTATTTCTATTTCTATTCTTTCGTTTAAAGATTTTATTTGTGCTTCGAATTTTAAATCTTGCTCTCTAATTTTTACTATAACTTTTTCTCTTTTTTCTTCATTTATTGTTTTTTTAACTTTTTCTAATAGATATGTTTCATATTCTAAAGTTTTTGAAAAGTTTGTTAAATTTCTTTCACAATTTTCAATAATCTCTTCTATTAACTTGTTTCTATATGCTAAAATTTCTCTTTTTGATTCGAATTCTTTTTTAGTTAGTTCGTGTTTATATTTAGAATCTAGTTCTATTGTTTTTTCTTCTAGTTCTTTTTGTTCATTAACTAAAACTTTCTCTTCAAATTTTTTTAAATATTCTTCTTTATTTTTTAAAGCTTCTTCTATTAAAATTTCAGCTTTTTTTTCAATATCTTTAAAAATTGTTTCTTTAAAAGATATCAATTTTTTTTCATCATATGACATAAATACCCACTCTTCTCTTTATATTTTTATGCCGATGGATTCATTTATATATTTTTTAATAGTTTCACTAATATTTGAACTACCTTCTTTTCCTGGAATTGTAACTAAAAGAGGAAACCTTTTTGTTGATTTAATTTCATAAACTTTTTTTAAACAAAGCTTAACCAATTTTTCTGTTATTAAAACAATTGCAATATCTTTTTCTTCAACTATTTTGTCTAAAAATTCTTCGGTTTCTTTTTTAGTTTTTAAAACAATTCCTTCGATTCCGGCAAGTCGCATACCAATTTTTGTGTCTTTATTATCGCTAATACAAAAAAATTTCATATTAAAAACCACTCTTTATATTTTATTTTGAGAATAAAACTAAGAAGGAAATAACAAATCCATAAATTGCAATACCTTCACCCAAAACAACAAATATCATTGCTTTTCCGAAGGTGTCTTTGTCTTCGCTATATGCTCCTATTGCTGCTGGAGCTGCCCCTCCAACTGCTAAACCTGCCCCTATGCAAGCAAGCCCAATAGCTAAAGCAGCACCAATATATTTTAAACCTTCGCTCATCATTCCATTTGCAACTACTCCTGCTGTTTTTGCTGTTTGTGCGCTATTCATAGCAAATGCTGTTAATCCATTGGTAAAAAATAAAATTGTTGTTAGAATTAAAACCAAAAAGAATAAACCAAAATGAATTGCAAAACGACTTTTAACATAGCTCTTTTTAGGCCCTGAAGATAAAAGAGGTAGAATTGGTGTTGTTGTTAATATTATTGCCAAAAGTGGAACAATTAAAAATAAAATTTTCATAATTTAAGACTCCTTTAAAATAATATTTTTTAATTTTCGTAATTTATTTTCACAGGATTAAATGGTTTTCCATTTCCTTGGAAAAATCTACTGAAAATTTCGTAATATATTAACCTTAGTGCTTGAATTGAAACAATTAAGCCTTCTAAAACAACAATAAATGCATTTCCTAAAATAACAACTATTGTGAAAGCTACTGGCCCTAATGTGTTTATTGAACCTGCCATTTGTGCAAATTTCATAACAACCAACATTAAAGCAGCATGGCTTAAAGCCAACCCTCCAACTCTTAAAAAAGAAAGAGTGTTTGTGAAATAACTAAGGAGAATATCAATCATATCAAAAAAAGAGGAAGAAACCGAAAATTTTTCTTTTTCTGCTGAACTATTTTTATCTACTAAATTGCCAAGTGGTATACTGAAAAAAATTAAAAGAATAGGAACTATAACTATTAGTGCTATAAAAATAGGGGAGAACAAATTTTTCTTAAATAGCAGTAAAGATAAAGCTGCTGTTGCGCATCCTCCATAAAACAAAAGGCCTGCCAAACCGTTGTGTGAAAATAAAGCTTCTTTTAAATTTTTGCTTTTTAAACTTAAAAATATGTTCACTAAAATAGAAATTAAAATTATTGCCATTCCCATTAAACAAGAAATCATTAAAATAGGGATTGAATTGGAAGGTTTTAAAAGATGGAAAGGAAGCCATTTTAGCCCGCTAAAACGTTCCCAATATTGTTCTAACAAGCCTTCAAAACCAAAAATTGAATCGAATATTAAACCAAATATCATGCTGCAAAATCCACATCTTGTTAGAATTAACCCTAAGTTATTTTTCATTTTTTTGTGTGCTATAAATCCACCTATAAATAGCAAAAAGCCTTGCCCTAAATCTCCAAACATAATTCCAAAAACTAAGCTATATATTAGCCCTATTAAACTTGATGGATTAAAACTTTTATATTGAGGTGTTCCATAGGTTGTTACATACATCTCAAAAGGCCTAAACAGTCTGCAGGTTTTTAGTTTAACAGGAACAGAATATTCTTTTTCTTCTTTGTCTTCAATAAATTCAAAAACTATTTTATTATTATCTTCAAACATATTTTTAAATTCCGGAATTTTTTTAGTTGGAATAAATCCACATATGTTAAATTGTTTTTCGTTTGCAACTGCGAACTTTCTATATGAAAAAGAATCGTGCAAAGTTTTAAATTTTAAATATGTTTTTTGAATTAAAATTTCATTTTCGTCTTTAAAGTTTTCTTTATAGTTTTCTAAATTTTCTAATCTTTCGTTTAAACTTTTAATTTCGTTTTCTATTTTTTCTATTTCAACTTTTGGATTTTCTTCTATGTTCTCTGGAATGAAGCATTCTACAAAATACATTTTTTTAAAAAGTTCAGATATTTCTTGATCTTTATTTTTGTGGGTTATGTAGAATCCCCAACAAAATTCTTCATCTTCGTCTTGTGGTATAAAGAAAAAATCTTCGTTTTTCATATGTTTTAAATTTAAATAGTTTGTTTTTAAGAGTCTGCCAAAATGTGCTTTAATATAATCTGTTTTTAAAACATCTTTTATTTTAGCATCTAAATTTTTCATATGGCTAATTAGTTTTAAAGAATCTTCTAAAGACCTTATTTTTTCTTTTGTTTTTTCTATTTCTTCTTCTATTTTTAAAATTTCTTCTTGTTTTTCTATTTTTAATTCTTCGGAATAAATTAAATTTTCGGATATATTAAAATCTTTTTTTATTCCTAAAATATTTAAAATTTTTTTTATGTTGTTTAATGGTTTTATATATGGATTTTGTTCATTTAGGTTTTTAAAATTTGCACTTATCTTTTCTTTTTTTTGTTCTATATGAAACATTTTAAAATTAATTAGTTTTAAAATACATTCATCTAAAAAGTTTAAATCACCCAAAATGTTCACAAAACTCATAGATTCAATAGACAAAACATTTTCCTCCTTTTTTTAGATTGTTAAATAGTTTTTAATTTCTTCTTTTTTTAGATTATATCGTATTCCTTCAATTATGTGTATTAAATTTTTTATTTCTATTTGTTGCAATATATAAAAACAATAAAAAACTGTTGTTAAATTTAAAGAAAGATTTATATAGTGCTGGCAAACTAAAAATTCCGTTTTTTCTGCATATTTTTCTATTTTTTTAAGTTTGAAATTTTTGATATTTTTATATATTTCTTTAAAATTTTCCTCTAGTTGTGATGAATCTGCACTTGCTAAAATTTTTTCTAACCTATTTGGAGTTAAATTTTTATGAAAATTAAAAATATTTTCTTTTATTTTTTTTGAATCTGTTTTAAAAATCGTCTTTTCTCGATATATATAACATAAATTTATGTTGTCTATTTTGGTTTTTATAAGTTTATTCAATTCAAATAGTTCAACATTTTTTGTTTTTGCTTTAACTGTTTTTAAAAGTTCTTTAAAAAATTTTTCATACAGAATATGTTCAAATTTTAGATAGTTTATTTCTTTATTTTTTTGTTTAAAATCTAATAATAATTTTTCATATTTAGTGTTTTTTAAAGTTTCTAAAAGGTCATCAAATGTTTTAACATTAACTAAATTAAAAAGTTTTATTTTGCATTTTGAAACTAAATATTGAGGCAAATCAACTAAATATCTTTTGTTTTCATTTCCTGTTATTATTAACATTATTTTTAGAATTTCATCTATTTCTATATGTTTTATAAAAAACTCAATAACTTTGTTTTTGTTTGCATATCTATATATTTTTTTATAGTTTAAAAAAGCTTCTCGTTTAATTAAATCTTCCAATAAATCTTCTGTTATTTCACTTTTTTCTAAAATGTTAAAAGAATTTTTATAGTGTGTGTTATTTTTCAAAAAATCTATAACTTCTTCTATTTTGTTGCAGTTTAAAATGTTTAAATATTCAGCCTCTTTTAACATTTTGCCATACATAGCACGCATTTTTGTTATTGCTGTTTGGCTTGAAAAAGACAAATTAATTCACCTTCAATCTTTTAAATTTAAAGATTTTTATTGTTTTATAACATTAAAAACAATTTCTTCAACCCAAATTTTATTATTGTTTAAAAAAACATCTTTTAACCTTTTTATTTCTGCCTCTTTCTTTTCTTCTATTTCTTCCAGTTTTTCTCTACAATTTTTTGCTTTTTGTTCTTCAATTTCGATTAGTTTTTCTGAGGTGTTTTTTTTATGTTTTCTTTCTATTTCATCTTCTTCAATTTTGATTTGTTTTGTTATTTCATCGCATTTTTTTTCTGCATCTATTAGAATTTGTTGTGCTTGTTTTTCTGTTTTTAATATTTCATCCAAAAGTTTGCTCATATCAACCATCCCTTAAAAAATTTATTGGGAAATAAATTAGAAAATTTTTTGTAGTATTATTTAGACAGTTTACAATATTTTTTTTAATTATGCAATAGTAAAATTAAATTTTATTATATTTTTTATGTTATTTTATTTATTTTTAACATAAAATATACTTTGAAGTTAAATATAATTTAAAAATTTTCATCTAAAATATTATGTTTAAATTTCAAATTTTTAATTCACTAAAAAAGGTTGATTTAGTTGTGTCTATGAAAATTATTATGGTTAATAAATTGTTTTATTTGATTTATATTCAAATAAGTTATATATAAAAATTTGTTGTTTTTTATATTCATTCTGATCTATAAGTATAAAAATTTATTTTAAGCGCTATATTTAATTGTTGTTAAGTATTATGATATTTCGCTAAAATTAAAAAATTATAAAAAAATAATTATTTGTTTTATATTTTAAATATTTAAAATTATTATTTCTATAGTTTTTTAAAATGATCTTAACTTTATTGAGAAAGTATGTTAAAATATAAGTAATTTTAATATATAGTCATAATTTATTTAAAATTAAAGTTAAAATTTTGGGAGAGTTTATGAAAAAAATTAAAGTTGAAGGAGAAAAGCCTTATTATGTTTATATTGGAGAAAATTTGCTTTTAAATTTTGGTGAGTTTTTAAAAAACAATCTAAAAGAGAGTTGTAAAATTTTTGTTGTAACAGATAATTTGGTTTTTAGTCTTTATTCAGATATTTTAAAAAAAAGTTTAGAAGAAGCTGGTTTTTCGGTTTTTTTTCTTGTTTTGGAAAATAAAGAGCAATCTAAAAATTTTAGTAATTTGTTAAAAATATATGAACAACTTTTTAAATTTAATATGTCTAAAGAAGATATAATACTATCTTTTGGAGGTGGTATGATATCGGATATTTCGGGGCTTTGTGCCGCCACATATAAAAGAGGAATTCGCTTAATTAACTTTCCAACAACATTGTTAAGTCAGGTTGATGCTTCAATTGGAGGGAAAAATGCAATAAATTTAGAATTTGGAAAAAACCTAGTTGGAACAATATATCCTCCTTCTATGGTTTTTTGTGATATAGCTTTATTAAAAACTCTTTCTAAAAGGGAATTTTATTCTGGTTTTGCAGAAGTTATTAAATATGCTGTTGGTTTTTCAAAAGAACTATTTAATATTTTGGTTAAAAAAGATGTTGAAACTGTTTTAGAGGAAATCATCTATAGATCTATTCAAATTAAAAAAGAAATTGTTGAAAAAGATGAATTTGAAAATGATGTTAGAATTGGTTTAAATTTTGGGCATACGGTTGGGCATGCTTTAGAAAAATATTATAATTTTAAAATAAAACATGGAGAAGCTTTAGCACTTGGCATGGTGTATATAACAAAAAGTTCATATAAAGCAGGGATTACAAAATTTGAAGATTTTTTGAAACTTAAATTTATTTTGAGAAAATTTAATTTAAAAACAGTAACGAATGTTGATTTTGAAGATATTTTTAAAAATGTTTTGGCAGATAAAAAAATTGTTAAAGATAGAATTAATTTTTCGGTTATTAAAAATTTAGGAGAACTAAAAATAATGTCTCTTCCTATTCTTCAGTTTAAAGATTTTTTGAGGGGTTAATATGACTTTTAAGGTTAAGCCAACTAAACTTAGTGGAAAAATTAATGCCACTCCGTCCAAAAGTTTTTCTTTAAGAGCAATTGTTGCTGCTTCTTTATGCACAGGGGTTAGCACCATAAAAAACGTTGAACTTTGTGATGATGTTAAATCTATTATTTTAGCATTTAAAAAATTTGGAGTTAAATTTGAATTTAATAATAACACATTAAGGGTTTTTGGAGGAATTAAAAAAAGTGGTTTAAAAGGCTTTGTTGATTGTTTTGATTGTGGGTTTAATTTTAGAGTTTTAAGCTTTATTTTAATGACATTTAAAAATGATTTTTATCTAAAAGGAACTAAAAATTTATTTAAAAGGCCGTTAATTTGCAATATAAATTTAAACGGGAAAAAGTTTTTATATTTAGAGAAATTTGAAGATTTATATAAAGTTGTTGGAAGATTAATTCCTGGGAAATATGAGGTAGACTGCCGTATTAGCTCACAGTTTATTACAGGGCTTTTGTTTTCTTTGCCTCTTTTAAAAAAAGATAGCAAAATAATATTTAAACATAAGTTAGAGTCTGAGCAATATGTTAAAATAACTTTATATGTTTTAAAAAAGTTTGGAATTAAAATAAAAAAAATTAGAAACGGTTTTAAGGTTTTTGGAAATCAAAAATTTAAAGAAACTAACTTTGTTGTTGAAGCAGATTATTCAAAGGCAGCGTTTTTTAGTGTTGTTGGAGCGCTTGCTCCTATTGAAATATATGGACTTAATAAAAAGTCTTTGCAGCAGGATAAAAAAATTTTAAATATAGTTAAAAATTGTGGAGCTGTTGTGAAATATAAAAAAGATGTTTTGTTTATTGCTCCTAAGAAACAGTTAAAGCCGTTTAAATATAATGTTAAAAACACTCCTGATATTGCTATTTGTTTGGCTATTTTTGCTTGTTTTTGCTCTGGAGTTTCTAAAATTAGTGGAGTTAGACGTTTGCAGTTTAAAGAAAGCAACAGAATTAATTCAATTTTAAATTTAATAAATTCTCTGGGTGGAGTTGCTAGTTTTTTTGAAGACTATATTGTAATTAAAGGAGGAAAAAAATTAAAAGGAGGGTTTGTTGAAGGGTTTAAAGACCATAGAGTTGTTATGGCTGCTTTTTTCATTTCTTGTTTTTGTGAAGATTTTGTTTATGTTTCTGATGTTGAGAGCGTTTTTAAAAGCAATGTTAGTTTTTTTGAAGATTTTAAGGCTTTGGGTGGTGTTTTTTATGGCGTGTGTTTTTAATAAAGGGTTGTCTATTTCAATATTTGGCGAGTCTCATTCTAAAGCAATTGGAGTTTTAATAGATAATTTCCCATTTGGGATAGAGGTTGATTTAGATGAAATTAAAAAAGATTTGTTGAAAAGAGCACCATCAAAAAATAAAAAAGGTTCAACAAAAAGAGAGGAAGAAGAAGATTTTGAAATTATGTCGGGGGTATATAATAAACACACAACTGGGGCTCCTATTTGCGCTATAATTCATAATAAAAACTTTGATTCTTCTAACTATATTAAATTTAAAGATTTTATTCGTCCTTCTCATGCAGATTACACTGCTAAAAAGAGGTATGGTTTTTTTAATGACCCAAGAGGAGGAGGGAACTTTTCAGGAAGGCTCACAGCAGCTTTGGTTTTTGCAGGGAGTTTATCTAAACAGGCTCTAAAAAAGAAAAAAGTTGAAATTTTTTCACATATATATTCTATTGGAAAGGTTAAAGATTTTTCGTTTGATGAAATTGATATAGCTTTATATAATTTTGCTGAAGTTGAAGAACAAAGTCTTTGTGTTTTGAATAAAGAAAAAATTAAAGAAATGGAAAAAGAAATTGATTTTTACGAAAAAGAAGGAGATTCTATTGGTGGGGTTGTTGAATGTGGTGTTTTTAATATGCCTGTTGGAATTGGGTCTCCTATTTTTGATGGAATAGAAAATTTTATATCAGAACTTGTTTTTTCAATTCCTGCTGTTAAAGGAATTGAGTTTGGAAAAGGTTTTTCGTTTGGAGAGATGTCTGGTTCTTTAGCTAATGATGAATGGGTTTTAAAAGACGGCGCTATAAAAACAAAAACAAACAATAATGGAGGGATATTAGGTGGAATTTCAACCGGTATGCCAATTATTTTTAGGGTTGTTTTTAAGCCAACACCAACAATTTTAAAAGAGCAAAACACTGTTAATTTAAAAGAAATGAAAAATGACAAAGTTTTATTTTCTGGTTTTTTTGATAGCTGCATTGCAACAAGGGGAGTTTTTGCTGTTACAGCTGCATGCAACATAGCAATGTTATCGCAGTTTATATATCAAGGGAAGTTTTAGGAGGATTTAGTTGAAAAAATTTATAATAAATGAAAATGATGAAGGGCAAAGGCTTAGCAGATTCATAGAAAAAATGTTTTTTAAAATGCCAAA
>CACXZI010000036.1 GCA_902772105.1 Oscillospiraceae bacterium | reverse complement strand
ATAAGAAAAGTTAATGAATTTTAAAAAGAATAATTGTTAAAATTTTTGAAGTTTTTTTATTATTTATTTAGGTGAAAAATAATTAGATTTGAGTAAAATTAAAATAAGAAAAATAGTTTTATTTTAAAAATCAAAACGATATTAGAAGGAGAATTGGCTTGCAAAAAGAAAAAATATTAATAGTTGGCAAAAATGGGCAGCTTGGTAGTGCATTGATGAATTTGACTAAAGAAAAAACTTGTGAGTTAGGGGACATACCAAAATATTTAGAAAATTTTGAAATAAAAGGATTTAGTTCAAAAGAATTAGATATAACAAAAAAGGAAGAAGTCATTAAAATAATAAAGAAAGAACAGCCAAAAGCAGTTGTTAATTGTGCGGCATACACTAATGTTGATGGGTGTGAAGATGATGTTGACACAGCATTTTTGGTAAACGCGCTAGGGCCTAGAAATCTTGCAATTGCAGCCGAAGAAGTTAAAGCAAAACTAATACATATTTCAACAGATTATGTTTTTGATGGTGAGGAAGAAAAAAAAAGGGTTGAGTTTGATTTAATAAATCCTAAAAGTATATATGGAAAATCTAAAGCTTTGGGTGAAGAATATGTTAAAAATTTTTGCAGTAGATTTTTTATTTTAAGAACAGCTTGGCTTTATGGAGAAAATGGAAATAATTTTGTTAAAACAATTGTTAAAGTAGCGAGAGAAAAGGGTGAATTAAAGGTTGTTGACGATCAAATTGGTAGCCCAACAAATGTTTTAGATTTAAGCTTTGTTATTTTAAAGCTTTTGGAAACTGAGGAATATGGAATATATCACTGCAGTGGGAATAAACAGTGTTCGTGGTATGATTTTGCTGTTTTAATAGTTAAACATTTTGGTGTTGATGCTAGAGTTTTTCCTTGTTCAACGGAAGAATTTAAAAGGAAGGCAAAAAGGCCAAAGTTTTCGGTTTTAGAAAATTTAATGCTTAAACTAACAATTGGAGATTATTTTAGAGATTGGGAAGATGCTTTAATATCTTTTGCTAAGAAAAATAAAAATATTTTTTAAAGGAGTTTTGATATGAATAAAACATATTTAGTAACTGGTGGGGCTGGTTTTATTGGGTCTAATTTTATAATATATATGCTAAATAAATATTCTGATGTTAATATAATAAACGTAGATTTTCTAACCTATGCAGGAAATTTAGAAAATTTAAAGTCTGTTGAAAAGAATGAAAACTATAAATTTATAAAAGCAGATATTTGTGATGCAGAAAAAATAGAGGAAATTTTTAATGAAAACGAAATAGATTATGTTGTTAATTTTGCGGCAGAAAGCCATGTGGATAGGAGTATTAAGAATCCGTCTATTTTTGTTAAAACAAACGTTGAGGGAACTTTAAATCTTTTAAATGCTGCTAAAAAAAACTGGGAAGAAAAAGATGGTGTATATAAAAAAGGGGTTAAATTTTTGCAGGTGTCAACAGATGAAGTATATGGCTCTTTAGGAGAGACGGGCTATTTTTATGAAACAACTCCGCTAGACCCACACAGTCCATATTCAGCATCAAAAACATCAGCAGATTTAATAGCAAAATCTTATTATGACACATTTAAATTTCCGGTTAACATAACAAGATGTTCTAATAACTATGGGCCTTTTCAATTCCCAGAAAAGCTGATTCCTTTAATTATAACCAATGCTATTTCTTTAAAGAATCTTCCGGTTTATGGGGATGGGCTACAAATTAGAGATTGGCTATATGTTAAAGATCACTGCAAAGCAATAGATTTAGTTATAAATAAAGGAAAAGTTGGAGAGGTTTATAATATTGGAGGGCATAACGAAAAAACAAATATAGAAATAGTTAAAATAATAATAAACAAGTTAAATAAAAGTTTTGATGGAAGAATTAATGAAAATTTAATAAAACATGTGGAAGACAGAAAAGGGCACGATAGACGTTATGCAATAGCGCCAGATAAAATTAAAAAAGAGCTTTCGTGGGAGCCAATAACAATGTTTGAAGAAGGAATAGAAAAAACAATTGAATGGTATCTAAAAAACGATGAATGGCTGAAAAATGTTCTTTCAAATGGATATTTAGATTATTATAACAAAATGTATAAAAACTTGGTGTGAGGGGAATTTATGGGCATATTTAATTTTAAAGAAACAAAAATAGAAGGGTTATATATAATTGAAGGAAAACCCTTTAAAGACGATAGAGGATATTTTATGGAGACCTATAACGAGCAAGATTTTTTCAAAGCAGGGCTTAATATGAAGTTTGTTCAAACTAATGAGTCTTGTTCAACAAAGGGGGTTTTGCGTGGGCTTCATTTTCAAAAAGAGTTTCCACAAGGAAAGTTGGTTCGTTGTGTTGAAGGAAAGGTTTTTGATGTTGCTGTTGATTTAAGACAGGGTTCTAAAACATATGGTGAATGGGAAGGAGTTATTTTAACTCCCAGTAATTTTTTGCAGTTTTATATTCCAGAAGGGTTTGCACATGGATTTTATGTTATGAGCAATACTGCAAAGTTTTTATATAGTGTTACCAATTTCTATAAAAAAGACGACGAGGGAGGACTCCTTTGGAATGATGAAGATTTAAAAATTTCTTGGCCTATTGAAAAAGGAGATGAAGTTATTCTTTCCGAAAAAGATAAAATAAACCCCAAACTAAAAGAATTTTCATTACGTAGTAAGTTTGCTGAAATTTAAAGTTAATCACTCGCCAAAAAGTTTCATCTAATTTTATTCGGCCTGCTAAATACTTTTTCAGTACGTAGAAAGTTTGCTGAAATTTAAATTAATCACTCGCTGGAAAGTTTCATCTAATTTTATTCGGCCTGCTAAATACTTTTTCAGTACGTAGAAAGTTTGCTGAAATTTAAAGTTTATCACTCGCCAGGAAATTTAATCAAATTTTAATCGGCCTGCTAAATTCTTTTTCAGTACGTAGAAAGTTTGCTGAAATTTAAAGTTAATCACTCGCCATTTTTTCAGTACGTAGAAAGTTTGATGAAATTTAAAGTTAATCACTCGCCAGGAAATTTAATCAAATTTCATTCGGCCTGCTAAATTCTTTTTTCATTACGTAGAAAATTTGATGAAATTTAAAATAGGTCACTCGCCAGGAAGTTTCATCTAATTTTATTCGGCCTGCTAAATTTTTTCAGTACGTAGAAAGTTTGATGAAATTTAAAGTTAATCACTCGCCAGGAAATTTAATCAAATTTCATTCGGCCTGCTAAATACTTTTTCAGTACGTAGTAAGTTTTCTGAAATTTAAAATAGGTCACTCGCTAGAAAGTTTCATCTAATTTCATTCGGCCTGCTAAATTCTTTTTTCATTACGTAGAAAATTTGATGAAATTTAAAATAGGTCACTCGCTAGAAAGTTTCATCTAATTTCATTCGGCCTGCTAAACTTTTTCATTACGTAGAAAATTTGATGAAATTTAAAGTTAATCACTCGCCAGAAAGTTTAATCAAATTTCATTCGGCCTGCTAAACTTTTTCATTACGTAGTAAGTTTGATATAATTTTAAGTTTATCACTCGCCAGAAAGTTTCATCTAATTTTATTTGGCCTGCTAAATTCTTTTTCATTACGTAGATAGTTTGATGAAATTTAAATTAATCACTCGCTAGAAAGTTTAATATAATTTTATTTGGCCTGCTAAATTTTTTCATTACGTAGAAAGTTTGCTATAAATTCAAATTAATCACTCGCTGGAAAGTTTCATCTAATTTTATTTGGCCTGCTAAATACTTTTTCAGTACGTAGATAGTTTGCTGAAATTTAAAGTTTATCACTCGCCAGAAAGTTTAATCAAATTTCAATCGGCCTGCTAAATATTTTTTTAGTACGTAGTAAATTTGATATAATTTTAAGTTAATCACTCGCCATTTTTTCAGTACGTAGTAAATTTGATATAAATTAAAGTTAATCACTCGCTAGAAAGTTTCATATAATTTTATTCGGCCTGCTAAATTCTTTTTCAGTACGTAATAAGTTTGCTGAAATTTAAAATAGGTCACTCGCTGGAAAGTTTCATCTAATTTTATTCGACCTGCTAAATTCTTTTTCATTACGTAGAAAGTTTGATGAAATTTAAATTAATCACTCGCTAGAAAGTTTCATCTAATTTTATTTGGCCTGCTAAATACTTTTTCATTACGTAGAAAGTTTGCTGAAATTTAAAATAGGTCACTCGCCAGAAAGTTTAATCAAATTTCAATCGGCCTGCTAAATTTTTTCATTACGTAGATAGTTTTCTGAAATTTAAGTTAATCACTCGCCATTTTTTCAGTACGTAGTAAATTTGATATAAATTAAAGTTAATCACTCGCTGGAAAGTTTCATATAATTTTATTTGGCCTGCTAAATACTTTTTAAAATAAAATTTTAAAAAGATGTCAAAACTATTTCAATTATATAAAAAGTTTGATATAATTTAATAAAGTTTTATAAATTTATAGAAAACGAGGATTAAACTTTTGGTTAAAAAATATATACAAAATTTTATTAAATATACACCACTACTTTTTTTATTAACATCAAGGGACTTTAAATTAAAATATAGAAGGTCTTTTTTAGGTGTTCTTTGGAGTATGTTAAACCCACTTTTAATTATGGTCGTTGTTACTTCGGTTTTTTCGGTTCTTTTAAAGGTTAAAGCTAGCGATATCGGAATGCCTTTTGCTGTTTTTTATATAACAGGATCTTTAATATTCAATTTTTTTTCGGAGGCAACTTCTTCTTCTATGACTGCAGTTGTTTCAAATGCATCTTTAATACAAAAAGTATATCTTCCAAAATATATTTTTATATTCGAAAAATGTGCTTTTTCTTTAATTAATATGTTGCTCTCAGCAATTGCAGTTTTGTTTGTTTTACTATATTATGTTATAAAAGGCGAGGTTACTGTTCATATAACAATATTTTTAATATTCATCCCTATGTTTTTAACATTTTTATTTTCAATTGGAGTTGGTTTAATTCTTTCAACTTTAACAGTTTTTTTTAGGGATATTGTTCATATTTGGGGGGTTATTTTAACCATATGGTTATATTTAACTCCTATTGTATATCCCATAGAAATTTTAAAGTCTTCCAAAATAGATTGGGTTGTTCGGCTAAATCCATTATATTATTTTGTAGATGACCTTAGAAGTTTAATGGTTTTGGGGGAATTTCCTTGTTTAGATCATCTTTTAATTGAAGGGGTTGTTTGTTTTTTTGTTTTGGTGTTTGGTGTGTTTTTGTTTAAAAAGGCACAAGATAAATTTATATTGCATATTTAATTTGAAAGGGATTTAAAATGGAGTATAAAAATGATGATGTTGCTGTTTTTGTAGATAATGTTTCAATACATTTTAATATGAGCAGTGAAAGAATAACTTCTTTAAAGGAATATTTCATAAAGCTTGTTAAAAGGCAGCTTTTCTATAAAAAGTTTATAGCTCTTGAAAATGTTAATATAAAAATAAAAAAAGGGCAGGTTTATGGAATTGTTGGGCTAAATGGAAGCGGAAAAAGCACCCTATTAAAAGTTATTTGTGGAATTTTAAAGCCAACCTATGGAGAAGTTTTTGTTAAAGGGAAGATATCTCCTTTAATAGAGCTTGGAGCAGGGTTTAATATGGAGCTAACAGCAAGAGAAAATATTTTTCTAAATGGGGCGGTTTTAGGATATTCTAAAAAATTTATGAATGAAAAGTTTGATGAGATCGTAGAATTTTCTGAGATGGAAAAATTTTTGGATGTTCCAATGAAAAACTATTCATCAGGAATGGTTGCAAGGGTTGCGTTTTCGGTTGCAACTGTTGTTAAGCCAGATATTTTAATTGTTGATGAAATATTATCAGTTGGAGATTTTAGGTTTCAAGAAAAATGTAATGAAAGAATAAAAGAAATGATGAAGGGCAAAACAACCGTTATTTTGGTTTCACATCAAATGGAGCAAATAGAAAAAATGTGTGATAATGTTTTGTGGCTAGATCATGGGCATGTTAAAATGGTTGGAAAAACTAGGGAAGTTTGTGAAGTATATAAAAATAGCTAATTAAAAAGGTGGGGGTTATACATGGATTTTTCTTTAAAAGAGGAAGAAATAAAAGACAAAGATTATGATTTAAACTTAGTTGAACGTTTTAAAAATGAAAGAATAAATGAATATGTTCAAAACATGGCTAGAAAAATTGTTGAAGATTTTTCTCCTAAAACTGTTTTAGATTGTGGATGTGTTGATGGGCTTTTGGTTTTGGAGTTAAGAAGGCTTGGAGTTGAATCTTATGGAGTTAGCTCTTCAAAAACAATAATGAAAGGAATTTCACAAGAAGCGTTAAAATATTGTTCTTTTGGGTCTATTGGGCCTAATTTAAAAGGGAAGTTTTTAAAAGAATATGATTTAATTGTTTGTATAAAAGATTTTGAATTTTTAAATAGTTTAGACTTTAAAGAATATATTTTAAACTTAGGGAAACTTTCAAAAAATATATTGTTTGGGTTAATAGGGCAGGAAGAAAAAACCTTTGGTCTTTCTTTATATTCTGCTTTATTTTCAAGGATTAATATGTTTAGAGATGTTAAATATAGTTTAAATTTTTTAGGAGATAGAATATATTTTTTTAGTAGGATGCAAGATAGTGAACTTCCTGATGTGATTAAAGATTTTGAGAGTGTTTTTTCTAAACAAAATAAAGAGATAACAAAACTAAGAGCAGAAAATGAAGAGCTAAATAAAAGGGTTTTAAAATATTCGCATAATTTAGTTGCGTTTAAAAAGCTAAGCTACAAGTTTCAGGAAAATGCGCTTGAACTTAGAGAGTTTCAAATTCAAAATAAGGTTTTAAGAGAAATAGAAAAAGAATATGCTAAAATTAAGAATAGTTCTTCCTGGCGGGTTACATATCCACTAAGAATAGGTATGACGTTTTTGCGGTTTTGCTGGAGAGCATTTAGAAAGATTATGTTTGTTTTTTTGAAGAACATACAGCCAAAGAACATAAAAAGAAACGGGATATTTTTCTTAAAATTTGGAATAAAAGCAACATTAAAGCAACTTTTAACAAAGGATAAAGTTTTTGATAGAATAGTTGAATTTAGAAGATATTTTAAAAAGGTTGCTCCAACAGAAAAAGAAGTTGAGTTTCAAAGAAAGGTTCGGTTTTTAAATAACGTTAAAATTTCGATTGTTGTTCCTTTATATAACACCCCAAAAAAATATTTAATAGATATGATTGAATCGGTTAAAGGGCAAAGCTATAGTAATTGGGAGCTTTGTTTGGCAGATGGAAGTGAAGGAGAGGAATATAGATATATAACAGAAGTATGTTTAGAATATATAAAAGAAGACGATAGAATTAAATATAAAAAAATAGAAAAAAATCTTGGAATATCTGAGAACACAAATGTTGGTTTAAAAATGGCAACGGGGGACTATATAGCTTTATTAGACCATGACGATGTTTTAAGCCCAATTGCGTTATTTGAAAATGTTAAGGTTATTAATGATACGGGGGCAGATTTTATATATTCAGACGAAATGACCTTTGCAAATGATAAATTAGGTGATGTTAATTTCATGCATTTTAAACCAGACTATTCACCAGATACTTTGTGCACTAATAATTATATATGTCATTTTAGTGTTTTTTCAAAAGAGTTGCAAGAAAAGGTTGGTTTTTTTAATTCTGAGTATGATGGAAGCCAAGATTATGATTTTATTTTAAGGCTAACCGAAAAGGCAAAAAGAATTGAACATATCCAAAAGCTTTTATATTATTGGAGGGCTAGTGCGTCTTCTGTTGCGTTAGATGCAACAATTAAACCATATTGTATAGAGGCAGCAAAAAAAGCAATTAAAGCGCATTTAAATAGATTAGGAAGAAAATGTGAAGTGGTTGATGGAGCGCATTTCACGCTATATAGGGTGAGGTATGAAATCATAGGCAATCCAAAAATTTCAATTTTAATTCCGAATAAAGATCATATGATAGATTTAGATGTTTGCATAACTTCCATATTGCGAAAATCCACATATCAAAACTTTGAAATTTTGATTTTAGAGAATAATAGTGATTTTCAAACAAAGGATTTTTATAAGCTTTTAGAGAAAAAAGACAAAAGAATTAAGGTTTTGTATTGCACAGGAGGTTTTAACTATTCAGCACTAAATAACTATGGAGTTAAATATGCAACTGGAGATTATTTTTTGTTTTTGAATAATGACACAGAAGTGATAACAGAAAGTTGGATTGAAGAAATGCTTATGTATGCTCAACGAGATGATGTTGGAGCTGTTGGAGCTAAGCTATATTTTAGAGATGATACAGTGCAGCATGCAGGAGTTTTTTTAAGAATTGGAGGAATAGGAGGGCACGGGCATAAGTTCATACCAAGAACAAATTTAGGGTATGCAGGAAGGGCAGCAATTGTTCAAAATGTTAGTGCTGTTACGGCAGCTTGCATGTTAATTAGCAAAAAAGCGTTTTTAGCTGTTGGTGGGTTTGATGAAGATTTGCGTGTTTCTTTTAATGATGTTGATTTTTGTTTACGTTTAAGGTCTGCGGGATATTTAAATGTTTTCACTCCGCATGCTGAACTATATCATTATGAATCTAAGAGTAGAGGTGGGGCAGATACGCCACAAAAATATGTTCAGTTTGCTTATGAAATAGAATTTATGGAAAAGAGATGGGCGGATGTTTTCAAAAAAGGAGATCCATACTATAATAAAAATTTAACTCTTGCTGATGAAGGGTTTGGGGTTCGTCTTGAAGACAAGATTTCTTAATGAGTAAGTTCTAAAAATTTAAGAAAAGTTTGTTAGAAATTTTGCTTATAGGAAATATTGAAGGTTTTATAGGGTATAGCTGTTAAGATATATTAAAGTAAAATATATATTAAAAATATTTTCAAAAGAATTTAGAATGGTTGAGTGATATATTTTAGTAATTTTTAATAGGAATTAGGTGGATTGATTTTTTAGATTTTAAATAAACTATTTTGCCTTTTTCATATTTTCCAGCAATTTTTTCTATAATATTTTTAGATACACTTAATAGATAGTTTGTTTTTTCAATTTCTTCAATTTCAAGTGTTATTCTATCTTCAAAAGTTATGTATATTTTATCTTTATTTATTTCAACTTTTGTTATGTTGTCGATGTTTTCAGAGTCTATTGCATCTTTAATTATTTTGAACTTTTTTTCTTCTTCTTCGGGCAGTTCAAAAGTTTTGCCTATTTCTAAATCGTTAAAATTTATTCCTTCAACAACAAGAACAAAAGCATCTTTTGGGATTTCATCATCTAACCTAAATATTTTGTTATTTTTAGAAACTAGGAAAAATTTCTCATCATTATTTTCACAACAAAAATCAACAACGCAATCATAGCAATCAATTGTTATTGTTTCAGGAAAGTTTTTGCTAACGGTTACGCAATCTATGTCATTAAAATTTTTAAGTATTTCTTTTTCGGCTTTTTTTGTATTTGTTAAAATTAAATTATCTCCTTGTTTAATTCCTCCAATTTTTAAAAGTTCATCTCTTTTGTGGATTGTTTCTCCTTTTATTTCAACGTCCTCTATGTTAAAAAATACAGTAAACGATAAAATTAAAAATGTTGTGATTAAAATTATGCTAAAGAGAATGTAATATATCATATATCTCTTTTTTTTGAATTTCATGCGTTTTTTTTTCTGGTTTAACATGTGGATTTTTCGTCTTCTGTTCATTTTAACTCCTAATTAGAATTATATTTTAATTATATCATAATTTTTTTCTAACTCAAATATTATTTTAGGTGGTTTTTTAATAAACATTAGCAGAGTGAAAAATTTTAAAATTATTTTCTAAAAATGTTAGCACCAAGTTTAAAGAATTGTTCTTCAACCTTTTCATATCCTCTGTCTATATACTAAACGTTATATATTTTAGATATCCCTTCAGCAGTACAAGCAGCGGGGTTAAAAAGTGTTAGCACAAAGGTCTTTTAATAAACATTGGCAGAGTGAAAAATTTTAAATATTATTTTCTAAAAATGTTAGCACCAAGTTTAAAGAATTGTTCTTCAACCTTTTCATATCCTCTGTCTATATACTAAACGTTATATATTTTAGATATTCCTTCAGCAGCATAAGCAGCGGGGTTAAAAAGTGTTAGCACAAAGGTCTTTTAATAAACATTAGCAGAGTGAAAAATTTTAAATATTATTTTTTAAAAATGTTAGCAAAAAGTTTAAAGAATTGTTCTTCAACCTTTTCATATCCCCTGTCTATATACTAAACGTTATATATTTTAGATATCCCTTCAGCAGCACAAGCAGCGGGGTTAAAAAGTGTTAGCACAAAGGTTTTTAATAAACATCAGCAGAGTGAAAAATTTTAAAATTATTTTCTAAAAATGTTAGCACCAAGTTTAAAGAATTGTTCTTCAACCTTTTCATATCCTCTGTCTATATATGGAACGTTATATATTTTAGATATCCCTTCAGCAGCACAAGCAGCAACAATCAAAGCAGCGCCAGCACGAAGGTCTGAGGCATAAACATTAGCAGCATGCAAAAAAGGAACTCCTTTTGTTACGGCAACTCTATCTTTAACTTCAACAACAGCGCCAAATTTTTTAAGTTCATTAACATGTTGGAATCTATTTTCAAAAATTGTTTCAATAAAAACAGTTGTTCCTTCACAAAGGCAAGAAAGCGCCATAACAATTGGTTGCAAATCTGTTGGAAAACCAGGATGTGGCATTGTTTTAATTTGCTTTACTGCTTTTAAATTTTCTGTTGATTTTAAAAATATTTTGTTATCGTCATATGTTTTAATATAGCAGCCCATAGAGGAAAGAACTTCTAAAACATGAGATATATGGTTTTTGTTAATGGATTTTAAAAGAACTTCTCCATGTGTTGCAGCAGCAGCACAAAGAATAGTGGAAGCAACAATTCTATCTGGCATTATTTCATATTCACAAGGGGTTAGGCTAGAAACTCCTTCTATTACTATGGTTTGTTTTTGGGTTTTAAACATTTTTATTTTAGCACCACATTTGTTTAGAAAACAACATAAATCTTCAATTTCAGGTTCAATAGCAGCATTTATAATTTTTGTTGTTCCTTTTGCAGTAACTGCAGCTAAAATAATGTTTTCTGTTGCACCAACACTAGGAAAAGAAAGAAAAATTGTAGCACCTTTTAAGCTTTTATCTTTAACTTTACAGTGTAGTTTATCTCCACTTATTTTTATTTGAGCTCCCATTTTCTCCAATGCGGAAATATGAAAATCTATTGGTCTTTTTCCTATGGCACATCCACCAGGAAGATATACTATAGCTTCTTTACATCTTGCAAGAATAGCACCAAGAAAAATTATTGAAGAGCGCATTGTGTTCATCAAATGTTTTGAAATTTCAAATCCATATAAATTCTTAGTGTCTATTGTTAGGCAATCTTTGTGTCTTTTTGTTTCACAACCAAGCATTGTTAAAATTTTGCACGTGTTAACAGTGTCGTTTAAGTTTGGGCACCTTTTTAAAACATTTTTTCCTTTTGTTAAAATAGTTGAAACAATAATTGGTAGGCTGGCATTTTTAGAGCCTTGAACATATTGTTCTCCTTTCATTTTTTTAGAACCATAAATAACCAGTTTTTTCAACTAGGCCACCTCCGACAAATTTAAAGCTATTTAATAAATGATTTATAGCTTATATTATGCACGGAGGTTTTTTAAGGTGAATTTTAAAAATTTAAAGCATTTTTTTTATCTCGTTTAAAATAAGCTCAGTTGTGTTTTTAACTGCAAGGCTTGCTGCGTTTTTGCTATATTGTTTTAGTTTTTCTTCGTCTTCATAAAAAGATTTAACGGTTTTAATTAAAAATTCTTTGTTGTAGTTTTTTTCTTCTATTAAAACTGCAGCATTTTTTTGTTCTAAAACCAAAGCATTGTAATATTGGTGGTTTTCTGCAACATTTGGGGAAGGAATTAAAATTGAAGGTTTTGCTGTTGCTTCTAATTCCGAAAGAGTTAAAGCACCAGAACGACAAATAACAAGGTCAGCAGCAGCCAAACAAACGTCCATGTTATATATGTAGTTTCTAATATATAGTCTTGGGTTTTTAGAAGCCACTATGTTTCTTTCTTTTAGCATATCTGGAAAACATTGAGCACCAATTTTGCCCATTCCATGAATATGATTTATTTTTTTAAATTTGTTGTGCCATGCAATTAGGTCTGCTGCTATTTCGTTAATTTTAACAGCTCCAAGGCTGCCTCCAAAAGATAATATACAAAAATTATTATCCATATTTAAAATTTCTCTTGCTTGTTCTTTTGTTTTGGTTAAAACATTTTTTCTAAGAGGGTTTCCAACAACAATAGCGTTGCAAGGGGGAAGTCTTTTAATTGCTTCTTTAACCGCAACAAAAACAATATCTGCCTTTTTAGCAAGGAATTTATTTGTTACTCCAGGGTATGCATTTTGTTCATGTATTGCAGTTTTAATGTTCATTCGTTTAGCTTGAAGTAAAACAGATGCACAAGCATATCCACCAGTTCCTATTACTATGTCTGGTTTAAAATTTTTTAATATTTCACGTGATTTAAAATTAGACATCAAAAAAAGATATAGAGCATTAGCGTTTCTAAAAAAGTTTTTAACAGATATATGTCTTTTAAAGCCACGAGATTTAACAGGGTTAAATTTATATCCAGCTTTAGTAACTAGCTTTGCTTCCATTCCATTTGGAGTTCCTGCAAATTCTATTTCAACATCTTTTAAATTTTCTTTACAATAATCTGCAATAGCAAGAGCAGGATTTATGTGTCCTGCTGTTCCGCCAGCAACAAAAAGCATTCTCATAATTTAATAAATAACCCCCCAAAGTTATTATAATATATTTATATTATAAACTATTAGTTTATATGTTTCAAAGGTTATTTTTAAAGTTAAATTAAAATTCAATTAAAATTCAAAAAAGAATATAGTTAAAGTTTATTAATTTAAAGTTAAATTAAAATTCAAAAAAGAATATAGTTTAAAGTTTATTAATTTAAAGTTAAATTAAAATTCAAAAAAGAAATATAGTTTAAAGTTTATTAATTTAAAGTTAAATTAAAATTCAAAAAAGAATATAGTTTAAAGTTTATTAATTTAAAGTTAAATTAAAATTCAAAAAAGAATATAGTTAAAGTTTATTATTTTAAAGTTAAATTAAAATTCAAAAAAGAAATATAGTTAAAGTTTATTAATTTAAAGTTAAATTAAAATTCAAAAAGGAATATAGTTAAAGTTTATTAATTTAAAATTTAATTAAAATTCAAAAAAGAATATAGTTAAAGTTTATTAATTTAAAGTTAAATTAAAATTCAAAAAAAGAATATAGTTAAAGTTTATTAATTTAAAGTTTAATTAAAATTCAAAAAAGAATATAGTTAAAGTTTATTAATTTAAAGTTAAATTAAAATTCAAAAAAGAATATAGTTTAAAGTTTATTAATTTAAAGTTA
>CACXZI010000035.1 GCA_902772105.1 Oscillospiraceae bacterium | reverse complement strand
AGATAGTGCCATAGTCATCATTAACAAAATTTTAATGTTATTTCTTTTTTTATTCATAATATTCCTCTTTTCAATAATATTTGATTTAATTCTACAATATTTTACAAAATGTGTCAACATAAAAATGATAAAACAACATTTTAAGAGAACTTTAATTTTTTGAATAATAAAAGTCACCACTATGTTAAAAGTGATGACTTATTTAAATATTTTAATTTTGGTTATTTTCGTAAAAGGGTTGGTTCTAAATCAACAATTAATTCTCTAGTTATTTTTTTTAGTTTATCTATTTGATTAAATTTTTCGTTTATATCCTTGAATATATATTCGTTTTTAATGTTGTCTAATTTGATATCTAATAAGTGTAATTCATGAAAAATTTTTTTTAATTTTTTTGAATTTATTTTATTTTTATTTTTTATTGAATTTATAAAAGCGTTAATATTAGTTTTTATTAATTTAACATTTTTTTATGTATATCAATTTCTTTTTTGTTTATTTATATTTTTTGTTTTTATGCAAATTATTTTATTATATGTTTTTAAGATTATATAAAAAATTCATCTAAAATATTTTTATTTATTTTCTCATAGTTTTTTCTTTCTTTTTACTCTTGTTTTTATTTATAAAATCTATATTTATTCTATAAAATATGTTAACAAAAAAGTAATTAAAATTTTCAAAAGTTTTATTTGGTTATTTTAAAGATAGTTTTTATATTTGTGGCACTATTAGATTTTTTTATATTTAAATTTTCTAAACTATTATTTTTTTGTTTATTGTTTTGATTTAAAATTATTTTATCATTTAATGGTTCTTCATTAACATTGCTTAATGATTCACTTTTTTCATATTCACAATTTTTTTTAAGATATTCTTTTTCTAATTTATCAACTTCTAATTTAACTGCTTTAATTATTGATTCATCAATATCGTTTAATATATCATTAATGTTATCTGTAGTTTCTTCGTTGTTTGTTTCTTTTTTTAGATTTAGTAATTCTTCTTTATAAAATTTTAATGTATTCACATATTTTTGATATTCTTCAGTATTATTTATATATATGTTTTTAGAATCTTGTATTTTTGAATTTTTCATATATATTTTAAATATTTTTGTGAATATTTCATCACTTAAATTATTAATATTATCTAGTGTATTATTAATGAAATTTTTAGTTTCTTCGTTGTTTGTTTCTTCTTTTAAAGTTAATAATTTTTGTTTGTAGCTATTTAAATCATTTATATAGCAACCAAAATTATTGATATATATATTTTCTAAATTTTTTTCAATTTCTTTTGTATGTAGCTTAATTTTTTTGATATTTAATTCATCGTTTAATTTATTGATATTGTTTAATTCGTTATTAATTGAGTCTATTGTTTTTTTAAAGTTTGTTTCTTTTTTTAGATTTAGTAATTCTTCTTTATAGTTTATTGAATTGCCTACATAATAGTTAATTTCATCTATGTCTACATTATTTAAGCTTTCTTTTATATTCACTATTTCTTTTGCAATTTTTTTAATGATTAATTTTTTAATATCATTTAGCAAACTATTAATTGAATTTATAGTCATTTTATTTTTTGTTTCTTTTTTTAAATTTAAAAGATCTTGTTTATAACTTTTTAAATCATTTATATAGTAGAAAAAGTTATATGCATCTATATTTTCTGAATTTTGTTCGTTTGCTTTATTTATTTTTATTTTAATTTCATTAATAATTAAATTATTAGTTATTTTTTCAATGTTTTTTAATATATCATTAATTATGTTTATAGTTTTTTTGTTGTTTATTTGTTTTTTTAAAGTTAATAGTTCTTGTTTGTAGTTATTTAAATCACCTATGTAGTAAAAAATATCATCTTCATCTATATTTTCTGTATTTTTTTCTTTTATTTCGTTTATTTCTTTTTTAATTTTTGTAATAATTAATATGTTAACTTCATTTAAAATATTGTTGACGGTGTTTATGAACACTTTATTTTTTGTTTCTTTTTTTAAATTTAGTAGATATCCTACATAGAAATTTAAGATATCTTTATATTGATGATATTGCTGAACATTATCTATGTATATTTTTTTTGAATCTTGTTTTTTTATTCTTTGAATTTTTAACTTAACTGTTTTAATAACAAATTCATCAATTTCATCTAATGCATCATTAATTGTGTTTACGGTTTCTTTGTTGTTTGTTTTTTCTTTTAAATTTAAGAGATCTTGTCTAAGATTTTGTAACTCATTAATATTATATACATAATTATTTATATTTAAATTTTCAAAGTCTTGCTCTTTTATTTCGTTTATTTCTTTTTTAATTTTTGTAATAGTTAATGTATCTATTATTTTATTAATTTCATCTGATACGTCATCAATTGCGTTTATAGTTTCTTTGTCGTTTGTTTTTTCTTTTATGGTTAACAGATTTTTTTTATGGAAGTTAAAATAATTTATAAGGTTAATGATACGATTTTTATTTATATCTTTAAGATTTTCTTTTATTTCGATTATGTCTTTTTTAATTTTTGTAATAGTTAATGTATCTATTATTTTATTAATTTCATATGATATATCATTAATTGTGTTTATGGTTTCTTTATTTTTTGTTCCTTCTTTTAAATTTAAGAGATCTTGTCTAAGATTTTGTAATTCATTAATATTATATACATAATTATTTATATTTAAATTCTCAAAGTCTTGCTCTTTCATTATTTCTATCTTTTTTTTAATTTCATTTAAATTGTTGTTAATGATATTTATTTTTATATTACATTCAGAATTTTCTTCTTCAAAATTTTCATTTTTTATTTCATTTGTTTTTATTATATTTTCATTTATTTCGTTTTTTTTCATAGCGTTAATTGGTGCTGATATAGATAAAACAGATAGCATTATTAAATATATTTTTAATTTTTTTTTTAAAAACATAAAAATCTCTCCTTTAAAATATACTTATTTTTACATATTTTACCATATATTAACATATTTTTGCAAATATAGAAAAAGATTATATAAAGATATGTTTAATAGGTTAAAAACATAAAAAAAAGTCATTGTAAACTATACAATGACCTTTTTATTAAAAATTGATTTTAATTTATGAATTTATTTTAGTTCAGGATTCTTAGCCGAATTTTTTATTTTTTCATTTCCGTTTACTATATATCTTACTATTTCAACTTTGTCATAAATTAAATCATCAATTTCATCTAACATATTGTTAATGGTGTTTTTTGTTTCTTCGTTATTTGTTTTTTGTTTTAAATCTAAAAGATCTTTTCTATTATCATATAACATAAATATCCAGGTGGATAAATTTTTAACATCACAAATTTCAGAATATATTTCTTTTTTTATTTTATTTATTTCTATTTTGATTTTTAAAATAATTAATTTACTATATAGTGTATTAATTTTATCTAACATATTGTTAATGGTATCTATAATTCTTTCGTTGTCTATTTTTTCTTTTAAACTTAAAAGATTTTCTTCACATTGGTTTAAATTAAGCTGATAGTAAATTATATTATCTATACTTTCATCGGTAAAATCTATTTTTTCTATTTTATTTATTTCTATTTTGATTTTTAAAATAATTAATTTACTATATAGTGTATTAATTTTATATAACATATTGTTAATGGCACCTATAGTTATTTTGTTGTTTATTTTTTCTTTTAAACTTAAAAGATTTTCTTCATGTTTTTTTAATTTATCTATGTATTGGTTAATATAATATTCTACATTGTGTTGGTTAATATAACATTTTAAATTATTTTTTAAATTTTCTTTTATTTCATATATTTCTTTTTTTATTTTATTTATTTCTATATTGTTTTTAGAATCTTCTTCTTCAAAATCTTGCTTTTTTATTTCATTTGTTTTTATTATATTTTCATTTATCTCATCTTTTTTCATAGCGTTAATTGGTGCTGATAATGCTAAAATAGACAGCATAACTAAATACATTTTTAATTTTTTTTTTAAAAACATAAAAATTTCTCCTTTAAAATATTTTTGAAATATATTAATTTTAACTTATTTTGTAAATAACATAAAAAAAACAAAGATATGGAGTAGGAATTAATAACACATAATATTTTTATATAAGTGTAAATTTATAAAAACGTGATTTTTTGTTTTATTATTTTTGTTATTTTAAAAATATGAATATAAAAAAAGCTATTGTAAACTATATAATGACTTTTTATTAAAAATTAAAATAAATTATTAATTTTTATATGTTTTGATTTGCTGCTAAAACATTTATTTCATTTTCTATTTCATTAATTCTGTCTCTTAAGCATTTTCCATCTCTAACTATAAAATCTCCAGCAAAAATATATCTATGATCATTTTTTAATTCTTTTATCTTATTTGATAAATTTTTTAATTCCTTAATGCCTTGTTGTGATTTTGAATATGTTGGATCATTTTTCAATTCTTTTTTTATAAATTCATAACAAGATGAAATATCATTTTCTTTTTCTCTAAATTTTTCAATTATTATGTATGGTATTTTTCCAAATCCTGTGCCACTATGATTTTTCACATAATTTAAATAGGCAAAAGATATTGAGGTTCTTATTTTATTAATTTTTTCTTTTTGCCAATTAATTCTAAATAGCACTTTTCTATCGTGGCCTTTTTTAAGGATATCTTCTAATTTATTATCTTTTATGTATTTTTCCAATGATATTAGATCTTTCATAGTAGTATCTAGTAATAACTGCTCTTTTTTCTTTTCTTCGTTTTCCATTTCACAATAATCTATTCGATCTTTACCAAACAAACTTTTTTCTATTCGTGTTAATTTATCCATTACTTTTTTAATTTCTTCATCTGTTTCACCTGTTGGAGTTTCTTCTTCTGTTTTCTCTATATTTAATTCGGAAATTATGTTTAAATTATCATCATTTTTATTAATATTATTAATATTTATTGAGTTGTTAGATTCATCAGTATTTTTTTTCTCCATAGCACTGATATTAACACAATTTAGCATTAAAGAACAAAAAACTCCCGCAAGTAATATATTTTTTTTTAACATTTTTAATTTCTCCTTTATAGAATAATTTTTAATTTATCAACACGGGATATTATATAATATTTTAAAAATATTTCAAAGTGACAATTTTTAACAAATTACGTTCGTACAAAAAAATTTTATAGTAGTTTTTTTATAGGTTGAAGTAGTTAAGATAAAATTAAAATTTTGTTTAGTTAAAGAATTAAGATTAAATTTTTTTTAAATTATTTATATAATAGTAGTTTTTAATAAATAATTTAAGCAGGTTAAAAATCAAAATAAAAAATTATATATATGATGTGAAAAGGTTGTTAAATTTTGTTTAAGAATTAAATATTTTGAAGTTAAATAACTATATATTAAAACAAATTTACTAAATTAAATGGAAGGTTTCATTAAACATCCTGGCGAGTGAAAAATTTAAAGTTAAATTAAATTTTCTACGTAATGAAAAAGCGAGTGATATATTTTAATTTATATCAAACGTTCTACGTAATGAAAAAAATTTAGCAGGCCAAAACAAATCTGATAAAACTTTCTGGCGAGTGATTTACTTAAAATTCCATAAAACTTCCTACGTAATGAAAGAATTTAGCAGGTCTATTTAATTCATATTAAACTATCTGGCGAGTGAAAAATTTAAAATAGTATTTAGCAGGCCGAATGAAGTATGATTAAACTATTTGGCGAGTGATTAATTTAAAATTATATCAAACGTTCTACGTAATGAAAAAGCGAGTGATATATTTTAATTTATATCAAACTTCCTACGTAATGAAAGAATTTAGCAGGCCAAAACAAATCTGATAAAACTTTATGGCAAGTGATTAATTTAAAGTTACATCAAACTTTCTACGTAATAAACATTCCAGCGAGTGATAAACTTAGAACAATAAAAAACTTAAAACGGAATAAAAGTATGATTAAACATCCTGGCGAGTGATTAATTTAAAGTTATATCAAATTATCTACGTAATGAAAGAATTTAGCAGGCCAAAACAAATCTGATAAAACTTTATGGCGAGTGATATATTTAAAATAGTATTTAGCAGGCCGAATGAAGTATGATTAAACTTTATGGCGAGTGAAAAATTTAAAGTTAAATTAAATTTTCTACGTAATGAAAGAATTTAGCAGGCCGAATGAAGTATGATTAAACTATCTGGCGAGTGATTAATTTAAAGTTATATCAAATTATTTACGTAATGAAAAAGCGAGTGATATATTTTAATTTATATCAAACTTTCTACGTAATGAAAAAAGAATTTAGCAGGCCAAAACAAATTTGATAAAACTTTCTGGCAAGTGATTTACTTAAAATTCCATAAAACTTCCTACGTAATGAAAAAAGAATTTAGCAGGTCTATTTAATTCATATTAAACTTTCTGGCGAGTGATAAATTTTAATTTATATCAAACTTTCTACGTAATGAAAATTTAATCTTTAATTTTTATTTGTAGATCATCTAGTTGGTTTTTTTGAACAATTGATGGGCTATTTGTCATTAATTCGCAAGCATTTTGAACCTTAGGAAATGCAATAACATCCCTTATGCTGTTTTTTTGTAACATCAACATAACTAATCTATCGAGCCCATAAGCCATTCCTCCATGTGGGGGTGCGCCATATTGAAAAGCATCAACTAAAAAGCCAAATTTCTCGTTTATTTCTTCTTTTGAGAATTTTAAAATTTCAAATATTTTGTTTTGTATTTCTTGGTTATGAATTCTAATAGATCCACCACCAACCTCACATCCGTTTAACACTAAGTCATATGCTTTAGCACGGCAATTTTCAGGGTTTTTTGTTAAAATATCTAAATCTTCTTCTTTAACCATAGTGAATGGATGATGTTTTGAAACTAGTCTTTGTTCTTCTTCGCTATATTCAAAAAGAGGGAAATCAACAACCCACAAAAAACAAAAGTCGTTTTTGTTATATAGATTAAACTTTTCTCCAAGATATAGTCTTAAAGCTCCAAGAGCAACAAGTGCAGTTTCTTTGTTTACATCGGCTATTATAAATATCATATCATTTTCTTTTGCATCTAAAATTTTATATATTTTATCTATTTCGTCTTCACTTAAAAATTTTTCAAAATTGGAAGATTTGTTATCCTTTAAAAGTTTAGAATAAAAAAGGCCTTTTGCTTTATATGTTTTAGCAACTTCTATTAACCGGTCTATTTCTTTTCTTGAAACCAAATCTGCTTTATTTTTTAGGTTTATTGCATAAACTCCGCCACCTGAATTAATAGCGTCTTTAAAAGCATTTAAACTAGAATTTAGTGCTGCTTCTTCTAAAGATGTTATTTCAAGACTAAATCTAATGTCTGGTTTATCTGAACCAAATTTTTGCATTGCTTCTTCATATGAAAGTCGCAAAAAAGGAGTTTTTATTTCTATATTTAATATTTTTGAAAACAAAGATTTTATAAATTTTTCGTTAATTGAAATAACGTCGTCTTGTTCCACAAAGCTCATTTCAATGTCTATTTGTGAAAATTCTGGTTGGCGGTCTGCCCTTAAATCTTCATCTCTAAAGCATCTAGCAACCTGAAAATATCTATCAAACCCTGCAACCATCAACAGTTGTTTATATAGCTGAGGGGATTGCGGAAGAGCATAAAAACAACCCTTATGAACTCTTGATGGAACTAAATAGTCTCTTGCCCCTTCTGGTGTTGATTTAATTAACATTGGGGTTTCTATTTCTAAAAAGTTGTTCTCGTCAAAGAAATCTCTTGCGTGTTTAACAATTTTGTGACGCATAATAAATGTGTTTTGTAAATCTTTGTTTCTGAGTTCTAAATATCTATATTTTAATCTTAGTTCTAAAGAAACATTTTCGCATTTTGCAATATCAAAAGGAGGAGTTTTAGATTTTGAAATTATTTCTAGCTTTTCCACAATAATTTCTATTTCTCCTGTTTTTATTTTTTCGTTTTTTTCTTTTCTTAAATTAATTTTTCCACTTGCTATAACAACAAATTCTGCTCTGCAATGAAAAGCTTCTTCAAAAGATTTTTCATCTGCTGTTGGTTTTGAAATTGCTAGTTGAACTATTCCGGTTCTGTCTCTTAAATCTATGAATATTAAATTTCCAAGGTCTCTTTGCTTTTCAACCCACCCCATAACTGTAACATCTTTGTTAACATCGTCTTTTGTGAAGTTTCCACAATAGTTTGTTCTTCTTTGGTTTAGAGAAATTTTTCTATCTTCCAATTTTAAAACTCCTTTTGAAATATTTTTTATCTCAAAATAGAGTTTAACATATTTAAAAGATTTTGTAAAATTTTTATTATAAATAATCTATAATATATTTTTTTAATTCACTTTTAAAATTCAAGTTCAAATTTAAAAGTTATTTTATATGAATTTGAAAATTTTTTATGTTTGTTTTTATATTGCATGCACTTATCATAATTTTTAAATAATTTTATAATTTTTTTCTATCTAAAAAATTTTAGAATTTTAGAATATATTCTAAATAATTATATAGAATATCTAGTTTATTTTTTATCATGACAATTTTTAATAATTGATTTTTCTTTTATTTTTAATGTTCGCTTTCTTATATATGTTAAAAAAGTTTGTTATTTAATCTTTTAATTTTTTATATATTTTTCAAAATTTTTTTATATTTATTTCTCAAATTCTTCTTTCGAACTAGAAATATTTTTAGTTTTTATATCTAAATTGCTAGAATTTTTTTTATCTTTATTTTTAATTTATTTAATAATTTTTATTTTTATTAAACTTGTTTTTTTATTCGCCATTTAAAATATTTATGTTTTTTAAAATAGTTATAATTTTTTTTATTTTTTATATCTATATTTGATTGTTTTTTGTTTCTTCTAAAAATGTATTTATATCATTCTCTTATGTTTTTTATATAAATCCATAAACTAATTTCTTCTATGTTTTTAAAATCTTCTTTTTCTAGTTTAGATTTATATTTTAATTAAATTTAATAAAATTTCACCTATTTTTTCTTTTAAAATATCAACTTTATTTTTTAGGCTTTTTCCAAGGGTTATATCTTTTAACATGTTTAATGTAATGATTTATTTTTAGTAAATATATATTAGAAAATTTTTTTCTTTTTCTTTCATTTTTTTTATATGTATTTTAAATTTATCTATTTTTCTATTTATATTGATATCATCATTAACATTTTCTACTCTTGTTGACTGGTTTTTTTCATAGAATTAATTTAAATAGGAAAGCAAGAATAGATAATATTATTAATAAAATTTTAATATCTTATTTTTATGGTTTAACATATTATTTTCAAAACATTACAAATTTTTATAAAAAAATAATTTAAACATATTTAACTTTAAAAAAAGGAGAAAATAAAATTTATTAGAAAAATTATTAAAAAAATCAACTTATGAATAAAGCTGGTCTATATTTTAAATTTTTATTTATTTGGAATATCGTTAGCTTTGTTAATTTGTGAATCGGAAAGATTAAACAAAAGCATGGGAGACACATCATTTGTTATTTCTTTTTCTCTTTTGGCCATGGTTAAAAGAGATTTAAAAATTTTCCTATATAATTCACGTTGAACGATTTTTTCCATAATTTTAGCTATTTCTCTTCTTATTTCAATTCCTTCTTTAATATTTTCTGGAACAGAACATTTTTGATATTCTCTGTTGTTATCTCTATTTAAAAGTTTATCAATAGATTTCATATATTCATTATAATCTTGTTTTTGTTTTATATATAAAGCCTTTTCTGTTTTTGGAATGTTATTAAATTTAACAATTGGTTCTGGGCGGGTTGAATATTCTAAAATATTACTAACATAACTTGATAACTTACTAACAGCTTTTCTATCGTTAAAATATTCTTTATTATATTCAGGGTTTATGTGAGATGATAAGAATGGGGTTATTTTTATTTTTTCAGATTTTACATAATATATTATTTCTTTTGCAAATCTACAATTTAATAGACTTTTATCTTTTATATTATCTATAAATGTTAAAAATCTATTATGAAGGTTGTTTATTATTTCTATGCAATCCAACATTTTTTTTAGCCGAATCCATAAATAGTTGTTAATTGTATCTATATCAAAAATAACTTTTTTGTGCATTGTTTTTGCTTGATTTTGAATTGGGCCTAATATTTTTTCAATGCTATCGTTGTCTACATCAATTCCTTCTTTTGTGAAATAGGCGTTCACCGACTGTTCTAAATGGAGTTTAATAAAGGTTTCTAAACACATCGAATACATCGATTCTGGTGTTCTATTTTCATAATGAGGATCTGTATTTTTTTCATATATTTGAATTAATCTTTCCACTCCTTCACTATTTGAATATGAGTCTGGCTTATTTTTAAATTTCATTTTTGTTTTAATTAAATCGTTTATTCTATTTATTTCTTTACAGTTCTGGTCAAATATTTTAAATAGTCTTAAGAAATAGTAATAAAAATCAAGTAGTTTTTGTACTTCTGTGGTTTTTTTTTCTATGTTTTTGTCTATTATTTTTCTATATTCATCTAAATCTTTATTAATATTATTATGTTGATATGGCCCTGGTTCCACATAAATTATATCATTAGTCACTCTAAAATCAAGAGTTGGTTTTTGTTTTTTTATATTGTTTTTAAATAGACAATTTTTAAATTGGTTTTTAGTTAGCAGTATTTTTTTTTCTGATTTTTTTTCTTTTTCTTTTTCTAAAAAATTGTTTTCCTGTTTGTTAATGGTATTTAAATTCGATGTGGATTCATTGCTTTTTTGTTGTTTTTTATCTATATCATCATTTTTTAAATTTGTGCTAGTTTTAGATTTTTTTATGTCAATTTTGTTTTCAGTTTTTATGTTTGTTTTAATGTTTGAGCAGGATTTATTTAAATTTAATTTTGCTTTTTCCAAATTGTTATCTTTTTTTATGTTGTTATAACAATTTTTAAAACTAATTAAATTTTTTTCACCTTCTTTTGTTGCACTAACTCCACAATAAAATGAGCAAAATATTAAAACCGTTGAAATTAATATTTTAAAATTCTTTTTTTTATTCATAAATTTTTCCTCCATTTCTATTTTATAATACATTATTTTACCAAATATTGGAAATTTTTCAATGAGGTTTTATAATTTTTATAAGAATTTTGAAAGGTGAATAACAAAAATTGTTCATATTAAAATTTGTTAAAATGTAATATTATTTTAAATTTAAAATTTAATTTTGGGAGGAATTGAGATGAATTAAAAAAACATTAGATGAAAAATTAAAGTATTATTTTTTAAAAATAGGGAAGAGAGTTAAAATTTTTTAGGAGCATATAATTAAAAAATAAAAGTTGCTATAAATTAAAGTTAACTAATATGATTTTGTTTGTTTTTTAAAATGCTATATATAAATTTAATTTATAAAAAAAACCGCACCAAAATGGTGTGGGAAAATTATTATAATCTAGAATTATTTTTATTTGTTATTTGATGTTTTTTGGTCAATTTTAATTTTTTTCAATTCTTCAATTTTTATTAAAACCCTTCGGAGTTCTTTTTTTAAGATATTAATATTTTTATTGTTTTTGGTAATAAAACCTTCTAGTTGTTCTAAAAATTTAGAGTTATTAGGTAATTCTGAAATCTCTTTTAATAAGGATATTTTCTTTTTTTTAATATCGATTAAATGGTTATTAAAATGAACTATTAAAGCAAAAGCTGTTCTTAAAATTATTTTATAATTTTCGTATTCTTTTAAATTTTCATCATTATCTTTAGTACAGAGGTTTTTGTAAGTGTTTACACATTCATTCCAATATTTTGGAACAGCCTTAAAAATATAGTTAACCCTATATGCCACAAGTTCTTTTTTATTTAATCCGTCAGTTTTTAAAATTTTACGTATGAGATTTTTATCATTTATAATTTTTAATGCTTGTTCATCTGTTGTGTCTTTATTTTTTAATCTATTTATTATGTTGACTTTATACATGTCATCTAGCACGTGATTTATTGCATAATATGGAGTATAAAAAGAAAAGATAGATTTTATTGTTTTATTTGGTGTTTTATTTTTAATATTTAAATTATTGATATATTTAGATGAATATGCTGTTTCATTTGAAATTTTATTTTCTGAATTTTCACTAATGCTATTTGTTTTTATATTATAAACATTTGAAATAGAATTCATCTTTTTATTTGGTGTTCTATTTTTAATATGTAACTCATCATAGGCACCATCTATAATTGAATATGCTACCTTATTTAAAGGTGTATTTTTTGGGTTTTCTTCAGTTTTTTTTATTTTATGAACTTTTTTATACATCGATTCCGTTTTACAATAAGGGAAGATATTTTTATATGTAGGATCTAATTTTTCAAGATATTCTTTTATTTTTTTTATTTTTTCATCATGTAATTTAAAAAATTCATTAACTAGTTCTTTACATTTATCTTTGTTTAATTTTGCTTTTTCTGCGGCTGTTATAGCTTCTCTTAGGTGCATCACATAATTAACCATAGCAACATATATTGTTCTAATCTCTATGATGTTATTTATAGCAGGATCATAATTTGTTGTTAGTTCTAAAAATTTTTCATAAAGTTTATTAATTGTTTTAATACAATGATCACATTTAATTAATGAATCTTCTAGCGTTTTATAACTTGGTAACATAAGGAGTTTATAGTTAATTGCCATCTTTTTTACTTGGTCATTTGATGTGTTTGGGTCTTTTATTATTCTGTCCATTTTTTCATGATGAAATTCATCGAAATATTTTAATAAAAGTTTTATGGGAGGAAGAAATTCTGTTTTATTTGGTGTTTTATTTTTATTGCTTTCGTTAGCTCGTTTATCAAGTTTAGGCCGTTTATCATCTTTAAATATTAAATTATCTTCAGATTTTGGCCTTATAATGTCTTTTTTTTTACCCTTAGTATTATTTTCACTATATTTTTGTGTTTGTTGTTTTGTAGGTTTTAATACTGAATATTTTTCTGGTATACATTTTTTTATAGGTTTAATATTTAAATTACATAGGTTTAATTTATTATTATTATTATTATTTATGGTAAAATCTTTTTTTATTTTGTAATTATTTAAATTTTCATTAGGTTTTGCTTCCATAGCATTTGTTTTGATACAAAATGTTGATATTGATAATGTTAAACACATTAATAAAATTTTCAAATCGTTTCTTTTAGACATAATATTCTCTCCTCTTAACAAATTTAACATTATA
>CACXZI010000034.1 GCA_902772105.1 Oscillospiraceae bacterium | reverse complement strand
TCTTTTTGCAAAAATTCTAGAATAGTTTTCTATTCCTTTACAAAACACAGTTTCTTTCAACATTTCTATATCATAAAGAGTTCGTTGCTGCAACCTTTGTGCATATAAAACCATATCATTTTCTTCAAAAAACTGCATCCTTTCTTCAAGTTCTTTCTTTATTTCTTCAATAGATTCTTCTAAAACGCTAGGATTAATTACATAATGCGATGCAGGAAAAATTGCAACATGAGAAAGTTCTTCTTTAAGCTCTCCTGTCAATGCGTATATTTCATATATCTTTTCTATTTCATCCCCAAAAAACTCCAATCGTATTGCTTTTTCAGAAGAATATGCAGGAAATATATCTACAACATCCCCACGCACTCTAAATTTATTCCTAGTAAAATTTAAGTCGTTCCTTTCATATTGTAGCTTAACTAAATGTTTAAAAAGATCTTCTCTTTTAATTTCCATATTACATCTCAAACTAATAACCATTTCACGATAGTCTATTGGGTTTCCTAAGCTATATATACAAGATACACTAGAAACTATAATAACATCTTTTCTTTCTGCTAGTGCACATGTTGCTGAATGGCGAAGTTTATCTATTTCATCATTAATTGCAGAATCTTTTTCTATATATGTGTCTGTTGAAGGAACATATGATTCTGGTTGATAGTAATCATAATAAGAAACAAAATATTCAACTGCATTTTCAGGAAAAAATTCTTTAAATTCACTACAAAGTTGAGCTGCAAGTGTTTTATTGTGAGCTAAAACTAAAGTTGGTTTATTATATTTAGCAATAACATTTGCCATAGTAAAAGTTTTTCCAGACCCAGTAACCCCTAATAAAGTTTGTTCTCTAAAACCATTTTCTAAACCATTTAAAAGTTCATCTGTTGCCCTTTTTTGATCTTTGGTTAAAAAATAGTTAGATTTTAATTTAAATACATCCAAAATTTTAACACCACTACTTTTTTAATATTTTAATGCACCATATTCACGCATAGAAATAGATTCCCCATTTTTTCCAAAAATAAAATGATCTAAAAGAGTTATATTTAAATGCCGTAGTGCAATTTCTAGTTTTTCTGTTTTAATTTTATCTGCAAGTGAAGGAACTGCCATACCGTTTGGGTGGTTATGTGCTATAACTATTCTATCAATATTCCAGTGCATTGTAAATTTAACAAGCATTTCACATGAAACATCTAATTTGCTTTTGCTACCACTTGAAATCAACTGCGAAGCAACAAAGTTAGCAGCATCATCAACACCAGCAACAAAAAGTATTTCATTTGGCCTTCCTATAAACTTTGGTTTGAAAAATTCAATCCAACTTTTAGAGGTATCCATAACTTTGCAGGGCTTTCTTAAATCTTCGCAATATATTCTAAAAAGCTGTGGAATTTGTTTTAATAAAATTGCTGTGTGAGCTCCAACTCCTTTTGTTTTTATTAAAACTTCATAAGGAGCATTAACAACTCCAGCAAAAGACCCAAAGGTTTCTATTAATTTATGTGCAAGTTCGTTGGTGTCTTTTTTTGGAATTGCAAAAAATAACAAAAACTCCAATGCTTCATGAGGCTCAAACGAGTCAAAACCTGTTTTTAAAAATCTATTTTTCATACGATTTCTATGTCCAACATGTGAGTGTGGGGCATCAGAATTGTTCGCCAATCTATTCACCTCCAGAATAAATTTTAAACCCAATATTTTTATTATAACATATTAGTATAATTAATTACCATATTTTACCAAAAATATATTTTTTATTCAAGAATTCCTGAAACATTGTCTCTAAAATTGTTTAATAATGTCTTATTTTAATATAACAATATATAACAAAATAAAAACTTGTAAAAAAAACAAAAAAATGATATTATTTATTTAAAATAGAGTTTCATATTATTCAAGTAAAAAATAATGTTAAGAGGTATAATAAAGTTTATGGAATATAATAAATATAGCACAAAATTTGCAGGAAGAAACCTAGTGGTTGAAATTGGAAAAACTGGTTGTCTTGCAAATGGGTCTTGTTGGGTTAGATATGAAAACACAACCGTTATGGTTCATGTTACTATGGCAAGAAAACAAAGAGAAGATGTTGATTTTTTCCCGCTTTCTGTTGAATATGAAGAAAAGCTTTATTCTGCAGGAAAAATTCCAGGTTCTTTTATAAAAAGAGAAGGAAAACCAAGTGAAAATGCAATTTTGGTTGCAAGATGCATAGATAGATCAATTCGCCCATTTTTTCCAAAAGATTTAAAAAATGATGTTTCTATTGTGGCTACTGTTTTGTCTACTGATATTGATAATAGTCCTGAAATTTGCGCTATGCTTGGAGTTGCTGTTGCTCTTTCTATTTCAGATATTCCATGGAATGGCCCTATTGTTGGAGCTAGCGTTGGGTTAATTAATGGAAATATTATTTTAAATCCAACTCAAAAAGAAAGAAAAATGTCGGATTTAGATTTAACAGTTGCTGCAAGTTCTGAAAAAATAGCAATGATTGAAGCAGGAGCAAATGAAGTTGATGAAAAAACAATGTTAAATTGCATAAAAACTGCTCACGAAGAAATAAAAAAAATAATAGAATTTGTTAATGAAATAAAAAAAGAATGTGGAAAAGAAAAAATAAAATATCTTCCATTTATTATTCCAGAAGACTTCTTTAAAGCTATTAAGGAAGATTGTGAAGAAGAAATAAAAAGTGCTCTATTAGAAAAGGACAAATATATCCGAGATGAGAAAATTGAAGAAATAAAAGAAAAATTGAATGAAAAATATGAAGAAAGAATTGAAGAACTAGGAGCAAACATAATAGAAACAGTAATCTATAAATTACAAAAAGAAATTGTGAGAAAGTGGCTTTTAGAGGAAGGAAAAAGAGTTGATGGAAGAGAAATGAATGAAATAAGGCCTCTTTCTTGTGAAATAGATTTTCTTCCAGTTGTTCATGGATGTTCTATTTTTAAAAGAGGTCAAACGCAAACTATGTCTGTTGTAACTTTAGGAGCTCTTTCGGAAGAGCAAAAATTAGATGGATTAGATGAAAATAAATTTAAAAGATATATACATCACTATAACTTCCCTTCCTATTCTGTTGGAGAAACAAAAATAGGAAGAGCCCCAGGAAGAAGAGAAATTGGGCATGGAGCACTTGCAGAACGTGCACTAAAGCCGGTTATTCCCTCTTCTGAAGAATTTCCATATACAATTAGAGTTGTTTCAGAAACGATAACTTCTAATGGATCTACCTCCCAAGCTTCTATTTGTAGTTCCACTTTAGCTTTGATGGATGCTGGAGTTCCAATAAAAGCAAAAGTTGCAGGAATTTCTTGTGGATTAATAACAAAAGAAAATGGCGAATTTAAAACAATGCTAGATATTCAAGGTTTAGAAGATTTTTTTGGAGATATGGACTTTAAGGTTGGAGGAACAAAAAAAGGAATAACTGCAATTCAAGTTGATGTTAAAATAGATGGACTTAGCTATGAAGTTATTGAAGAAGTTTTTGAAAAAACAAAAAAAGCTAGAATTCACATAATAGACGACATAATAAGCCCTATTATAGATTCTCCAAGAAAAAGTGTTAAAGAATGTGCTCCAAAAATAGCAACAATTTTAATACCACTAGATAAAATAAAAGACGTTATTGGGTCAAATGGTAAAGTAATACAAAAAATAAGTTCTGAAAACAATGTTAAAATTGAAATTCAAGAACAAGGAAATGCCTATATTTTAGGGCAAAATTTAGAAGATGTTGAAAATGTAAAAGATATAATAAAAACAATAATTAAAAATCCTCAAATTGGAGATATTTTAAGCGGAGTAGTAACAAAAATAATGCCATTTGGTGCATTTGTTGAAATAGCTCCTGGAAAAGAAGGTTTAATTCATATATCTAAGCTAGATTTTAATAGAGTTGAAAAAGTGGAAGATGTTTTAGAAATTGGAGATAGAGTGAAAGCAAAAGTAATTGAAATAGATAGTCAAGGAAGGGTTAATCTTTCTAGAAAAGATGCTATTTAATAATATTTTACTAAAATTAATATTGACTTATTTTCACACTTATTTATTAAATTAGTGTGAAAATTTTTTATTCAAATTAGAAAAAAATAGGATTAATTTGTAATTTTTTGTAATTAATTGTTATTGAATTTTTTCTTAAAATTGATATTATATTTATAGAATTTACAAATTTCGGGTTTATTTTTAGTACAATAGCACAAAGAAAGTAGGAAAATTAAAAATGAAAAAATTAAAAAAAATGATAATTTTTTTAGGATTAATAGGAACGCCGATTTTAAATGTTAATGCAATGCGACGGTCATTAATCAATAGTAAAATAAATATAAAAAAAGATGTAGAATTTTTAAATAAAAATAATAGAATTAAAAGAAATTTTAATAGTTCATATCTAAAACCATCAATATTTAAAAACTATTCAAAAAATTGCAACGAAGTAAAAACAAACAATTCTGGTTCAATAAAAAAAGATGTAGAATTTTTAAATAAAAATAATAGAATTAAAAGAAATTTGTAGAATTTTTAAATAAAAATAATAGAATTAAAAGAAATTTTAATAGTTCACATCTAACACCATCAATATTTAAAAACTATTCAAAAAATTGCAACGAAGTAAAAACAAACAATTCTGGTTCAATAAAAAAAGAAAAAGATATTTTTGATCATAAAAATAAATTTAGTTCGTTGTATGAAAGAAAAAGTGAAATTAAAAATATTGAAAAAAAATTAAATATAAATGAAAATATTAAAAAAAATAAAGATAATGTTAATTTATCTGAATACATAGAAATATTTTCTGATTATAATTTTGTTAGGTACAAAAGATTCACACCAAAGGAATTTGTTAAATATGCCTTAAAAAAACTTGAGAAAGATGGCATTTTTTACAATGAAAAAGATAAAACAATTTATTGTGATAACGTAACAATAAATGAAAAATATGATATATTAAAAAGAATATTAAATTTATATTCTGATTTACGAGTAAAGAATTATTCACAAATTTGTAGTAATATTCGTTCTAAATTATTAAGTAAAGATTATTATACTGGTGTAAAACCAATTATGTCTGATGAAAATTTTTATGATGAATATAAAAAAAATATTAAAGAATTAAAATCACCTATAAAAGAAAATACAACATTAAGATTTGGTGATAATGATGGTGAATTCATAATGACAATAAATACCGAAGAAACTGATAAAAAGAAAAAAAGAAATTTTGAATTATTAAAGGCTTTTAATACTAAAGAAGCTGACAAATGTGCTTTTATCTTAACAACTATTAGCAAATGTTTAAATAAAGTTAAGGAAAAAGATGGAAAGTTTGAATTTGAAAATATTGATTTTTTAACACAAGAAAAAGAAAAACTAAAAGAAACAGAAAATATAAACTCTATTACTAAAGAAGCAATTAACATGTTAAATTCCTTAAGTTATGAATAAAAAAGACATAAAACCAAATTATATAACAACTATAATTTTTTATACAATAATAAAAAAAATATAAAAAAATGATAATTATGTTAAAAATTAAAAAATGTTATTTAAAGATAAAAAAGTAAATATAGATAAAATTCATTATTTAAATATATTTTATATAAAAAAATGTAAATATGAAAAAATATTATTTCACTTTTTTGTTTATATTTTTGATTATTAATGTAATATAAATAACAAATTCTGGATTAGTTTAAAAAATCATAATTTAAATATTTTTGTATTTGAAAAAATAACAATAATAAAATTAAAACTATCTATTTAAATAGAAATATAGGTGGCATGTTTAAAGAAAATTAGGAAAAATTTAAATATAAACAAACATACTTAAATATTATTAAGTAGAACTATATACAAATAAAAAATATTTTACTTAAATTAATTATAGATTTTTGTACTTATTTTTATTTTATATTAAATACACTGAATATAAAGTAAATATTTTTTAAAATTATATTTTATTTTAAATTTCATTTTAGCTATTCTTCAATTGTTTACTCTATATAATTTAATATTTTTGCTAATATAATTTAACACTGATTCTTTATTTTATATTAAATTTTTTAAATTTGTATTTCAAAAGACAATACATCATCAATCGATAATTTATATTTCAAAAATAAACAAAATTTTTATATAAAAAATATATAAAGTATGAAAAAATAATTTAATAAAAAACAAAGCGGTTTTTATTACAATTAATTCTCTAACATATGAAATTATAAAAAAGCTATTTTTAAAACATAAAAAATCAAGACATGAAATAGCAAATTTTAAAAAAAGAAATCTAAAATATAATAGTAATATTCCCTATACTTATAAAGAAAATAAAACAAAAAATATAGGAAGAATTGAAATATTTAAAAACAAAATTAAATAAAAAACATAATAAAAATTCTAAATTTCTTAAAAATTTAAAATCTAAACTTATGAACAATTTAAATATTAATGTTATAAATTTTATAACAAAGATTATTTATGAATAAATATTATTTTAACAAAATAAAAGTTAATAAAAAAAAAACAAAGAAGTAAAGATGAATATAAAATTTTTATAATTGCTAAAAAAATTCGCAAAAAATATTTATTAATACCCAAATGTTTTAATAAAAATAATATTATTAAAAAACCTATTCCAAAATTGAAGAAAAAAATTATTCCAATAATTTAAAATTAAATATTCAAGAGATCATATCACAAAATGAGAAGAATCAAAAACAAATTAAAATATTTTAAATAAGAAAATAAATACGATTCGTTACATAATAGCAAAAAATAAAAAACTAAAAACAAAGATTTTAAAAAGCTTTTTATTAACAAATAAACCAAAATAACCAGTAAAAATTTATAAAAATAAAAAAAATTTAACATTTTAAGTAATAGAAAAACAATTAATATTTTATTAATTTCATAAGAATAAATACCTATAAAAAGCAAAAAAAGATTTTAATTAGAAAATAACTTTAGTAAATTTATCCAAGAATTAATTTAAAATAGTATATTTTTAAATAATTTTTTGACTAAAAATTTTTGTTTTAGCCTACGATATCAACGATAATTATAAATCATAAATATATAACCATAAATTTCCATCACTAAATTTTGCAGGGTGATGGAAATTTAATTATTTTAATAGAAAAAACTATTATTTTATTTTTGTCAAAAATATGTTACAATACCGTCGTACTAGTAAAATTAAAGAAAAAATTTGTCAATAATCTGAATCAAAAATAGACTAATATTAAACTGAAAAACAACGGGAAAGGAGAAACAAATATGAAGAAAAATATTCTAAAAAAAATTTTTATCCTAACCGGGCTAATAGGAAGTTTTTCAAATTTGAACGTTAATGCAAAAGAAGAAGAAAGTGAAGCTTATGAATTTGACGATGAATTTGACGATGAATATGATGAAGAATACGATGAAATGACACAAAATATGGGTTTGAAAAAAGACTTAGGTTTTGGTGGGGATTTCTATAAAAGTTGTAATACTAAACATGTAAATCAAAAATTTCTTAGTATGCATGAAAATAAAAGTTTAAAGAATGAAAATGACCCGATAATATATCTAGACAATTTAAAATTAACACCAAATGAATTCGTAAAATATGTTCTAAAAAATAAAGATATATTCAGTAAAGAAAAAGAAAAAACATTTGACTGGGAAATGTGTAATTTGAACTCAACAATAAAAGAGGTAGTTAAAGAATTAATAGAATTTTACCTAAAAAACAAATTCTTAGAGTATAAAAAGCTTATTTCTGAAATTTCTAGAATAGAAAAAAAAATAGAAGAAACGTCAAAACAAGAAACAAAAATAATATTAACAGGTTTACCAAAAAAATATATAGAAAATAAATATATTACATATAAAGCTTTATATAAATCATATTTAGAAATGAAAAAATTTTTAATGGATAGAGGAGAAATTAGTTATGATGAAGAATGTGAAAAAATATTTGATATAGATATAGAAGAAAAATACAAAGAAATTTATGACAAAATAAAGAGTAATAGATTTAACAATAGAAAAATTTTAGAGGAAATAAAAAACAATAGAGAAAAACTTAAAAATGAGCTTATAGAAGAAAAAGAAAAACTAAAAAAATATGAAGAAAGAAATATAGAAATAGAAAAAATAATAAAAGATAAAATTATAGAAAATATTTATATAGATTTTGATGTTAAAAGTAGACCAAAGGTGAAGATAAAATTAGATAATTTGGAAGTTTTAGAAGAAACAGTTAAATGTAATATTAGAAGAAATTCTAATTTTGATAATAGCAAAAAAATAGGAAAATATGATAAGATAGGAATATATGAAATATATTTAATTATTAGAGAATTTATAAATATGGTTAATAGAAACTATAGATATTATTTGTTAGAAGATGAAGATTTAAAGGATAATACTAAGTATAGAGATTATTTTACATATGTTTTTAATTTTAAAAAAATTTATAAAAAAAAGAAAATGCCTGAAGAATTTGGATTTAACTTCAATGATAATATTATGAAAAACCATTACACCGTAATAGGACATTTTGAAAAAAGAAGACCATGGTTAAATAATGACAAAGAAAATAGTAAAATTAATAAAGAAAATAATAAAATTAATAAAGAAAATAATAAAACAAAAATAAGAAGATTTATAAGATTTAGAGTTAATAAACCAGAAATAGAAGAAGAAAATACCACAAAAAAACAACTTATTAAACAACAGTTAAATATTAACAAAGAAAATAATATATATTTAAAACAAAGGTAAAAATCAATATAAACATAATTTTAATGAAGATCAAATATTTAAAACTAACACACACAATATTATTGTGATGAATTAAATAAAAATTAAAACTAAAAAAAATAAATTGTATTTTCTTTTGAAGATACAATTTATTCATGTTTAATAATAGAAAACTGTTTTACTTTTATCAATAATATGTGAACATTATTAAAAAATATAAAATTAAAATAATAGAAAAAATAATATTTCTTAACTTAAACTTCTTTAAGAAATATTCAATTAACACAAAAAATGGAAATCATAAAAAATCAAAATCAAATTCTATATCTCTCCAAAAATTATGTAAAAAGAGTTATATATAATAAAATGCTTCAACAACTTAAATAGAAAACACTTAATATTAGGTATATTAAATCGATTCAAAAACTTTAAAGTAATATAAAAATAAATAAAAAATAGTGAAAAATAATAATTCAAATTAAACAGTTAGTTTATTCCCTATTATTTCTATTTTCATAAACTCTATATCTCATATAAGCCCTTTAAAGATCATTTAGTTAACATACTCCATTTTTCAAAATAAAAAACGTCCTAAAACTTAATATCCAGAACGTTTTTTATATTCATTTATAATATTATTTATTTTTAATCTTCATCATCATCTTCATCATGTTTTGCAGCAACTTTCTTTTTTTCAGTTTTAACAATAGCTTTTAAATATGCCTTAATTCTTTTAGTTATTTTTTTAGCACAATTATAGTATTTCTTTTGTTTTTTGCTCAATTTTTTTTCAATTTTATATTTTTTCATAAATTTATTAAATGATACATCAAACATGTCAGCATACTCTATGTAATCATTTAAAGATTCAATAAACGACTCATCTGTGAAATTTGTGATCTCTTCATCATTAGCTTCTTTAATTTTTTTTAAAACATTTCTTGGGCTTAATGAAAATTTTTTCTTTCTATCTAAATTTTTAAAATCTTCATGATCCACTAATTTAGTTTTACCAATTTTTAACTTTGACCCCTTCAAAGCATACATAAAATGATGCCACGCTATGGCATGTTGTTCCATTATTTCATACGCTAATTTAACCCTTTTTTCTTTTATATTATATTCCTTATAGCTTTCTTTTTTAGCTTTTTTATATTTTTTTTCAGCAGAAACACCAACGCTAAAAATTCCTGTAAAAATAAACACTAAAGACAAAAACAAACCAATAATTCTAGACTTTTTAACCACAACAATAACTCCTTTCTTTACAATTTCTTTTCAAATTATACAAAAAATTGTTAAAAATGTCAATAAAAAAATTATTTATTTTACACATAAGTTTTTTAATTGACATTTATCACAAAAAGGAACTTTTGCTCTACATATTTCCCTTCCAAATTCAATTATTCTATGACAAAACTTTAAAGATTCTTCTTTTGGTATTATTTTTTTTAAACTGACTTCAATTTTATTAGGATTTTTTTCGTTAACGAGCCCCAATCTATTGCTAATTCTAATCAAATGTGTATCAACAACTATTGCAGGTTTTTCATATAATTCACCCAAAATTAGGTTAGCTGTTTTTCTTCCAACTCCGGGTAATTTTAAAAGTTTTTCCATATCGTTTGGAATAATAGAATTAAATTCACTAACTAAAATTTTAGACATATTAACAATATCACTTGCTTTTTTATTTGACAAGCCACATGGATTTATTATTTTTTTAATTTCCTCAACAGATGCATTAGAAAAACTATATATATCTTTATACTTTAAAAATAATTCTTTTGTAACGTTGTTAACTTTAGAATCTGTGCACTGTGCTGAAAGCCTTGTTGCTATTAAAAGTTCATGTGGTTTAGCATATATTAAAGAACATTTTGCATACCTATAATTTTTTTCTAAAAAATCTAAAATTAAAACAACTTTTTCTTTTATATTATTCTTCATTTTTATTTAAACTTTCTTTAAAAATAAAATTAATAAATCAAATTTATGGCTCTATTTTACTAAATAGTAATACAATATAAAACATAAAAACTAATATATCATACAATAAATTAATAAACTATTTTTTATTTACAAAATTATATAAAACTTATTCAACCTAATAAATATATAATTTTAATTATTATAAATAGTTATACGCGCTTTTTATTATCTTTAAATATTCTTTATTAAATAAATAAAATATAAATTTTAGTTAAAATTATAAACTTATATTATTTTTCCGAAAATTTTTTTTAATAATTAAATAATTTTAGTATAACAAAAAAATTAAAATGCATTTTCTATTTTTTTTCAATCATATCTAAAACTCCACAACACTACGTTAGCATTAATATTATAAATTTCTTAATACCATTTTATTTATTTTTTTAAAGATATTTATTTTATATTAAAGTTTTCTTATTATCATTACTCTTATTTTTATTATACTATCAACAATTTTTACAATTTATCTTTTGATATTTTCATAATATCTATTTTTCGATTAAAAATAATTTATTTTTCTAGAAAATGTTTACATCTATGAAAAAAATTCGATTTTAATTTTAAAACTTCACTTTGCTTTTAATTTTATACAATTAAAATATTATTTTTATAAGAACTATGTTCAATAAATTATTTCTCATAATAAAATTTTAATAATCTCGTGTAAAAAAATTTTTTTGTATGTTTCCAATTTTTTTTAAAATAACTTTTTAGCTTTTATTATTATTATATAATTTTTCTAACCATTCAATTAAAATTAGTTATCTTAATATGTGTTTATTTTTCAATATTTTTTTGATATAATTCGTTTTAAATTGTTTTTGTCAACTTCATAACAATAAACAAAAACTAGCATATCAAACATTTTTTAATAAACTTTTTTCAAAACCCAATTTGTTATTAAATAATAAAAATCAATATATTTTCTATTTTAATTTTGCTAAATGGAAAACTTTTTTTCCTTTTTTTATTGTTACTCCTTCTTTAAATTTTTCTTTTTCTATTGCTTTTGAAATATCAGTAATTTTTTCATCATCTAAACTAATTCCACCTTGCAAAACCAAAGTTCTAGCTTGCGAATTAGATTCACATAATTTACATAAAACCAAAAGATTTAAAATTCCAATTTTTCCTTCTTCAAAACTTTCATCTAAAAGATATGTGGTTGGCATATTTTTTTCGGTTTCATTACTTACAAATAAACTTTTAGAAGTCTTTAATGCTTTTTCTGCTTCTTCTTCTCCATGAACAATTTTTGTTACTTCATAAGCTAAAACCTCTTTTGCTTTGTTTATTTCACTACCTTTTAAATTTTCATACTGTTTAATCTCTTCTAACGGCAAAAAAGTTAATAGTTTCAAACATTTCAAAACATCTTCATCATCAACATTTCTCCAATATTGAAAAAAGTCAAAAACAGAACATTTATTTGCATCAAGCCACAATGCTCCTTTTTGAGTTTTTCCCATCTTTTTTCCTTCTTTTGTTGTTAGAAGTGTGAAGGTCATACCATATGCTTGTTTATTTAAAACTCTTCGTATTAAATCAACTCCTCCTAAAATATTACTCCATTGATCATCCCCTCCAAGTTGCATAACACAATCATAATCTTCGTAAAGTTTTAAAAAATCATAACTTTGCATTATCATATAATTAAACTCTAAAAAAGAAAGCCCACGTTCAAGACGAGATTTAACACATTCAGCCGTTAACATTTTATTAACAGAAAAATGTCTTCCAACTTCTCTTAAAAGAGTTATATAATTTAAATTTAAAAGCCAATCTCCATTTTTAACCATTATTGCATTTTCACCAGAAAAATCTATGAATTTAGACATTTGTTCTTTAAAACGATTCGCATTTTCATTGATGGTGTTAATATCTAACATCTGACGCATATCTGTTCTTCCTGTTGGATCTCCAATCATTGTTGTTCCTGTTCCTAAAAGAGCAATTGGAACATGTCCTGCTTTTTGTAGATGTTTCATAGCAATTAATTGTAAAAAATGCCCAACATGTAAACTATCAGCAGTTGCATCAAACCCTATATAAAATCTACATTTTTTATTATTTAATAAATCTTTTATTTCTTCTTCATGTGTTGTCTGCGCAATAAAACCTCTTTCCATTAATTCTTCAAAAATTTTCATTTAAAACTCCCCCTGCTTTAATCTCTTTTGATTTGAAATTATATCATATTTTTAAATATATATCAACATTCTACAAAATAATTTAAAAATTAAACTTTTTTAAATTTTTAACACATATTTTTTAAATATATATAGATATATTTAACAACTAACAACTATATAATACATTAATAATTTTTTATAAAAATATTTAAAATTACGGATTAGATATTTTCAAATAATTTTATATTTAGCATGTTTAAATTTTTATAAGAACTATATTTAAAATCTAGAAATTAGGTTATTTTTTACCTTTTTAATAAAATTTTAAATATAAATATGTCTACTAAATTTTATCTAACTTTTTAAGTAAAATATTTTTAAAAAACCAAAAAAATAATTATTAAAAATTCAATTAAATAATAATAAAAAATTAATATAAATAAAATATAAATTTATAAAGTAATATATCAATTTTAAAAAACATGGGTTATTTTTTTTTATTTTGCATAAATTTATATGAGGTGGTTTTTTGAGAAGAGTTAGCATGAAAAGAAAAAAACTATCTATAAAATATATCATATGCATAATAATTTTATCTGCAATATTTATTTTTGTAACCAATAAAATAACTCCAACTATATATAAAAAGTGTAAATTTGAAGTAGAAAAATTTGCAATAAATGAAATAAATAAAGCAATAACAGAGGCAATAGATGAATATGGATATAACTACGAAGACTACATAACAATTAAAACTTCCGAACAAGGAAATGTTATTGCAATATACACAAATGCAAAACAAATAACAACAATACATAACGCAATAATAGAAAAAATAAATAAAGAATTAAACGACATTAAATATCAACATATAGACATTGCTCTTGGTTCATTAACAGGAATTATTTGGCTTTCTTCTAGAGGACCACATATACCAATTAAAATTGCATACAAAGGTCTCACAAATTCTGAGATAATTAGTTCATTAGAAGAATCTGGAATAAACCAAACACTTCATAAACTACATATTGTTGTCACTGCAAATATGGTTGGGTTTTTGCCTTTCCACACAGAAAATGTGGAAGTTAAATCTAACTGTATGTTAGCTGAATCTTTTATAGTAGGCCAAGTTCCAAAACACTACACAAAAGTTGTTTCAAGAGACGCTAATAGCTTAGAAAGTTCATATAAATATAACTAAATTTTTAAAAATATTACTTTATAATTTAAACACAAAATAAAAAACATTTACAATAAATATTAATGTTATATTTTTCAAAAATCATTTAAAAAAATATTAAAAAATTTAATTATTCATATTATTTTTTTAAATCATTATAAAAACTAAAATTTAAATTAACCTTTAAATCACATAAATTTATTTAATTTTTATTAAAATAATTATTTTTTTTTATTTCATAAAATTTTATAAAATATTAATATTTTTTATTTATTATAAAATCTAAATTTAATCTATTTTTAAAATCATTACTGTACATATTATTTAATAAAAATTTCACCTAATATAAAACTAAATTAAAAACAAATAGTTTTATTTTTTAAATCATTATAAAAACCAAAATTTAAATTAACCTTGAAATCAAATAAATTATATATAATATTAAATTTCTGCCTTTTTTAATATTAATAATATTTAATATTTTTTACTTTATCTTAAAAATAACCAATAAAATTTAATGTTTTTAAACAATAATTTTAAAATTCTTACTGAAATAAAATACTAATTTTTAATTATAACCAAAAATTTAAATTAACCTTTAAATCAAATAAATTATATATAATATTAAATTTCTGCCTTTTTTAATACCACTAATTATATAATTACTTTTCATAATAATTAAAAATTTAATATTAACTTCATAAAAATATAATTTCATAAAACCCTTTAAATAAAATTTATTATTTCAAAACTATATTAAAAATTCTATAACAATATTATAAACTAATTTTTTAAACTGATTTAAATAGAAATTTAACCATTTATAACGTAATATTTATTTTTCTAAAAAAATCTATTATTTCAATTCAACAATGGTAACTCCATCTTCTCCTTCGCCAAATTCACCAAACCTTCTTGTTAAAACACTAGGATGTGACTTTAAATGTCTTGTTACTGCATTTTTTAAAACTCCAGTTCCCTTTCCATGAATTATTGTAACGATGCATAAATTATTTAAAACACATTGATCTAAAAAACTATCTAAAACCATTATAGCTTCCTGCGAATCATAACCTCTTAAATCTATTTCTGTTTTTATATTTTTATTTTTTTTGCTCATCAATTTTTTATTAACTTTAACACTTGGCTTTTCTTTTTTCTTTTTTTCTAGTAACTCAAGATTATTTATATCAACTCTTGTTTTTATATTCCCAATTTTAACTAAAACTTTTTTGCTTTTATCAACTTCCTTTAAAACTCGACCATTTTTATCTATATCACGAACTAAAACCAAATCCCCAACTTCTAAATTCTCTTCATTTTTTTTATTTTTAACTTCAATCTCTTCATCATTAATTTCATCATAAAGCCCATAAATATTTTTTTTAACAATAGATTTTGTTCTTCCAATTAAATCCACAACTTTTTCTTTGTTTTTTTTATTTTTAATTTCTTTTAATTCTGCCAAAATCTCTCTTGCTTTTGTTCTTGTTTGTTCAATAATTAAGTTTGCTTGTTGTTTTGCTCTTTCTATTTTATCTTTTGCTGTTCTATTTAAATTTTGTTTTTCTTTTTCTAATTCTTCTTTAAAGGTTTTCAATTTCAATGCCTTTTGTTTTTGCAAATCAAATCTTTTTTTATATTCTTTTCTATATATTTCTAGTTTAGTTAACATATTGCTCAAATATAAGCCTTTTTTTGTCATAAATTTTTTAGCATTATTAATAATAGAGTCATCCAACCCAATTTTTTTAGAAATTTCAAATGCATTAGATTGCCCAGCAACCCCCATCAAAATTTTATATGTTGGTTCTAAACTGTTTAAATTAAACTCAAAACAAGCATTTTTAACATATTCATTTTTAAAAGCAAAAGATTTCAGTTCTGTGTAGTGAGTTGTTGCAGCTAAAGTTGCTTTTTTCAAACAAATTTGTTCAACAATAGAAACAGCTAAAGCTCCCCCTTGTTCTGGATCTGTTCCTGAAGCTATTTCATCTATTAAAACCAACGAATTAGGCCCAACAACCTTTAAAATAAAAACAATATTTTTCATATGAGCTGAAAAGGTAGATAAAGAACTAGAAATGCTTTGTTCATCCCCTATTGCAACTAAAATTTCTCTAAAAATTGAAATTTTGCTTTCAGAAGAAGCAGGAATTAAAATTCCACACATAGTCATCAAAGTTAAAATTCCAACCGTTTTTAAAGCAACTGTTTTTCCTCCTGTGTTTGGCCCTGTTATTATTAAATTTTTAAAACTTCCTCCAAATTCAATATCAATTGGAACAACAACTTTAGGGTTAATTAAAGGATGTTTTGCTTTTTTTAAAGATATCTCTCCGTTTTCAACAATATTTGGCTTTTTTGCATCCATCTCTCTTGCCAATTTTGCTTTTGAGAAAATTAAGTCTAAGTTTAAAATTTTTGAATAACTTTTTTCTATCTCATCTAAATAAACCAAACACTTTTGAGTTAAATTTTTTAATATTCTTTCTATTTCATCTTTTTCTTTTTTATAGAGCCTTTTTAATTCATTATCTGCAGCAACAACCAAAGAAGGTTCTAAAAAAACAGTAGATCCGCTAGAAGAAACATCATGAACTATTCCAGGAATTTGTTTAATATATGAAGACTTAACTGCAAGAACATGTCTTCCCTGCCTAACTGTTGATATGTTTTCTTGCAGATATTTTTTAGCATCTCCTTTTAAAAAATCATCCAAAATATTTTTAATCTTTAAATTTTGTTTATTTATATTAGCACGAATTTGTTTAAGTTCAAAGCTAGCATCATCAGCAACTTCATCATAAGACAACAAACTTTTAAAAATTAATTTTTCAAGTTCTTCATTAGTAAATAACGAATCGTAATATATTTTTAAGTAGTTTAAATTTTCACTATATTTTTTATAAAATTCTTTTAACATTCCTGCTTGCTTTAAAATTTTTCCTATATTATAAATCATAGAACAATTCATAAATGCTCCATATCGTGCTGTTTTAAAAGCATCTTTTGGGCTTTTTAAACTTAGAAATTCTGGTGGAGAAAACCTTAAAATAACAACCAAAGCTTCATCTGTTTGCGAACACATTTTTTCAACTTCTTCTAAATTAAAACAAGGCTTTAAATTTAAAATCAAAGAATTTGTTTCTTCACATGAAGTATAATTTTTAATCATATCTAAAACTTTAGAAAATTCTAAAATGTTAATAGCTTTTTTAAAAAGTCCCATCAAACTTTAAACTCCTCTTTAAATTCTTTATATATCTTTAAAGTTAAGGGTTCTTTTTCAATTATGCTTAAAATTGATTTTTCAATAACCTCCCCTAAAAGATCTAAATGGCTTTTTTCTAATTTAAATTTAAAAATATCTTTCCCGTCTTTATATATAATAAACCGCATAGCATATAAAACAGCTTTAGAAAGTTTTAAAAATCCATTTTTTTGTTCAACTTTTTTAAAACAATCTTTGCACACCAAAAAACTTTGATATATATTAAAAAACATATCTTCTTTTTCATAACTACAACAAAATTTACAACAAACCAAATTTGGCATATGTCCTGAAAAAGAAATTAGTTTTAACTCAAAAACAGCCTTTATAAATTCTAAACTAACTTTTTCTTTTTCTAAAAGCCAAACAGAATTTAAAAGTAGATTTAACTGTTCTTTTGCTTTTGTTGCAGGAAGATTCAAAATATAACTAAGTTCACAAAAATATTGTGCTAGTGCTAGTTTTTCAGGAAAAAATCTCAAATTAAAAAATTGTTCAATTTCTTCAACATCATCAACAACATTTCCATATTGTCCACAAAACAAATTAAATTCATAAAATCCAGAAACATAAATATTAGAAAAAATATTTTTTGTGATTTTTGCATTTTAAAACAATTCCTTTAGTTTTAAAATTCAAACTAAAAATCACCTCTAAAAATATATAAAATAATAAATTTTAATTATATTATAGCATATTACCTTAGTTTTTACAAAACATAAAAATTATTATATATTTCTAATAACAACAAAATATTAACTCTAATCTAGCTAAAAACTAAATTTATTTCGATATTATACTTATTATTTTATTTATACAAATTATAATTTTTAAAATAATTAACACTTAATTTTAATAATTTTTTAAACATATTTTAAATATATAAATTACAAAACATATTAATTATATTAAAATATTAAACTTAAATAATCATAATGATAAATGCAAAAATAACATATATATTTTTAGTTAAATAAAACTTAATCATAAAAATATTATTTATTTGTTTACATTAAAATAATTTTCCTATTCTAAAACAATTCCTTTAGTTTTAAAATTCAAACTAAAAATCACCTCTAAAAATATATAAAATAATAAA
>CACXZI010000033.1 GCA_902772105.1 Oscillospiraceae bacterium | reverse complement strand
TCTTCTTTGTTTTTTAATATGTTATGTAGATGCCAATAATATGATTTTATTTCATCAAATTTATGATTCATCGCGTTAACATATTTACCATAATCTAAACTCAAATTTAAAAGTTCTTCTAAATCTGTTATAACCTCACCTAACGATTCAACTATAGATTCGAATTTTTCGCATAATAAATTCAAATTTTCATATATATCTTCATTTCCACCTTCTTTTTCTATTTTGTTTTTATATTCTATAACCTCTTTTTTAAATTTGTCTGCATCTTCTATAAATTTTTTTATATAGGCTATATCATTTTTTAAATTATCTAAACTATAATTAGTTTCGTTATAATAATCATTATAAATTTTTGAACTTTTAAATAATTCAAATTCATCTTGGTTGGTGATGTTATGGTGTATCTCCATATATTCAGAATCATATTCACCTAATGGTTTTAACTGAATTATAACACCTTCAGGATTTTCATTATATAAAATTTCGTCTCTACAGTTTTCAAATATTTTAGATAAATGCCAATAATATGATTGTATTTCATTATTGTTGTTGTTCATTGAGTTAATATATTCATCGTAGTTTTTGTTTTTTTGTTCATTTTTTTCTAATTTTGAAATAACTTCATTTAGCTTTTCAACTTCTGCTGCAGTTTTATTATCTTTATGTTTTTTTTCTAATGTATTTATACGTTCTTTTATATAAATTATATCTTTTTCTAAATTGTGTAAATCATAGTTAGTGTTCTCATAGTAATAATTGCTATAAATTTTTGAATTTTTAAATATATCAAATTCTTCTTCGTTTTGAATATCAAAATTTGTTTTCATATATTCAGAATTATATTCATCTAATGGTTCTAACAAAATATTAATGTTATCTAAACTTTTTTCTTCTTTGTTTTTTAATATGTTATGTAGATGCCAATAATATGATTGTATTTCATTATTGTTGTTGTTCATTGAGTTAATATATTCATCATAAATTTTGTTTTTTTGTTCACTTTCTTCTAGTTTTGAAATAACGTTATTTAACTTTTCAACACTAGTTTTAAATTTTTCAAGTAGATTATTTATTTCTTTACGTATAGAATCATTACCATATATATCATAACATTTAAATATTCTGTCTTTACTATTTTCAATTTCATTTTCTGCCTCGTCCTTGTCTGCATATTTCATAGAATTTTTTTTATAGTTTATGTCGTTTTTTAAATTATCTAAACTATATCTAGCTCTAACTTTATAATAATCATTATAAATTTTTGAATTTTTAAATATATTAAATTCTTCTTCGTTTTGAATATCAAAATTTGTTTTCATATATTCACTATCATATTTATCTAATGGTTTTAACGAAATATTAATGTTGTCTAAACTTTTTTCTTTTTTGTTTTTTAATATGTTATGTAGATGCCAATAATATGATTGTATTTCATTATTGTTGTTATTCGTTGAGTTAATATATTCCCTCCACATTAAAAGCTCTTCTAAAGTTGAGATAATATTGTTTAATTGATTAAACCTACTTTTAAATCTTTCATATGTCCATTCTAACCGTTCAAACATAGTTTTTTCTCCAAATTCTTCTATTTCTTTTTTTGCTGCAATATTAAGGTTTTCATTATTTTCATTTAATTTATTCATATGTTCTTTTATTTCTGATATTTTTTTATTTAACTTTTCTAATGTGTAGCGGCACTCATTTTCATAATCATCTTTATAAATTTTTGAATTTTTAAATATATCAAATTCTTCTTTAGTTTGAATATTAAAGTTTTCTTCCATATATTTACTATCATATTTATCTAATGGTTTTAACCTAACAATAGCGTTATCCAAACTTTTAATTTTTAAAATTTTTTCTTTGTTTTTTAATATGTTATATAGATGCCAATAATATGATTTTATTTCGTTACGTTCATTCTCCATTGCAATAATATTTTCACTATAACAAACGTACCAAAGTTTAATTTCTTTTAAATATTTTTCCAGTTGGTCTAATAAATTTTTTATCTTTTTTTCTTTTTGCTTTAATTCAATTTTTTCTGCTTCACTTCCATTTTCTTTTATTGATAATATTATTTTGTTTAAATCTTTAATTATTTTATTTAAATTTCTACCATCTTTTCTAATATAATCCATTTTATAATAACCAGATTTATAACCATCAGAGTTATAATATTCATTCAAATTTTCATCGATATATCTAGAAGCGAGGTAACTGTTAAGCTGAGATATTTTTTCTAGTTCTACTGATTGAACACGATCAAAATTTAAATATAAATTTTTAGCATATTTTATAGTTTCGTCATATACACCTTCTTTTGTGAATAATTTCTTGAAATGTAGATTATAACAGATAAGTTGTTTAATATATAAATCTAATAATTCTAATTTATTATTAATATTATAATATTTAAATTTGGTTTCATCTATTTCTGATGTTTTAACTCTAACCATTCCTTCTTTTGTTTGGTTTAAATCTAATTCACTTAAATCATCTAAATTATATTTTGTTAAGCTGTTATCAATATTGTTGTCATCCTCTATTATTATTTTGTTTTCATTTTCATATATTTCTTTTTCAATTTTGTTTTTTTGGAATTCTTCTATATTAAAATAATTAACAATATAACTAATAATTCTCTCTAGTCTTTGTATTTTAGCATAAACATGATTCAATAAATAATTAAATTGATCATATATAAATTCATTTTCTTCTCTTTTAGCTTCGTTTTTTTTAGATTCTTCGAAGTTTTTTAAATTTTTTCTTTGTTTTTCTATAATTTCTTGTATATCTTTTATGTCGCTTTTTAATTTTTCAAAGCTATATTTTTCAGATTCAAATTCATAACGCTTTTGAACAAAAGTTGAACCAAAAAACAATTTAAAACTTGCTGAATTTGTAAAATTAAATAATTTTTTTATTTCTTCTGTACAATAAGAATATCTTTTTAAACTAATAACAGGGTCTTTATCACTAATTTTAATATTTTTATTAATAAGGTTGTTATATTTTTTTATATATTCATTATTAAAATATACATTATACAAATGATGGTAATACATATCTATATTATTTGAAATATCCACTAATTTTTTGTTATCTTCATCAAAGTTGTAATTTTTTCTCCAATATTGAAATTTTTTATTCATTTTTTCCATGTGTTCATTAAAATTTTTATAATTTTTATAAAAAGATTCTTTTTTCTCTTTTTTGATTTCATTATCTTTATCTTTTAATATCATCTGTTTTAATATATTAATTATTTTTTTTGCTTCAATATAGTTTTGTATTAAATCGGTTCTTTTAATTCCAACATTACCACCACCGAAATAAGAACTTGATGGATTATTTATAAAAGGATCAATGTTAAAATAATTTTTATATCTCTCACATTCTCCGAATAATTTTCCGAATATAACATATTTAAAATTATTTTGTTTACTTTGCTTTAAATCTGTTACTATTTTTAAAATTACATCGTTAGTTTTATCTGGTCTGCAAACCAAATATTCTTTATAATTTAAATAATATTCATCATATCCTGCTATATCCAAACAATCTTTTGTTCCTTTTTTAATTGCGTAGTTATATTTATATTCATCGTTTTCAATCATAAAATTAGATTCTATTATATCAAAATGAATTAAATATTTTTCAAGATAGGCATTATATAAATTAAACATACTTGAAGTTTTATTAATATTATATTTTTGTTTATATATTGAGGGCATAATATAATTAATTCCGCTATGTTTTAATTTTTCTATTATGTCTACATCAATATCAAATATATTTTCAATTTTATATGTTTTAAAATCAATATTTCCATCTTTTATTTCTTTATTTTTTTTAGTTAAAAGAATATCATCTTTATTATTATTATTTAATATTATATTTTCATTGTTTTGTTCTTTAATATTTTTTTCTATTTCGGTTTGTTTTTCTTTAATTACTTTTTCTAGGTTAAATTTTTCATTAATTTTTTTAATATAATTTTCTATATTTTCGCTATCATCTTCAATTATTTTGCTTAAATATTTGAATTGGTTAGATATGAATTCATAACTTTTTTCTTTGTTGATTTTTTCTAGACAATTTTTCGCTTTTTCTTTAATTTCTATCATATCACTAATATCATTTATTAAATCAATTAATGTATAACTATACATATTGCTTTGATATTTACGCCATTTGTAATATTTATTAAAAACACTGGAAGATTTAAATATATTAAATTCTTCTTCTGTTTTTATGCCACAATTTTCTTTTAAAATTTTTTCATTAAAATTATAATTTTCTAATTCTATTATAATAGCTGAAGAATCTTCTTCAAAATAATCACTATTATTTAATATGTTGTTTAGGTGCCAAAAATATGCTTGTATTTCATTATGCATCCTATTTATAATTTTATTATCTTCACCAAAACTATATAATGGTCTCCATTTATTTATTTCATTTGTTAAATTATCAATTAAATTTATCACTTTTTTTGACATATTTAATGCTTTATCTTTTTTTTCATTAGAACCTTTTATTGATTTTATTAATATGTTTAAGTTTTTGATTATTTTATTTGCATTTAAACAATTTTTAATTAAATTTTCTTTACTAAACGAATAATTATTGTTAGATATATTAATATATCCAAACCCAATAGATTTGTTCATATTAGATATTTTTGTAATGTCTTCTTTAATATTTTTTTTATCTGGCTCTAAGTAATATTTTATATATTTTTGATTCGGACATATAAGGTTATCTAAGCTCTCATCGTTACGTGTTGGGCTTTTCAAAAATTCTTCAATCAAATTAAAATGATCTTCATAACATTTGAGTTGTTCAATATATAAATCTAATAATTCTAATTTATTACTAATATCATAATATTTAAATTTACTTTCATCTGTTTCTGATGTTTTAACTCGAACCTTTCCTTCTTTTGTTTTGTTTAAATCTAATTCACTTAAATCTTCTAAATCACATATTCCTATATTTTCTTTTATCTTTTCTTCTTCTTTAGCTTCTATTTTTTTCTTTTCTTCAGCTTCTTTTTTCTTTTCTTCAGCTTCTTTTTTCTTTTCTTCAGCTTCCTTTTTCTTTTCTTCTTCTTTTTTCTTTTCTTCAGCTTTTATTTTTTTCTTTTCTTCTTCGTTTTTCACCATATCTAAATATTGTTCTTCTAATTTTGTTTCGTTAACACTTATAAATGGCATGTTTAGATTATATGTAACATTAAAAAAGCTAAAACAATCTTCTAAATCTTTAATTCTTCTATTTGTTAAGCCAAATAAATCATAGAATTGATCAAGTATAAACTTATCATTGTTTTCTTCAGATTCTTTATATTTTATAATTTTAATTTTTTCCATATATTCTTTTATTTCTTGTTTAGTTTTTATTATTTCATTAAGATCTGTTCTTAAATCATTTAAATAATAATATCTATTTCCATTTTTTTCTGAAAAATAATATTTTTGATAGATATCTGAAGATTGAAATGTTTTAAGATCGTAATCATGTTTCATACCACAATGAGTTTTAATATTATCTTTAAATTCATCGAATTCTTCGTCATAAAGTCCTACTAAAATTTTTCCTGTGTCTAATCTTGCTACAACAGGATTTTGATCGTCGTAATTAATAGAACAAGCTTTATCCTGAGAAATTATGCTATTTTTATCATTATCATCTTCTTTTGTTATTAAAAAATCAGGACGGCTGTTTCGTATATTACGCAGATGCCAGGTGTAGACCTTAATTTTTTCACGTGCTTGATTTATTTTTTCACTACATTTATCTAAATTATAATTTTTTCTCCAATATTTAAATTGGTTTTCTGCATCTTCCATAAGATATTTTACACGTTTTAACATACGTGATATTTTTTCTTTTTTTTCTTTTAAAATTTCACCATAAGTTCCGTCAAAACTATCTATCGTTTCTATTATTTTTTCTGCTTTTTTAACTATTTTATTTGCTTTTAAGTAGTCTTTTATTAAATTTGTTCTTTTATATTGATAGTTATCTCTTAGATAGTTATCTCTTATTTTTTCAAATGTTGACCATAATTCATTATCAAATATCGATCTTGTTTTCACATCAGAGTTAACATATGTACTAAAAACTAAATATTCTTGTTTTTTCTCTTTTGGAACGTCTCTTTCTACAGAAAAATCACTAGTTAATGTAAAAAAATACCAAAAATAATTTCTAAGTTGTTCTATATATGAATTTAATATTTTTAATTTATCAAAAATAACATAATTTTTAAATTCATTTTCATCTACTTCTAATGTTTTATCTTGAGGTTGTTCTTCTTTGGTTTTAATTGAACTTAAACTACTTAAACTACTTAAACTACTTAGATTGTTTAAATTTTGATTTTCTTCACTTTTTTCTTCATATTCTTTCATTTCAAACAATTTAATAATATCATTAATAAATTGATTCATTGCGCCAATTTTAAGTTGAATACTCAAAATTAAATCTTTAAATTGTTCAAATATATAATGACTACCAAGCTCTTTAGCTTTAAGTTCTTTTTCTATTTCAAATGTATCTACACAATCTTTTATTTCTTCTTCGGCTTTTTTCATATTTTCTAAATCTTCTATTAAATCTTTATAATAATATTGTTTATTGTAGCGTTTTTTGTAAATCTCAGATTTTTGAAAATTTTTAAATTGGTAAACCATTGTTTTTTCTTTAAAGTTGAAATGAGTTTTTAAAAAATCTGCAATATCTTTTTTTGTATTTTCGTCAAAATCAATTGTAGATAAATTCATTATTGCGTTTTCAGAATCTTTTATTGCTTTTTTTATAGATTCTTTTTCATTTTTATAGTTATTGTTATTAAACACATTATATAGGTGATTATTATATGTTTCAATTTTACGTTTCATTTCATATAACTTTATATCATGTTCATCCAAATTGTAGTATTTTCTCCAAAGTTTAATTTCTTTATTTATTTTTTCTAAAATACCCGTATTTTCATAGTTGTATTTTTCTTCTGAACCTTTCATATTTGCTTGTTCTATTTCTGTTTGTATTTTTCTTCTTTCTTTTTTAGGGATCTTACGAATTTCTGAATCTAAATATATAATTTTTTCTAAAAATTTACATACTTTGTTTAAAATAATATAGTCTTCAATTATATCCGTTCGTTTAATTCCATAACAACCATTGTTTAATTTTTTATATCTTGATTTAATTTTTGCATTTTCTTCAACCACATTTTCATGGCCAACCAAACACAGCATATAGTTTATTTCATCTATGGGGTTTTTGATAATATTTTCTTTTGTTTTTGTTTTAGCATCTTGATCTTTTATATATTCTTCATGTAAATAGTAAAAATTTTCATCTATTAGTTTAAAATAATTTAAATATTCATGAAAAATTTCACTAAATATTGAAAATAATTGTGAAGTATCTGTGGTATCATAAATTTGATTTTTAAAATTTATTTTGCATTTTCCATTTTCTATTTTATTTAAATTTAACTCATTTAAATTATCTAGATTATATATTACTAAATTTTCTTCTTCTTCTTTTCTTTTTATTTCTTCTTCTTCTTTTCTTTTTCTTTCTTCTTCTTTTCTCTTTATTTCTTCTTCTTCTTTTTTGTTTTCTTCTTTTTTGTCTTCTTCTTTTTTGTCTTCTTCTAAATTTAAATCTTTTTCTTTTATGTGGAAAAATTCAATGTTTTTATTAATCATTTTTTCTAATAATTCTATTTTATCTTTATTTCTACGCAATATATAACCAAATTGTCTGTATATAAAATCATTACCTTTTTTTTGGGCTTCATCTTCTTTAGATTTTTTGAATTCTTCTATATATTCTTTTATTTTATTTTTAGCTTTTATCATATTATTTATATCTTCTATTAAGCATTCATACCTATAATTTTTGCCATAACGTTTTTTATAAATATCAGATTTTTTAAATAAAATAAATCTTTGATCCCATGCGGTATTATGTATATTGTAATATTCTAAAGCTTCTTCTTTTGTCATATCGAAATTGTATAAATTTATTATTGCGTTTTTGAGTGGAAAATCTTCAGGAAAATTTCCTTTATTAGCATAATCATTTTTATTTAATATTCTAAACAGATGATAGTAGTATGAATCAAGTTCACGGTTAATTCCACGTATTTTTGTGCTATATTCATCTAAATCGTAACCTATTCTCCAATCTTTAATTTGTTCCCTTATATCTTTTAAAATATCTTTTTTTGTGTCTTCCATGCTTTTTTTTAGTTCTTCTTTTTCGTTTTTTGGGATCTTATTAATTCCTTCATCTAAAGACATTATCTTTTCTAAAAATTTATATACTTTATCCATAATAATATAGTCTTCAATTATATTTGTTCTTTTAATTGCATAATATTTATTACCGAATAGTTCATATCTTGATTTGATTTTTTCATTTTTTTTAAATAGTTTATCTATGTCATTGGCTAATGTATGATTATATTCTATGGTACACATCATATAGATATCTTCTTTTATTGCTTTATTTCTTTCTGCAATTTCTTTTTTGTTATATACAGTTTCCTTTTCATTTGTTTTTAATCGGTTGAGAAAACCGTTTTTTATTAATGTAAAATGAGATTTGTAATCTATAAAAATATCTTTAAATATTGAAAATAATTGTGAACTATCTGTATAATCAATATCACGAAATTTTCCTTCTGATTTTATTCTAAACTTTCCATTTTCTATTTCATTTAAATTTAACTCACTTAAATTATTTAAATCATATATTGTTAAATTTTCTTCTTCTTTTTTCTTTCTCTCTTCTTCTTCTTTTTTCTTTCTTTCTTCTTCTTCTTTTTTCTTTCTTTCTTCTTCTTTTCTCTTTCTTTCTTCTTCTTTTCTCTTTCTTTCTTCTTCTTCTTTTCTCTTTCTCTCTTCTTCTTTTCTCTTTCTCTCTTCTTCTTTTCTCTTTCTCTCTTCTTCTTCTTTTCTCTTTCTTTCTTCTTCTTCTTTTCTCTTTCTCTCTTCTTCTTTTCTCTTTCTCTCTTCTTCTTCTTTTTTCTTTCTTTCTTCTTTTTCTTTTTCTTTTTTCTTTCTCTCTTCTTCTTCTTTTTCTTTTTTCTTTCTCTCTTCTTCTTCTTTTTTCTTTCTTTCTTCCTCTTCTTCTTCTCTTTCTTCATCTTCTACATTTATTTCTTCATTTTCGTTTATTTTAAACAATTTAATAATATCATTAATAAATTTATTCATTTTGTCAATTTTATATTGAATACTCAAAATTAAATCTGTAAATTGGCTAAATATATAATAACTACCAAGTTCTTTAATTTGAATTTCTTTTTCTATTTTAAATGTATCTATATAATCTTTTATTTCTTTTTCGGCTTTTTTCATATTTTTTAAATCTTCTATTAAATCTTGATAAAGATAATAATTTTCTTTATAATTACTATAACGTTTTTTGTAAATCTCAGATTCTTTAAAATTTTGAAATTGTTCTTCTTCAAGTTTGAAATGATTTTTTAAAAAATCTGCAATATCTTTTTTTGTATTTTTGTCAAAATCAATTATAGACAACTCCATTATTGGGGTATTAGAATTTTTCATTGATTTTTTCATAGATTCATCTGTTTGTTTTTTATATTCATTGTTACGAAACACGTTAAATAAGTGACTGTTATAAGAATCCATTCTATGGCTTATATCATATAACTGTATATCATCTTCTTCAAACTTGTAGCGTCTTTTCCAAAGTCTAATTTCTTTATTTATTTTTTCTAAAATACCCTTATCGTTATATTTATCTTCATTTCCTGAACCTTTCATATTTGCTTGTTCTATTTCTTGTTCTATTTTTTCTTTTTCTTTTTTAGAGATCCTATTAATTCCTTCATCTAAATATATAATCTTTTTTAAAAATTTACATACTTTTTTTAAATTAATATAGTCTTCAATTATATCTGCTCGTTTAATTCCATAACAACCACTGTTTAATTCCTCATATCTTGATCTAATTTTTGCATTTTTTTCAATCTTATCTTTACGGCCAACCAAACACAGCATATAGTTTATTTCATCTGTGGGGTTTTTGATATTGTCTGTTTTTATAATATGATCATAATATTTTATATATTCTTTATGTGAATAGTAAAAATTTTCATCTATTAGTTTAAAATAATCTAAATAGTCATAAAAAATTTCACTAAATATTGAAAATAATTGTGAATTATCTGTGGTATCATAAATTTGATTTTTAAAATTTATTTTGCATTTTCCATTTTCTATTTTATTTAAATTTAATTCATTTAAATTATCTAAATTATATATTACTAAATTTTCTTCTTTCTTTTTTTCTTCTTCTAAATTTAAATCTTTTTCTTTTATGTGGAAAAAATCAATGTTTTTATTAATCATTTTTTCTAATAATTCTATTTTATCTTTATTTCTACCAAATATATAGTTAAATTGTTTATATATAAAATCACTACCTTTTTTGTTGGCTTCATCTTCTTTAGATTTTTCGAATTCTTTTATATATTCTTTTATTTCATTTTTAGCTTTTGTTATATTTTTTATATCTTCTATTAAATATAAATAACTATAATTTTTACCATAACGTTTTTTATAAATATCAGAATTTTTAAATAAAATAAATCTTTTTTTCCATGCATCATTAGGTATATTGTAATATTCTGAAACTTTTTCTTTTGTCATATTGATATCGTCTAAATTTATTATTATTCCTTCGGGTGAAAAATTTTCAGGAAAATTTTCTTTAGCATAATCATTTTTGTTTAATATTCTAAACAGATGATAGTAGTAGCAATCGAGTTCACGGTTAATTTCACGTATTTTTTTGCTATATTCATCTAAATCGTAACATATTCTCCAATTTTTAATTTGTTCTTCTATATTTTCTAAAATATCTTTTTTTGTGTCTTCCATGCTTTTTTTTAGGGATTCTTTTTCGTTTTCTGGGATCTTATTAATTCCTTCATCTAAAGACATTATCTTTTCTAAAAATTTATATACTTTATCTATGATAATATAGTCTTTAATTATGTCTGTTCTTTTAATTCCATAATATTTTTTACCGAATAGTTCATATCTTGATTTGATTTTTTTATTTTGTTCAAATTGATCATCTATATAACCTTTTAATGAATCATTATATATTATGTTACTTTGCATATAGATATCTTCATCTACTGATTCATATTGTTCTTCAAATTTTTTGTAATTATTTATATCCATTTTTTCACTTGTTTTAAATTGGTCAAGAAAATCATCTTTTATTATTGAAAAATGAGATTTGTAATCTATAAAAATATTTTTAAAGATTGAAAATAATTTTGAAATATTTGTATAATCAACATAAATAATTTCTTTTTTTAATTTTATTTTAAATTTTCCATTTTTTATTTCATTTAAATTTAACTCATATAAATTATTTAAATTATATATTTTTAAATTTTCTTCTTCTTTTTCTTCTTCAATTGTTATTTGATATTTTTCACATATATTTTTAATATTTTCTTCAACAGCATATATGCAATAGTAGGTGTGAAGTATAATAGCTCCAAGATATTTTTCAACACTATTTTTATTTTTTTCCCAAACATTACCATCGACACAATTTGTGCATATCAATTCTTCAAATATTTTCAAAATATATTTATCGATATCTTTAATTGCTTTTTTTGTTATTTTAATAGATTTTTCTAGATTATCTTTATTAAACGAGTCGTCGTTCATTAAATTTTTTATACAACAAAAATCTGTTTTAAACATTTGATCTATGCCGTCTATTGAATCATCTATTTCTTTAAAATTAATAATATTATTTTCTTTTTTTATTGCATTTTTTAAACCATTTAGTTTTTCACCAAATTTAGGGTTTTTTTTATCTATAATATAAAAAACTTGTCCACATTGTTTAATAAGCTTAATAAACGGTAAAAGATTATTTAATAAATCGTTTTTATAATTTTTTTCACCTTTTTTCGTCATTTCAATAGGTATTTTATTGGGATCAAGAATTTTTTCATAATTATCTGGTATTAAACAAGGATTATCTTCATACATATCATTAATTTTTTTATAAAAGAAAAAATGAGCTAGATCTTTTTGATTTTGAAAAAGTTTGTTTTTATTATATTTTTTATATTCTTCATATGCTTCTTTACTATAGTTACTTTCAAAAAAATTAAATTTAATTGATGTGGGATCATTTTCTTTTATATTTGAGGTTTGTGGGGTTTTACAACCAGAATTTGTTCTATCATCATACATAGCAGCAGTTGGCATTGTTGATAGAAAAACTCCACAAAAAATAGTTGTAATTATAAATTTTATTTTAACCTTCGACATGATTTCCTCCAAAATTTTATTTTTTTAGACAGAAATATTATACATAAAAAATGAGATAATTGAAAGAGTGAATATTAAAATTATAGTATTAATTAAACAGCGAGTGATGAATTAAAATTCCATCAAACTAACTACGTACTGAAAAAATGGCGAGTGACTTAATTTAAATAGGATTTAGCAGGCCAAAACAAGTTTTATAAAACTTCTTGGCGAGTGATGAATTAAAATTCACATCAAACTTACTACGTAATGAAAAAAATTTAGCAGGCCGAAGGAAGTTTTGTTTATGATATGACGAGTGAAAAACTTAAAATTCCATCAAACTAACTACGTACCGAAAAAATGGTGAGTGACTTAATTTAAATAGGATTTAGCAGGTTTATAAATTAGATTAAACTTTATGGCGAGTGAATTATTAAAAGTTTCAGCAAACTTTCTACGTAATGAAAAAATGGCGAGTGACTTAATTTAAATAGGATTTAGCAGGTTTATAAATTAGATTAAACTTTATGGCGAGTGAATTATTAAAAGTTTCAGCAAACTTTCTACGTACTGAAAAAAGAATTTAGCAGGCCGAAGGAAGTTTTGTTTATGATATGGCGAGTGAATTATTAAAAGTTTCATCAAACTAACTACGTACCGAAAAAATGGCGAGTGAATTATTAAAAGTTTCAGCAAACTTTCTACGTAATGAAACCTTGCTGCAAATTTTAAAGCAAGGTTTAATTTTTAGCTATTAAGTTTAATTTTGTATCTTAAACCAACTTAATTTTTATTTTTTTAGGTTACGGTATTAAAATATTTACCATAAAAATCGATAGTATCATCATCTCCATAAAGATTCTCTCCATCGTGGTCATTCTGTTCTTCTATTTGGTCTTCAATGTTATTTTCAGCTTGGTTATCTTGATTATTCTGTTCATCTATTTGGTCTTCAATGTTATTTTCAGCTTGGTTATCTTGATTATTCTGTTCATTTATTTGGATTTGATTGTTATTTTCAGCTTGGTTATCTTGATTATTCTGTTCATTTATTTGGTTTTGATTGTTATTTTCAGCTTGGTTATCTTGATTATTCTGTTCATTTATTTGGTTTTGGTTGTTATTTTCAGCTTGGTTATCTTGATTATTCTGTTCATTCATTTGGTTTTGAATGTTATTTTCAGCTTGGTTATCTTGATTATTCTGTTCATTCATTTGGTTTTGATTGTTATTTTCAGCTTGGTTATCTTGATTATTCTGTTCTTCTATTT
>CACXZI010000032.1 GCA_902772105.1 Oscillospiraceae bacterium | reverse complement strand
TGTCTATTAACAACATATTACTAAGTCCATTTTTTTGCAAATCAAAAATATTTGAGTTTTTGTTTAATTTAGTATATAAACTACCTTTAGTGTTATTAAGTAATTTTTTTAATAGCTCTGTGTTTGTATATGGATTTTGTGGGGTGGGGGTATTTAAACTACTGTTGTCTATTAACAACATATTACTAAGTCCATTTTTTTGCAAATCAAAAATATTTGAGTTTTTGTTTAATTTAGTATATAAACTACCTTTAGTGTTATTAAATAATTCTTTTAATGGCTCTGTTTTTGTAAATAGATTTTGTGGGGTTTTGGTATTTGAATTATTTTTATCACTAATATAGTTATCTTTTATCAGTTCATTCAATGTGTTTTCATAATAGATTTTATTTTGTCTATCTATTACTTTATTTGGATGTTGTGGGGTAGGGGTATTTGAATCATTTGGTGTATTTCCAAATTTGTCTTTATTTTGTTTTTTTAAATTTTCTATTTGAGAGTTATATAAATTTTTTTTGTTTATAAAAGAATATATATCATTTAAAATTGAATTGTTTTCATTATTTTGAGGCGTATTAGTATCTTTTCTTAGAAAATTTTGGTTATTAGACAATTCTTGAACTTCTTTATTTAATCTTCGTAGTTTATCTTCATATTCTTTTAATTTTTCTTTTAAATCTTCCTTATATTTTTTTATATTTTCCTCACAAGAGTTTTTTTGTTCATTATTTTTTTTGTTCATTACAGGTTTTTTTGGAACATTATGTATAATTTCTGGAATTTTTGTTTCATTTTCTATTTTTGATACAACATCTTTAAAATTAGAAATTAAATAATCGTTTTCAGAGTTTTGAAAGTAGTTTTCAATTTGTTCTTTTATTGAGCTGTTAAAAATAAATTTAATTAGTTTTTCTTCGTTTGCTATTTTGCTGTGATTTTCTATTATCATAGAATAGATAATATAAAGTCTATGCAGTTGTTCTAGTGTTTCTTTATCTTGTTTTTTCATGTTTAGAATTTTTTCTGTTAAAATAAAACTATTGCAGTTTTTTTCTGCTGCTAATTTTTCTATTTTTTCAATACATGCACCTTGATAGTATTGCAACAAAGGAATTTTTGAATTATAATTTTTGTTTTTTAAAAATTTAATGTTAATTTTTAATAGTTCCTGTTCTATTTTATTTTCAATTTCTTTGTCTTTTAGTTGGTTTACCTTAGAATAGGAATAATAATTTTGGTTTTTATTTTCATTTTGTGTGATAATAGTTTGTTTTGTCGGATAATTAGGGTAACTGTTAAAACCTCCAAGCATTTTCATATCCTCCTTATTTTTTATACATTTTCATGCGTCTATCATATCATAAATAATGTCGAAAATAAAGTGTTTTATTTTGGAAGAAAATGATTTTTATTAAATTTTAGTTAATGTTTTTTCAAAAACAAAAACACCAAGCGTAATTGCTGGTGTTTTATATGAACTACTGTTTTTATTTTTATTGTGGAGTGATTTCATATTTTTTATATATTGCTTCTTTGGTTTCATATTCAAAATCTTCAAATATTTCGTCTATATATTTATATAAATCCTCTATGTCACATTTTAAAATAAAGTTCAACATTTTTTCATTTCTTTCTTCGTTTTTACTTTTCGTTGCTATATATAATAATAAACTTATGATATTCATTTTTTTTGTATAATCTTTTTCTTCTTCGTTTTTCTTATCAAACGCCATAATTTTGTTTTCAGAATTTTCTAATTCATCATCTTGTGGAAATTTAATATCTAATATTTTTTTAGTTAATTCTTCTTTTGTAACTTCATCTAAAGAACTATCAAATATTATATCTATACATTCTCCTTTGTAAAAATCAAATGTTTCTTCTATTTCTTTTATATCTGACAAAGAATTTATATCTGTATGCGGTATTTTTTTCCATATCTTATTTTTAAAGTTTTCAACAATTTTAAGATCTTCATCTTGATTTACTGCTTTTATGTTTTTATAATTTATTCTCAAATTAGGTTTAAAGTTTTTATTTTGTTTTTCTATATTATTAATATCGTTCTTTAAATAATATTGATTTTTTTCTAAATTTTCTTTATAGTTTGGATTTAATTCTTCTTGGTTTATGTTTTTTGTTAGTTCGTTTTTAATTGATTCCATGAATCCTTGTTTATCATGTGGTTTAAATATTTCATTAAAATTACATGCGAAATTTTGAATACCACTTTTGCGTAATTTTTCTATAAAATTTCCAATTTCAATATTTGAATAAAGGGTACTATTTTTTTTATATGAATATAATAAAGCATATAATAATTCCAAACCAACAGTTATTGGTGTTTCTAAACTAGGATTTTCTATAATTCTATTGATACAAGGATCTTGACACTGATTTAAACATTTTATAATATCTAAGTTAAACATTCGTGAATAATATATTACACCCTTATTTATCCATTTTAATTTCTCTATGTAATCAAATTTTTCGTTCTTTTTTGATTTTTTCTTCGTATCTTCTATTGTGGTCAAAATTTCTTTTTTTAATTCGTTTTTTATCTCATTTGAGTCTTCAGGTATAATTTCTGTTATTTTTTCGTTGATAGTTTTTATAATGTTTCCTTTATCGTGAAAACAAATTATTTTATATATGTTATTTTTTATGTCTTCAATTTCATGTTTAGAAATTTCATTTAAAAATTTTTCAACTTGATTTTGGTCTTCATTTTTATTACATAAATATAGGAAGGTGTATAACAATGCCATATTAATAATTGTTTGTGGTTCTAAAAAATCATTTTTTCTATTATCTAAATAGGGTTCATACGTATCATACATATTATTTATTATTTTATTTATTGTTGCTACATTTATTTTTTTTGTAATCTGACTTAAAAGATTAATATTTTGGTTATATAATATTCTCATAAACTCTAAATCATCATTGTAGCTATTTTTTTTAAAAGAATATAAATCTTCTAAAATTCTTTTTTTTATTTCTTTTGTGTTAATTGGATTTAAAGCTTTTATAGCTTTTTTTATTAAATCTTTTGTTTTTTTGTTTATTTCTTTGAATAAAATATAAAAATTATTATATAAATCTTTGGTGTCATTTTCTGATAATACTTGCAATATTTTTATTTTTGAATTGTTATTTAAATACTGTGTATTACACAAATAACAGCAAAAACATGTTGTTTGAATTCCTTTTTTTATGACTTCTTTTTCTTCAATATTATTTGATTGCGAATATATTTCAGTGCCTTTAAGAAATTTGTTAGTGACTGCACGCTTCATAGCAGTATCAGCGTTTAATTTCCCTAAAAATTGAATTGTTGAATTTAAGTATAGTTTTATATAAAAATCATCATCTTGATTTATATTATTTTTACTATATTTTTTTAGTTTTTCTTCATATTCGTTTTTCTTTTTTAAAAAATTATTTATTATTTCTTCGTTCATATTTATTGTTGCTATATTGTTAATTTCACCAAAAATTTCAATTGGTTGATGATTGTAATAGTTGTTAGACATATTATTACTATAATGCATAACTTATTATTCTCCTTTAAATTTTACTTACTTGATTATATCATATTAATTGTCGATTATACAATGTTTTTGTCTTGGTAATTTTTACAATTAGAAAAAATCCTACCAAAAACAAATTGGTAAGATTAAGGGTAATATTTAAAATATTTTATATTTTTTTATATAAAAGTATTTATTTGATATAATGTTATTATTTAATAGTTATAAAATTAAAATTTCCGATTTTTAATATACCATAATATTTTTTTGTTCATATTTATTTCTTTTAAATTAATATTTTCTTTAAATTCTAAAAAATAAAACAGTGAGATAATTTAATCTGAAATTTGAAATATATGCTCAAAATTTAAATAACTTTTAATTTCGTTCATTCTATCTGCTTGGTCAGATAGAAGTTTGTAGATTTCTAACAAACGAGGATCTATTTTTATATTTTGATAATTTAATATTTCAGAAAATCTTTCAATACCTATTCTCATAGTCATAACATGTTTTCTTATGGCTTCGTCTTTTATTGTTTCTAAAAATATATCCCTAACTATACCGAAAAAGTAGGCATGATAGAATACAAAGAACATAAATAATTCTCTAATGATTTTAAATTTTTCGCTTTCATAATTTTCTTTATATATTTCTTTATATTTATTATAAATTTCTATACATTTTTCGTTGAGTTTATAGCAAAGTTCTATTTTTTTGTCTACTGTTTCGTAACGGTTTCTTTCAGTAATTAAAAATTTTATGTAATTAAATTTTAGCTTGATTTATTTATATTTTTTATGTTTTTATATTTTCAAATTTTAATTTTTTGCGTTAATATCATTTAATATATGTTTTTTAAAATTATAGCTTTGTTAAAATAAATGAAAAAATCCATACCCTAAAAATAGGTATGGACAAAAATAAAATTTTAATGTATATTATTCATATTTGTCTATTTGTCGATAATTTAACACTATTAAGATTAAGAAGAGGATTTTCATTTTTGACATGATGTTGACAGATATTTATTTTTTTTGTTTTTCTTTCTTTTGTATTTTTAGAAAAAAAATTATTTTCAGACATCTTTTCCTTTTTTTTATTATCTAAAGGGACTCTTTTATTATTATTATTATTTGTAATCAATGTAAATTGTTTTTTCACACTATCTTTTGGAATTTTCTCATTTTTTATTGTTTCGTTCTTAAATGAAAATTGCGTTCTTACACTATCTTTTGGAATTTTCTCATTTTTTATTGTTTTGTTATTAAATGAAAATTGCGTTCTTACACTATCTTTTGGAACTTTTTCACTTTCTTCTATTGCATTTTTAAAATTCATTGCATTTACATTCAAACAAAAATTTGAGATAACTAAAATGTTAGCTAGTAGTAAAATACTAATTTTTTTCTTTTTTAGCATAATTATTCCTCCTAAATTTAAAATACGACTTAATTTTACAGCATGGTAAACATATTTTCAATCAACAAATATTGGAAAATCAAAATATAGTTTACTTAAAAAAGCAGGGGAGGGGAATTAATATTAGTTTTTTTGAAATCTTTCAATTAATTTTAATATTATATTTAGATTTTTTTGGTTAATTTTTTTAAATTAAATAAAATTTTGCAACATAACATTGATTTTTATTATTAATTTTTCTTAATATTAAGTTATTTAAAATATTATATTATTTAGATGTTTAATATTACTTTATGATTGTTTTTTTAGCATATTTTTGTTGTTGATTTTGTAGTAATTATTAAGGGCTTTTATTCAGATATCTTATATATCTATAAAGTTTAATTCTATTGTTAAAAAATTTTAATATAATTATTTTTAGTTTTTGTAATACACTAAATAATTTTAGTATTTATTCAGTTTATAAATTTTTTTTATGATAATGGAAGGTTTTTGCTTTGGGAATATGTTGTATAATTTTAACTGATTCAGATCAAAAAATTTATTCAGATTAAAAATAATTTTCAAAATGTTGATTTTAGATTTTTTATTTTTTTTAGTAATATCAATATATGATTTTTAGAATCTTAAGTTTTAATTTTTATATAAAAAATCACACCCTAAAATTAGGTGTGATTTATATTTAAATTTTTTATTATTGGTTTAATTTATTACTTTGGGCCATACTTTGTACTACTTTGGTTATATATGGATGTTTTCTTTCTCTGCTATTAGATTTTTCATTTACATATCTTTTAATTTCGGTTTTAACTCTTTCTGTAAAAGAGTCTTTCATGTTTTCAGGTTTTATAGGTTTGTTATATTCATTTCTTCTGTATTTTGGTGCATATTCGTATTTATTATTTTTTTCATTTTCACTATTCATGTTAGCAGTAGGTTTAAGGTTTAAATATCTGTGGTAATTTGTTTTTGATTTTTCTATTTGGTTATTGTTAATATTTTTATTTACATATGTTTGGGTTTCTCTTTCTTTTTCTATTTTTCTATTTGTTGTAGCAATTGGCTCTTTTTTTGTATTCTTGTTTTCTCCAAAATAGTTTGTTTTAGGTTGTATATTTCTATTATGTTCTATATTATAGTTATTCAAGAATGTTTTTGGATTTATTTCTGCGGGTTCTTTTTTATATTCATTTTTACTATAATTGTTTTCATTATTTTTATATCTTTGGCGTATGCTGTCGGGATTTTTTATTAAAAAGCTTTTTTGTTGTCCTTTATTTTCCTCTGGTTTGTTATTTTTGTTTTCTCTAAGATAGTTTTCCTTGGGTATTATATTTTCATACTTATTATTATAGGAATTAAGGTATGTTTTTTGATCTATCTCTGTTATTTTTGTTTTATATTTATTTTTCCTATAATTGTTTTCATTAAATTCATGTCTTTGGTGTATTCCATCTAAATTTTGTATTAGAAATATTTTTTGTTTTTCTTCCCTTGGTTTGGTATTTTTATATTTTATGTAAATATATTTTTCGTCGCCTTTTTTTATGGTATCTAAATTTTCAGTGTATATTTTTTCTGTTTTTCGTTTATTTGGTATTGGAGAACATATATATGAATTAATATATTTTTTGTTTGTATCATTTATGTTTAAGTTGGTTTGATATATTGCTGTGTTGTTTGCATCGTTATAACTTTTTGTTATGTTTTGATAAATACTTTTATTTACTGTGTAGTTTTTATTTAGTGTGTAGTTTTGTGATGTAATTAAAGTGCTAGGTCTAGTCTCTGAATTATTTTTATAGCTTAGAATTCCGATGGGATTTAATTTTTTTATGTTTTCTATTAAACAAATTAATTTTTTCATATATTCTGTTTTTTCATTATCGTTTTCTTTTATTTCTTTTAAATATTTGTCGGCTTGTATATTTATTTTTTCACTATTTTTTGTGAAGAAGTCTTGACTTTGGATATAATTTATATTTGAATTTTCAATTTTTTTGTAATCTGATTTTTCGTTTTTTAATTCATCTTGCATTTTTCTTATTAATTGTTTTAATTCTGGGTATTTTCTATTATCTATATTATTGTATAGGGTTTCTTTTGTGAAATTTTTTATTTCTTCAAGTATTGGTTTTTTGTAGATTATGTTATTTGTATTACTTATATTTTGTTCATTTTTTTTGTTGTATCTGTGATTATAATTTGTGTTGATCTTATTTTTTATATTTTCTTCTTTATTGTTTTTATTGTCTTTTATATTTTGGTTTATTTTAACAATGTGTGTTTTTTCACTTTTATTTAATATGTTATTGGTAGGTATTTTTTCTTCAGGTTTGGATTCAATTTTAGCTCTTCTTTGATAAATTATTTTTATACCTTCTCGCTTTGATATCGTGCTTTCGAAGCTTTCGTTGTTTTTTTTCTCTAAAGCTTTGTTATTGGTAGACTCAAAAGATGATCTATTTCTATAGCTAGTAACTTTCTTTTCGTTGTCGTTTTCATTTTCTTTTTTTTCAGGCTTTATTTGTTTAAATATTTTCATATTTTTATAATTTTCATAAACGCTTTTTTTATTATCAATATGATTTTTTTCTTTTTGTGTTTTTTCATCTTTTTTTCTGGATGATATGATTTCTTTTTTTTCAGCTGTTCTAGACTTAGACCTTATCTTTGATTCTTCTTTTTCATTTAAGTCGTCGTCTTTTTTTATGGTTAACTCAAGAGACCTATTTCTAAAGCTGGAGGTTTTGTCTTTCTTTATTTCAGTTAATCTAGAATTATTTCTATTTGTTTTTTCTTTAATTGAATTAGAGCTCATTTTAAACGAGTATGGTGAACTTTTTCCTTCATAGAATTTTGGCGTTTTTGGGGTTTCATATGATCCATTGCTATGTTGTTCTGATATTTTCTCTTCTTTAATTCTTTCGAGTGGGGTATATATTTTTCTATTATATGTTTCACATTTTTTTGTTTTTTCATAATTGTCTTTTTTTTCTTTTTCTCTTTTTTCTTTAATTTTTTCGAGTGTTTCCAACCCTCTTTTTATTTTTTTTATATTTCTTTCTTCATTTTCTTTGAATTCTATAACTCTTTTTTTTGCTTCTTGTTTTCTTTCAAAATTATCGAGTGTTTCCAATCCTCTTTCTATTTTTTTTATATCTCTTTCTCTTTTTATTTTTTCGAGTTTTTCTACCCCTTTCTTTAAATTGTTTTCTTTATGATCTAATGAATTGTTAAGATTTAAATCTTCAGTTTTTTTCAATAATGTTATTATTTTTTTTTCTTCTTGATTAATTTTATTTATTTCATTTATTTTATTTATTTTATTTATTTTATCTTTAATATCTTTTATAGCTGGTTTTTTGATTTCATCACTGTTTATTTTTTCTATATCTTTTAAAATTTCCTTGTATAATTCTAAATATTCTTTTATCTGTGAATTTATTTTGTCGTCGGTTGTTATACTTTTTTCTATTCTAGATATGTCTTTCTTTAAATTTTTAAATTTGTTTCTTACTGCGATTTTGTCTTTAATTTCGTATGTTTTGATATCTAAAAATTTTTTTAATTCTTCTGAACCTGATTGTAAACTTTTTAAATATTTTGAAAGACGTTTAAAACATTCTTTTATTCTTTGTGCTGTGGTTTTTTCTGTTCCTGTTTTTTTATCTTCTTCTTTGAAATTTATATTTTTTTCGGCAAACATATTTTTATAATACTTTTCTAGTTTTTCTTTGTGAAAATTTTTTATTTTTGAAATTTCATATTCACCTTCTTCTTTTTTGTTTTTGATTAATAAAGGTAATTTTTCTTCAATTTTGGATTTAATTTCTTCAGGAATATAATATAAATCAATTCGATTTTTTTGATTTATTTGGGTTTCGTCCACCACACCTTCTTTTATTTTATTTAGTTTTAATTTAAATTTTTTTGCCATTTCTTGAAATATTAAATCTACATCTTTTTTTAATTCCTCTATTTCTTTTTCTATCTCTTTTTTTTCTTTTATTGAAATTTCTTCTAAATTTTTGTTCAAAATTTCTTTCAAAAATTCAATTCTTACCCTTTTTACTATCAATTCTTTTGCAATGATTCTAGTACTTTTTTTTGATAACTCATCTATTCTATTTTTTAGAGTTTCAAATCTTTTTTTAGAATATTCTAAATACATTTTTTCTGCTTCTTTAATAATTTCTTCTCTATTTTCTATTTCTTGTCTATTTTGGTTATTTCTTTCTTGTTTGTATTGTTCAATATATGCGTCCAATTTATTTTTTTTATACTTAACTTCGTCCTTATTATAGTTTTTGTTAAATGATTGATTGTTATTATATATTTGTAGTGATTTATTTGCATCATAAATTGTCTTAGCTAAATTCAAAATAGTGTTTTTAATTTCTTCAGGCTCTTTTTTATTTCTTTTGTTGCGTTGTTTGATTTCTTTGTTATGTTGTGATGTGATTGTTTTCGCAAGTTTTTTAGATATATAATCAGATGGTAAATATGAAAATACTAGTTTTTTCATAGTTTCTGTACTAATTTTAGTGTTTTTATTAATTCCAATCAATTCTTTTATTTGTTTATATTTACGACCTATGTCGTATCCTTTTCTTTTAGATTCTTTATTATCATCGGAAAATAGTTCAACTGTTTCTTCTGCTAATTTTTTAATTTTTTTTTGCGTTTCTTCGTCATAATTGTTTAGGTTATATCTTTCTTTTAAAGAGTTTACATTTACATGTTCCTCTTCATTTTTTTGCGATAGACGAGATCTGCTTGTCGCATTTACAGTACTTAAAGGAATTGTAGTTGCAAATCCGATATAAGCAAGTAATATTATAAAATTTTTTTTCATTTGATTTCACACCCCGAATTTTTTATTTTTATCGCTTTATTTTACATGAATGTCGACATTTTTTCAAGATTTAATTTTTGGAAATTTTTTTTTGTAATATTTTGTAGGTTTTGTATTTCTTATTTTTTTACTATAGACTAAATTTTTCATATTTTTCATATTTTGTTTTTTTTGTATCATATTTTTTTTGTAAATATTAATATCATTTTTATTATTATTTTTTTTAATATTTAAATCTTGAAATAATTTTTCTATATTGGTTGGCTTTCTATTAAAATCTGTGTTATGTTTTTTTATGGGATGTTTTTGTTTAGGAATATTTTTCTTTTTATGTTCATCAAGCAATTCTAATAAGTCAATTATTGTATTTGAATTTATAATAGAATCATTTTCTTCGTAATTTATTTCGTCTTCATGGAGGTTAGAATCATCAAAATTTTTTGTTTTTAAATTTGTAATAGGTTTATTACTATAATATCTATTTTTTTGTAGATTGTCCATTTTTTCTTTATAGATATTACTGTAAGCATTTTTATTATTTATATTTTTTGGATTTTCGTTAAAATTTGAAACTAAACATTTAGGTTTTAGTTTATTAACTAAAATTACTTTTAATGGTGTGTTTGAGGTTCTTTTTCTTTTTTGAATTCCATTAAATTCATCCTGTAAAAATTTGTTAGGATGTTTTTCAAAATGAATATTATTTTTTTCTATATTTCTTATCTTTTGTATGTTATTTCTTTTTATGTTAAAGTCTTTGTTATTTGAATTCTTTAAGTAATTTTGTGATATGTAAAAGTTTGGTGTTGTTTTGAATTTTCTAAGTGGATTCACCATTTTTGGAAAATTTAATAGCGTCTGGAAATTTTGATGTAATTGTTTTTTCTTATATATGTTTGATGCTGTTTTTAATGGTGTTTTTGAGCTTTTTATTTTTGGGGTGTTTATAAAATTTAGATTATTTTGGAAATTTAAATTTTTTTTTGGTATATATAAGTTTGCTCTTCCGTTTGATATTGCGTTAAATTGTTTTTGTGATTTTGTTAATTTCATAGCATTTAAGTTCATGATAGGTATTAACGTTAAAATAACGCTCATTATCGAGCAAATAACTTTCTTTTTCATAATAAATATGTCCCCTTTTTCTTTTATGATCGAGTTTTTACCGTGTAGATTTATGTAAGCATTTATAATTTAATTTTAATAGAATGCATATATAAATTCAACGGACAGATTTTGGAATTTTTATGTTTTATTTCTTATTAAATTCATGTTTTTGGTATTGTATGTAGTTAAAAAACTCCTATCGTTATTAGATAGGAGTTTTAAAATTTATTAGTTTGTCGTTAAAACGACTGTTGCCTTTTATGGTTATTAAATAGGTCTTTATTTTTTATATTTTTAAATATAAGAATAATATCTCTCATTTTTTCATTTTTCAAATTGTTATCGTTATTATTATATAAACTTTTTTCTAAATAAACACTATTCAGTAGATTTTTAATTTGATAGTTATTTTTCATATCATGTTTTATATTATTATTTTGTTGTATATTTCTTTGTTGAGATATATGAACATTATTTGTTTGAATTGGATATTGTTGTATATTTCTATTAAAAATATAATTTTTCTTTTTTTCATATCTATTTTGGTATGTTTCTTTATATTTTTCTTGCTTTTCTATTTCTTTAGATACGTATTTTTCAAATATTTCTAAATTGTCATAAATGTCTTTTAACTCTTTAAGATCTTCATATTTTTCTTTTTTTAAATATTCTTGTGTTTCTTCTTGTGTTTTTATTGATAAAGAATTTTTTGATTCGGTATTTAAGTTGTTTTTATATATATCTCTTACAGCTATATCTCTTACAGCTTTGGAAACTTTGCTTCTCATTTCTTTTGATATTTTATCTAATTTTTTGTGTACATTCAATGATAATATTTCTTCTTTTAGTTTTTGTGATTTTTTTAACATTTTTTTTAATTTTGTTGGTTCACAATACATTAAAGACATGTTATATCGACTTGAAAGGTTGTTTTCTGTAATTTGTCTTTTTATTTCTTTAATTTTTTTGTCAAGATCTTCTTCTTTATAATGTTCTAAAATTTTGTTTTTTTCTTTTTCTTCATTAAATTTTACCGATTTATTTAATATTTTTCTTTCGTTAATTTTTGAATTATTTTCTTTATTAATATTGGCATTATTATATAAATTTTTTTGTTGTACATAATATATATTGTTAATTTTGCGTGGCTCTTCTCTTTGTTTTAAAATATAATAAGCACTATTTTTCGGAATATTATATATTTCATTCATGGGTTGTTTCTTAGTATATAGATGCGATTTATTTATATCGTTATAGTTGTATAAACTTTTTGTTTCTTTAATAACTAAATTTGTATTTGAATGTTGGCTTAAATTATTAATTTTTTTATTTTGCGAATTTTTTAATATTCCTTTTAATTTTTGGTTGTTTTGAAGTTTTTCTGGGTATAGATTGGTACTGTAAACTATGCTTTTTGGATAATCAAGTTTTTCGTTAATTTTTGAATTATTTTCTTTACTAATATTGGCATTATTATATAAATTATTATTATATAAATTTTTTTGTGGTACATAATACATATTGTTAATTTTGCGTGGGACTTCTCCTTGTTTTAAATTATAATAAGCATTATAAGCACTATTTTTCGGAATATTATATATTTCATTTATGGATTGTTTCTTAGTATATAGATGCGATTTATTCATATTGTTATAATTTGATAAACATTTCATTCTGCTGTTATATAAATTTTTTATTTCATCGTATGATTTTTTTATGTTTTCTAAATTTTTAATTATATTTACATATAGTTTTATTCCCATGTTTTTTAGTTCTCTATTTTTATTATCGTCATTTTCTTTATTTATTTCTTTTTTTTCAAATTCTCGCATTTCTTCTAATTTTCTCTGTATCATTTTTTCAGAATTAAAACCAAGTGTTTCTATAGTTTCTTTTACTTTTTTAAGATCGTTTTCTAATTCTTTCTCAGATTTTTCTTTTTTATTATTATCATTATTATTACTATTATGATATTTTTTTAATTTTTCTATTAATTTTTTTAATTCTTTATAACGTTCTGATAATTCTGAATAATTTTCTATTGTTTCAAGTTTATCTGATATCTTATTTTCTTTAAAATTTGTTATTTTTGAGTTTAGATTGTTGATTTTTTGTTCATATTTTTTAACACAATTTTCAAATTCTTTAAGTTGATTAGTTATTTCTTTGGTTATAATTTCATTATTTAAGTTTTTTATATTGGTTGAATTATTATTATTTTTCATAGCTGATGCTGTAAATGGTATTGAACTTGTAGAAATCATTGTCGACACGATTAAAATTTTTAATGAATGTTTCATTTTTTTACCCCCTGACATATTTCTACTTTATTTTATCAGATTACTTACATATTTTTCAATGAACAAATTTTGGTACTATAACTAGTAAATTTGGAAACTCATTCTAAAAATCTCCATCATCATTTAAGTGACGATGGAGCCAAATTATATTAAATTATAAATTATTAATTTTCGTTTATTGGTTTTTTTGACATTCTGTTTTTTACTTTATTAAGAATATTAATTCTTTCTTCTCTATTAAATTTTATATAAGAATCTTTACGTGTAATTTTACTATCTTCTTTCTTTGAATTTTTATTTACATTATCATTTTTTTCTTTACGTGTAATTTTACTATCTTCTTTCTTTGAATTTTCATTTGCATTATCATTTTTTTCTTTACGTCCAACCCAAAATTTATATTTGCATTTTCTACTTTCTATAGGTTTTATTGGCATTTTGTCTCCGTTAAATTTACAAAGCATTGTATAAAAATCATTATCTGGACGTTCATTTACACTCCTAAATATTTCACTAGTTTTGGTTATAAATTCTTTATTAATGTTTTCTGCTGTATCCGTTGTTTTACCTTCTAATTTTTTCATTCTTTGATTTCCACTGTTTTGTGTTTTTTCACTCATAATACGATTCTTCATATAATTATTATTTCCAAATCCAACATTACCTTTTGCTCTATCCGTTGTTTTATCTTCTAATTCTTTTATTCCTCGACTTATTATGTCGTGCATTTTCATTATATTTAACATACGATCCTTTATTTTATTTTCTGAATTTCCAACATCAAGAAGCCAATTAATTTTTTTGTTTAATAAACTTATTTGTTTATCTTTTAATTTTAATAATTTTTCTGTTTTTTCAAATTTATCTTTTTTGTAAGATTTTTCTTCTTCCAATGCGCTTATTTTTTCAATCGTTTCTTTAAGTTCTTTTTCTAAAACATCTTCTTCTTTGTTCTTTTCTTTGAAATATTGCTTTTCTTCTTCATTTACAAGAATAAATTTTGATGGTTCAATTGTTTTTTTAGATTCATTTTTTATAAAATTGGTTGTTTTTTTGTAATTTTCGGTTCTACTGTTTTCTTTAGGTATTTCATTTATTTTTTTGATTTCATTTATTTTTTTGTCTTTATAAGAATAAGAACTTTTTTTATCATAACTTTTCTTGTCTTCTGTTTTTGTTATATCATATTTTCGTGTGTTTGTGGTGTTATTTCTTCGTCTCATAGCAAGGCTTGTTGCTGTTATTGTGTTTAATAAAATTGCTGTTGTAATAATTTTTTTTATTTTTTTTGCCATTTTATTCTCTCCTTTTCGACATTTTTCCTAATAATAATATCAAATAGAACACAAATTTTCAAATGGTAGTTTTTGGCATTCGCCTATTTAAAATTTTCACTACGTATGTATGGCAAGATTTTTTTATTTTATTGTTTTATTTTTTATCCTATTGTGGTTTCTATCTTTCTACAGTGTAATGGGCTGATATTATAATATTTGAGTTACCAATTTTTTGTACTTGAGTCGATTTTGGATCTATTACTAAATTGTTATAGCGAATAACATTTTTAACATTTGAGATAGTGTTTAGTGATTTTTTGTTATTTTGCATGGCTTTTATGTATCCATAATCACCAAAATCCACAGTTTCTTCTTCATTTAAATAATCAACTATGTTTTTTATTGTCGCCATACTATCATCTAAATTATCTTTATTTGATATCATTGATATATCTTGATTTGAATTATGATTTCTTGTTGTTTGCGATTCTTTAGCTTTTTTGTATTTTCCTGGAATAGTTACTTTTTCTTTTTCTACCTCTTCTTTATTAATTTTTTGTGAATATATTTTTTTTCTCTCTTTTGTATTTTCAGTTATTGTTTTTTTATTCTGATTATTATTAATATTTGTATTTTTAAATCTTGAGCTGAAATTATTTCTTTTAATGTTAGCATTCTTCTTGTTTGAATAATCATTTGTAAGACATTTTGTTTTAGGTTCAATATTGTTCTCATTGGTTAATTTTGATTTAATTTTATAGAAGTTCGTTGCGTTTTTATTTTTGTTTTGTTCTAGATATTTTTTTC
>CACXZI010000031.1 GCA_902772105.1 Oscillospiraceae bacterium | reverse complement strand
ATTTTAAAAGAAAAAACTAATGAAAATTTTAATTTTAACCCTAATAAAATAATATATAACAAATATGAAAAAGATTTTAACTTAAATGATAATGATAATGATAATAATGATAATGATAATAATGATAATGATAATATTTTATATAAGATTTTTAAGTAAAATATATTTTAATAATTTTAATGTTTAGATAAAAAGTAAAAGTGTCTGAAAAATTAGCAGATGCTTTTATTTTTTCATTACGTTTTTTCATTACGTAGTAAGTTTGATGTAATTTATAATTGTTCACTCGCCAAGAAATTTAATCTAAACTTCATTCGGCCTGCTAAATTCTTTTCAGTACGTAAAAAGTTTAATAAAATGTTATAATTGTTCACTCGCCATAATGTTTAATCAAACCTTATTCGGCCTGCTAAATTCTTTCATTACGTAGAAAGTTTGATGTAATTTTAAATTAATCACTCGCCAGAAAATTTAACTCTAACCTTATTCGGCCTGCTAAATCTTTTTTCATTACGTAGAATGTTTGATGTAATTTTAAATTAATCACTCGCCAAGAAATTTAACTCTAACTTTATTCGGCCTGCTAAATACTATTTGAAAAATATATCTATATAAAAAAATTAAATAGACCTATTTACCCTCTAAACTAATTTAAAATTTCTTCAAAATTTAAAATTATATCAACAATTCTTTAAGTTTTATTTATTATTTTATAGTTATATTGACTTTATAAAAAAAATTTTACTTACATAGTTTATAATCTAATTTAAGAGCACTTAACTCTCACTTATTAATTTTTATAAAAATTTGTGTTTTTATTATATATAATCTCATCGTCTATTTTTTTATTACAGTTTTTTGTGTGTAGTATATTATTTTTATTTGGTTTAATATGCTATAAATGTAAACTATGTTTTTGTTCTGATTCTAAATTATAAATTTTTATTATAAAATATTGTCAATCTTTGTTTAATATTGTAAAATAAATTGATGTATTTTGTAAAACAATATCTAAACAAGGAGGATTTAAAAATTGTTTAAAACAAAGAGTTTAGTTTTTTTTATTTTTTTGTTAGGAATTTTTAATTTTTTTTCGATTAATTGTTTTGGTATGCATGAAGTTTTTGGTCGTAATAACGAAGAAAAAAGTTATAAAGATAAAAGTTTTTATTTTGATTGTTATGACGAAAGAGAAAATGATGTAGATTCATCTAAATTTGAGGATTTAGCATTAAATAGCATAAAGGAAAATATTTTAGAAAAAGAAGAAAAATCAAATTTTAGTTTTAAACCAGATAATATTTTTAATGATGAATCTAATAATATAAGTCAATTTCTACAAAACAAGAGAGAAGCAACACTAAATTTTGAAAATTTATTTAAAACTAAAACAAATAATAAAAATTTGAAAGAATATAATTTAACAAAAAACAAAGATAAGAAAATAGAAAAAAACGAAAAAGAAAAAACATTAAAAGCAAAAGAAATACAAATAGAAAATGAAGACAATAGTACATATAATTTAATTAAAAAACAAGAAAAAGTTATAGAACAAAATGAAAATTTTAATAAATTATTTATTGAACAGCTTAATTTAAAAAATAGTGAATTAAACAAAACAGTTAATTTAAAAAATAAACAAAAAGATATTTTGTTTTTGGGTTGTAGATATTTTTTTAATTTTAGTAATGAGAGTTTTAAAGATATTAACAAAGATTTAAAACAATATTATTTAGAACTATTTAAATATATGTTAGAAAAAGACATGATTAATAAAAAAAATTACTATCCCGATAATTTGAAAATATATTTAAAAATGTTAAATCCTCAATATAAAAATTTAAATGAATTTTTGAATTTTTATCTATCTTCTAAAGATGATAAAAATATTTTTTTGATTTTGGGGGAGTTTGCTAGAAATTTTAATAATTTAAAAAGAAAAATAAAATATATGAATTTAGCTTTAAAAGATTTAGATGTAGTTAAAGAAATGTTTTTGGGTTCTTTAGATGAATTAGATTATTCTATAAAAGAAAACTGCAATGAATCTCATAATGAGTTTATAAACAATTTTAAAGATAACATAAAAAATAGTGTTATTGAAAAAATAAATAAAATAAAAGATGAAAATATATATATTTATTTTGTGGAAATTTTTAATTATATAGAAGCTCAAAAAAATTCTTTTTTAGATAATATTAAATGTTTTGATAAAAATGATAAAATAAAAACTGTGATAAATTCGTTTAATAGATTAAGAGATATTTTTTTAACTGTGATAAATTCGTTTAATAGATTAAGAGATATTTTTTTAATAGATGAATTTAAATATTATATTTGTTGTTATAAAGATTTTTTGAAAAATTATAACAAATGCTCAAAAGATATTTTAAAACTAATAGATAGCTTAGATTTAGAAGAATTTAAAAAAATAGTTAATGGAATACATAATATTTTTGAAATATTTAGTGTTAGTGAAGATAAAATTAATTTTAATAATAATTTTAAATTTTTATATAATATAAAATTAAAATTAAAAGATGGTTTTAAAGATAATGGAATTATAAATTTATGTAATACGGTTTTAGTTTCTTTAATTTTATATAATCTAGAAAAAGAAAATTTGGCTTTTGATGTAGGAGTGATAAATAATGTTTATTATTACGATAGAAAAGAAAATTGCTATGCTTTAAAATTTGATGTTTTGCCATTTAAAGAAAAAAACGAACAAAATAAAAAAATAGAAAATATTTTAAAAAATTGCCTTGATTGTTTTAATGAAAAAAATAAAAATATTATAAAAAGTGTTGGTTTAGATTGTGTTTATGATATAAATAATTAATATTTAATTATTTTTGCTAAGCTTATTGTAATATTTAATTTATATTTTTTATGCTTTAATATATTTATAATTATTTTTGTTACAGCTTAAGATAATTAAAAGCATATTAATAGTTTCATCATATGTTTTGGTATTTTTTATTAAGAAAACAATTTTTTTTATATGTTATTATTTTTAAAATTAATATTAAAACGAATGAATTGTTGTTTTTTATGTATTCTAAAATTTCTTCATATGAACCTAAATTTATTATTTAAAATTAAAACTATTGTTGAAATTTTTAAATTGATCTATAGCTTATTAAAATTTTGTTTATTTTTTAATAAGCTAAAGTGGAATTATATATAGTTCTTATATATGCCAGTGGGTTATTTTATGTGGGGTGGTATTTATAAAAAATAAGCGCCCATATTTAATAGGCACTTATTTTAAATTTAATTTTATATTATTTTTTTAATTGATTAGTTTCATTTTTTGTAGACATATAATTATTAAAAATATTATTAATATTATTATTGTTATTATTGTTATCGTTATTGTTATCATAATTAGTGTTAATATTATCTAAAATATTGTTTAAAAAGTTATGGAAATTGTTGTTATTAATAATAATATTGTCACTACTATTTTCTATTTGATTTGATGCAGGTGCTTTTAAATATGCTGGTTGTATATTTTCTTCTAAATGTTCATATTTATGAGTATTTTCAGGTGCTTTAAATATAAAAGAATTTTTATCATCATTTTTTTCTTTCTTAACATTAAAACTATCTTTTTCTTGAGAAGGGAAATTGTGTTTTCTTTTTTTCTTTAAAAGGTTTATTTTTTTTTCTTGTTTTGCATTTATTTTTTTCTCATTATTAGAATTATCGTTATTTTTCATAGCAAAACAATTTGTAGAAAAAGAACTGGTCGTAATAAGCATGAATATTCCGATTATTATCTTATTTAATTTTTTCATATATAGCATCTCCTTTTATTTGGCTCACACCAAATGATACACCATTCAACATAAATTTACAATATATTTTGTATAATTACCACAAATTACATATTTTCACAAAAAAGAAATTTAATATAAAAATATTTAATAAATTCAGGTTCTTAAATTAATGTTTAGTGTTTTTAATTTATTTAAAGTTGTGGTTTATAAAAATTATTTTTTTATGAAGTTACTATATAAACTAAAGAAGAACTATTTATTACTATTTAGGAATTTTATTTATAAAAAATAAGTGCCTACATTTAATAGACACTTATTTTAAATTTTTTTTATTTTTTTAATTATTTATTAGTGATATCTTTTGTAGATATATTATCATTAATGATGTCATTAATGATGTCATTAATATTATTGTTATTGTTGTTAAGAATATTGTTATTATTGTTATTATTGTTATTATTGTTATTGCTATTATTAGTGTTAACATCATTTAAAATATCATTAAAAATATTATGAAAATTATTATTGTTATTTACCATTTGATTTATTGCAATTGCTCCAAAATTTGCTGGTTGTAAATTTTCACCTTCATTTTCTGTGAATGATAGACGTCTCATGTAAATTCCTTGTGGTTGTGTTCCTTCTTGTGCGGTTTTTTTATATGAAGGTTGTATATTTTTTTCTAAATTTTCATATTTACGGGTGTTTTCTGGTGTTTTATATATAAAAGAATCTTCATCATCATTTTCCTCAAGATTGGAATTATTGTTTTCTTGAGACTGGAAACTATATTTTCTTTTTTCCCCTAAAAATTTTTTGTTTTTTTCTTCTTTTTTTGCATATACTTTTTTTCCATTATTAAAATTTGAATTTTTGTTATTTTTCATAGCAAAACAGTTTGTAGTAAAAGAACTAGTTGCAATAAGCATAAATACTCCAATTATTATTTTATTTAATTTTTTCATTTAATCTTTCTCCTTTTATTTGAATTCCACTAAATAATACATTATTTGTCACGATATGACAACACATTTTACATAATTACCATAAATTACATATTTTTACCAAAAAAAGGAAATTATGAGACAAAAAAGTTTTAATATATTTGATTTATTGTTTATTTAAGAATTCTATTTTATTTATAATTTTTGAAGTATAAATTTATGTTATTTAATATATTTAATTAAAAAGTTGTTATTAAAAGACTTATTTTTTTAAAATAGTTTATTATTATTAATATAATAAAAAATATATAATAACTTTTAATATAGATTTTATTTGTTATATAAAAATTTTATTTAATTTTGTTAATTATGTTTTTTTAATTTTTAAATTATTTGAATAAAACAAATTAAAAATATTCATTAAATTATTACAATTTATATTATTCAAATTATTATATGCATTTTTTATATCTTCTTCTTTTAATTTATGGTTTGTTTTTTTAATTAAATTCTCAATTTTATCTAGTAAAAAACATTAATGCTATGACTTTTTTATGTGTTTTTGTTGTTATATTTGTTTAAATCATTAATAACTTATTTTTCAAATTTATGCTAAAAAGGTTAATATATTTAATTTTTTTTAATTTAATAACTTTTCTTTTTTTCTATATTTTTTGTTTCTCTTTCTAAATTTTTTTTAGAAATTTTATTTTGTTGTTATTATTAGACGGATTGCTATTGACGATATTATTAATATTGGTTCTATTGATTTATTATTAATCTACTATCATTTTTTGTTGTAAAGCAGTTGGTTGAAATATTAATAAATTTTGCTAAGTTGATTATTAATGATATTTTTGGATTTATTCATATCATAATTCTTCTTATTTTAAATATATTATCATATTACATAATACTCATCAAAAAGAACTATTTATAAAAAAAAGCATCTAATAAAATAGATGCTTAAAATTTAATATTTAGGTTTTGAATTAAATTTAATTTTATTTAACTCTTTTAAAAAGTTATGGTTTTTAAAAATTATTTTTTATAGAATTTTATGTTATTATTTATATAAAAAATTAGTTAGCAAAAACTAAAGAAGATTAATTTATGAAATTTATATATTTGTTTTAAAATTTAATATTTATGTTTTGAATTAAATTTAATTTTATTTAGCTCTTCTAAAAAGTTATGGTTTTTAAAAATTATTTTTCTTTTTTCTTCTGGAATTTCTATGCCATCAATTGTATCTACGTTAATTGAGTCATCAGAAAACAAGGAAAGGCCATGAATTGTTGTTTCAGGGATTTTTTTGTAAACATATAGATACATTGATGTTGCTTGTGTTTTTGCGTTTTTATCGGGGGCCATTATTTCTGCTTCAAAAAATAACCGGCTTAAATTTTTTAAATATTTAAAAAAAGGGTCGTTTTTATTTATGTAATATAATTCATTTAAAATTTTTGAATTATCGAAATTTTGGTTATTTGAAATAGAAGAAACTAATTTGTTACAGCATTGCAAAACGCCTCTTTCTTTGAAAAGTTCCTCAAATGTAGACCTATTCAATTTGGTTAGTTGTTTAATTGTTTTAATAGTGGCTTTGCTAAAAAACACTCTATAATTAGAAATCATATCTATTAAAAGATCTACAAATTTTTTATCTTTAAAAATCATTCTAATTTTTGGAGGTAATTTAATTGAAAATTTATTTGGTCTTATTTGATAGTTGTCTGCTTTTAAATTTGTGGGATTATAGTTTACTACAACGCTACAGTTAATATCGTTTAATATACTTTCTTTATTTTCTAAATTAGATTTATTAACATAATCCGTAATAAAATTATCACATTCTTCTTTTATATATAATTTTAAAAGTGCAAAAACAACACGTTTTTTATATTCTTCTTTTAAAAATTGCTCTGGGGTTAAAAATTTATTAAAAAATAAATTTTTATCATTTTCATCTATTTCCATTTCGTTATTATTATTGTTGTTGTTAAAAAAAATGTTGTTTTCATAAATTTCTTCAGGATTTAAATTATTTTGAATATTAGGTGAATTTTTTATTATATTTTTTTGTTCAATATTTGATATAAAGTCGTAATCATTAAGTTTTATGGTTCTTTTTTTATTCGGTAGTATTATTTTTGTGGTTATGGCTTTTGTGATTTCTTGTTTATTTGTTAGTTCATAACCGTTTAATGATGTTTCAAAAATTTTCAAAAAATTATTGTTTTCGTCTTTTAAAAACATTAATAGTTTTACATAATTTATTATATTTAAATTTGTTAAAGATTCATAATAAGGGTTTTTTTCATCAAAATTTTTAAGTTCTCTAAGTATTTCTTCAAGATATATTTTAGATATATTTGAAGTAGGTCTATTTAAATTATTATGATTTTTTAGGATTATTTCATTAATTTCATATTCTGTTAGTTTATGAATTTTTTGTTTTGTTTTGTAGATAGCATTTCTTAAAAATATTTTTAAATTGGATGTAATATGTGTTAAAAGATTCACAAAATATTTATCTTCGCTGCTGGGAGTTTTTTTCATATCTGGAAAGAATTTAATTGATAATTCAATTGGGTTTAATTTAAGATTATTTAGGTTTAATAGGTTTTGATTGTGTTTTATTGATATTGTAAAATTAATTTTGTTTGAAATGTCGTCTTTGTTTTCTAAAGCAAAATTTTTGCTATAATTTATGTTATATTGTTCAATATATTCTGTTATTTCTGCAGATAAATATGATTTTAGAATGTCGTAAATGATATGTTTTTTACATTTTTCTACTAAAAATTTGTTGGCATTTAAAGGATAGTTTAAATTTAATTCTTCTTTGTTTTCGGCTAAGTTTTTTATGGTAGTATTAATAATTTCATTTGAATTATTATTTAAATTTAATTTTCCAGGAATTGTTTTTTCTAAATTTTTTAATGTTAGCCCACTATTTGAATTATTTGTTAATGTATTAAATGATATATTATTAGGGTTAATATTATTAGAATAAATATTATTTAAATTTTTTATGCTAAAAGCATAAGATTTTGTATTTATAATTTCATTTGAATTATTATTTAAATTTAATTTTTCCGGATTTATTTCTAAATTATTTTCATCTTTTGGTTTTAGTTCATTATTTGAATTATTTGTTAATGTATTAAATGTTATATTATTAGGGTTAATATAATTCGGATAAATATTATTTAAATTTTTCATGCCAAAAGAATAAGATTTTGTATTTATAATTTCATTTGAATTATTATTTAAATTTAATTTTTCCGGAATTGTTTCTAAATTATTTTCATCTTTTGGTTTTAGTTCATTATTTGAATTGTTTGTTAATGTATTAAATGTTATATTATTAGGGTTAATATTATTGAAATAACTATTATTTAAATTTTTTATGCCAAAAGCATAAGATTTTGTATTTATAATTTCATTTGAATTATTATTTAAATTAGGTTGCATACAATTTAAATTTAATTTTCCAGGAATTGTTTTTTCTAAATTATTTTCATCTTCTGGTTTTAGTTCATTATTTGAATTTTTTGTTAATGTATTAAATGTTATATTATTAGGATTAATATAATTCGGATAAATATTATTTAAATTTTTTATGCCAAAAGCAGACGATTTTGCATTTATTATGTTATTAAAATAACTACTATTTAAATTAGGCTGCATATAATTTAAATTTAATTTTTCCGGAACTGATATATTATTAGAATAACTATTGTTTAAATTTTTCATGTCAAAAGAATAAGGCTTTTTAAATTTAAGGCTTATTTTTTCATTATGTGAATTTTGAGTATTTTCTTCTTCTTTTCTTTTTTTATTTAACATATTGAAAGATTTTTTATAATGATTGTTATTTTTCATAGCAAAACAATTAATTGAAAATATATTAATTGCTGTTAGAATAGATATACTTAATAATATTTTTTTAAAGTTAGTCATTTGATTTTCTCCTTAATTTATAATATTTTAACTATATTTTACAATATATTCCAGAATATGACAATAGTGTTTGGCTATTTTTATAGACATAAAAAATGATTTTATTTTAATGTTTATTCTTTATGGTATAAAATATTTGGTAAATTAAGATAGAATTAATATTTATTTTAAATTAAATTTATAAAAATTATTTTTTATTTAATTTATATATTTTTATCTATAGGAACAAGTTAAAAAAAATAAATGAAAACCGGTTTATTATATTAGTTTTAAGAAAATTTTAGGTGTTTAGAATTAAATTTGATTTTTGTTAAAAGTTTTATATTTATATTATTTTTTGTTTAGGTAATTTTAATATAAAAAACATTTAGTAAATTTAAATAAAATCTTAAATATTAAAATTATATATTATAGATAAATATTTTATTGTTTTGATCTATAAAAAATTAGGATTTTTTTAATAAAAAAAATTGGATGTTAAAATAAACTTTTAATATCAAATATATTAATTATGGTTTATAAAAATTATTTTTTATGAAGTAGCTATAGAAACAAAAGAAGAATTATTTATTACTGTTTAGCAATTTTTTATATTAATGAAATGTTATTTAATTTATTATTTTTTAGTTTCATAAAAGAGCAAAAGTAAAATTTTAGGTGTTTAATTTTATATTTATTTAATGTTATAGATATTTTTAAAATTATGATATAATTTTAGGTTAATTAAATTGTTAAATTTTTTTAATTTTTTGTTTTTTGAATTTTATTTTTTTAAAAAGCTTTCTAAAAGTTTTGAATATTTTTTATCATTAATTTTTATTATTTTTCTTTTATCTAAACTATTGTATTTTGTTTATTTTCATCTGATTTATTTTATTTAATTTTAAATTTTTTATATTGTTTACTATTAATCTTTTTTTTAAAATTGGTCCAGTGTTTATTAAAATTGTTGTTTATTTTTTTATGAGCTAAAGTGGAATTATATATAGTTTTGATGGCAAGTATTATTTATATGAACGGTATTTATAAAAAATAAGCACCCACATTTAATAGGCACTTATTTTAAATTTGTTTTTATTTTTTGTAGACATATAATTATTAACAATATCATTATTATTGTTATTATTAATAATGATATTGTCACTATTATTTACTGTTTGATTTGATGCAGGTGCTTAAATATGCTGGTTGTATATTTTCTTCTAAATTTTCATGTTTATGAATGTTTTTAGGCATTTTAAATGTAAAAGAATTTTTATCATCATTTTTTTATTTCTTAACATTAGAATTATCTTTTTCTTGAGAAGGGAATTTGTGTTTTCTTTTTTTTGAAAAACTTTTTGTAAAATTTAAATATTTATTTGTTGATATATATAATATTTTGATTAGTTGTTAGTTTATTTTATTTCAAGATTTTAATCGTTTTTTATATTTTTCTACGTCGTCATAATTTTATTTTATTATTGTTAAAGTATATAGTTAGTTTATATTTAGTGTTATTTATATTATTTAATATTTGTATATTTTTGTGGATCAACACTTATGATAAATATGCTTTTTGCAAGATGTTGGTTTAATTCGTTTTGAACTAGACATATAATATTTATAAATATTTGTTTTGTGATTTTTTTCAATATCTTTTATTATAATCGTTTATAGAAATATATTTAAAATTTTTCAATATATTTAAAATTTTTCAATATTAAAAAGAATATAACATTTATATATTTCCATCCAGTTTTTTAAATAATCAATATTAAGATTTTTCTTTTTTGTGGCGTTAATAAGATCTTTTAAATTATTACGATAATTATTTTTCTTATCATCTGATATATTTTTTTGGTATATATATTTTTCTATATTTTCTTTATTTTTTTCAAAATGGTCTTTAAAGTGTTATTTTTAGAAAAATCAATTTTTTTCAATATCTTTTATTATAATCGTTTATAGAAATATTTAAAATTATTTTTTTGGTATATATATTTTTCTATATTTTCTTTATTTTTTTCAAAATGGTCTTTAAATTTAACACTAAATTCTAATTCAGGCATTTCTTTTAATTCTTTTGTTGTGTCTTCCACAGCTCTTTCCAATATTATATTTTTGATTAAATCATTTTTAAAAACTTTTTCAATATAGTCTTTGATTATAAATAGATTATTTTTAAGTAGCAGTTTATAATTAAATATATAATTTTCTTGTGGTGTTTCCCCTAATAAATTTGCTATGCCTTTGTCAGATTCTGTTATTTTATAATCTCCTTCACTATAGTATATTCCAGGAATTGTTAAAGATTCTTCAATTAATTTAGAATATCTGTTTTTCAAATTTTTTGCAAATGTTTCCATCATAAAATCTATTTGGAAACCAACATATGCACAAATAAAATTATTTTTTGTACATCTTATGGTATTTTTATTTTTGCTACTATATTTCTCTTCTAATTTATTATGTAGTTTTTCATCAAAAATTTTTTCTTCATCTGTTTTGATATCATATGTGTTATTGGAAATTATTTTATTAGAATATTCATTTAATGGATAATTTTTCGCTTCTTCTAAAAATTTATCTATATCTAATGTTTTTATATCTATTTTTTTGTCTTTTATTATTTTTTTATATGTATCTAATAAATTGGTAGCATAGCATTTTGGAATTTCTTTTTCTAATTCAGGAGTAATGTAAAGATCTATTATATCTTTAAAAGGCCACGCTGCTTTACCAAGAAAAAATAGAACAAGATAGGTATCTTGAGGTTTTAAAAGATTAAAACTAAAATTAGAGGTTTTATTTGTTTTGTCTGTATCTATGTTAGGAACATCAAGAATATAGGTTTTATTGCATGAATTTTCATTAAGTATTTTTTTAATAATTTTTAATTCATTATCATAAATTTCTCTAATTAAATAATTATCGTTTTCTGGTAGCATATCTAATTCAGAATTAAAAACAAATTTTACAGGGGATATCTTATCAATATAATTTATATTTTCTGAATTACTATCAATATGGCGCACATCTATATTGATATAACTATTGTTTATTACTTCTTGTAATTCTTTTAATGTTAAGGAATTTAATGTTCTATCAAAAATTTTCTTATTTTCGTCATCTAAATTATTTTTAGAATATCCAGTAATAAAATCTTTATACTCATTTTTTATGTTATTAAATCCTTTTTTTAATTCTTCTAATTCATCTTTATATGTGAAAATATTTAGCATTTTTTTATTAAGATTTTCTAAGTATAATGCGTCATCAGGTTCTATTTCTCTTTTTAAATTATCTATATTTTCTTTGCCTTCATTTAGAAAATTTGATATATGGTTATGGATTTCTTTAATTCCGTCTTTTAGATTGATTTGATCTTTTTTTAAATTTTCTTTTATCTTTTTTATTTTTTCAAATATATCTGTTTTAAATTTACTATAATTATTATCACCTTCCCACCAATCATCAAAAGGAGTAAGCATGTTTTCTTCAAAAAAATCAAAAATTTCATTTATAACTTCTGAAAATTCGTTTTCCATTAAATTAATTGTATCTTCATCAGTTGAACAGGTTTTTATAATTTTTGCCTTTGAGTCTTCAAAAATTTTAGTAAATGTTTCTAATATATTTTGTGCATTTTCTTCTTTTGAGCCATCAAATATTGGTAATATAAAATTGTCTTTTAAAGAAACATAAAATCCTATGATAAAACTGTTTTTGTCTGCATATTTTTTAAACAAATCCTTTAATAAATGTTTATTTAAATAACTATTCCAATTTTGTTTTATAGCCATTTTTTTGTCTATTAAATAAGATAAAATTTCTCGACATATTTGCATTTTGGTTGGTTGTATTTTTTTTGCAATGTTTGTATTAAAATAATGTTTAAAGAAAATAAATAAATTATTTTTTTGATTTTTTATATTATCTATGACGTTTTTTAAATTTTCTTCCTTTTTTTTTATATTTTGTATAAGGTAGTCACCATTTAATTCGTCATATGATTCTTTTTTATTGTTTTCAAAATTTTCTTTCATTGAATTTTCTTTAATTTGGTTATTAATAATGTTGTTTGGTTCTTTTTTTTCTTCATTTTTTCTTTCTTTGGTTTCAACTTTATTTTCGTTGTTTTTTGTAGTTGGTTTTTCATTTGTTGTGTTTTCTAGATTTCTTTTTTTATTTAAAAAATTTTCACTATTTAAAGAATTTTCATTATAAAAAGGGTTATATATATAATCATTATTAGAAAGGTTTTTAGATTTTTCTTCATTGTTTTTTATGTTAGGTTCATTAAATTTTTGCTTTTCTAAATTTTTTTCTCTATCATCTTTGTTTTTAATTTCCTCATAAAAAGGGTTATATACATAATCATTATTAGAAAGGTTTTTAGATTTTTCTTTGTTTGTTGTGATTGAACTTATGCTAAATTTTTTATTATTTTCGTTTTTCATTGCAAAACAATTAATTGAAAATATATTAATTGCTGTTAGAATAGATATATTTAATAGTATTTTTTTAAATTTAGTCATTTAATTTTCTCCTCAATTTATAATATTTTAATTATATTTTACAATATATTCCATAATATGACAATAGTTTTTTATTATTTTTTAAAATAATAAAACCACCTAATAAATTAGATGGTTAAAATTAATTTAATTTAATCTAATAAATTAGATGGTTAAAATTAATTTAATTTAATCTAAATTTATAAAAATATAGATAAAGTTTTAAATATTAAATATATTATTTTATGGTTTTTTATAATAAACTTTAATTTAAAATTCAAATTTTTAATATTGGTTAAGAAGTTATATTTAATAATATATTTCTAATGTTTTTTAAAATAAATAAAAACCACCTAAAAAATTAGATGGTTAATTTAAAATTTAATTACGTTATAATATATATTTAATGTGATTTACCATATAAATCTTTAATTGATAATGATTCTAATTTTGAACATATATTTTGTTCATTTATTTGTCCAAAATTAATTTTAGTTAATGAATTTTCAAAATCTGTAAATATATTATAGCACTCGTCATTAATAGATATATTATTTAATTCATTATATATTTCATCATAATCGTTTTCTGTTAATATATAGTCTACTTGACTTTGAAATTCTTTTTGAAATTCTTTATCGTTAAAACCTAAACGAATATTTAATCTTTTAGCCCATCTTAATTCTTTTATTGTGGAAGCAGCAGCACTTTTAAGAATTTCTTTTGTGTTAGATTTTAAAATTCTGCAAATTGGACCAAAAAAATTCGTTATATTAGGTATAGAACTTTGTGGAAAATAAACAAATATATTATATTTTTTTCGCAAAGAACCTATGGTGTCTTTATCAATATTTCTTTTTATTACTAAGTTATCTTTTAAATAGTCTTCATTATTTTTATTTATTCTTTGTAAGTATGAGTTAACAAAATTCGTATATTGTTTTTTTAGATGATTTGTAAAAAGTTCCATTAAAATATTATTTTTATATTTTTCTTTTGTTAGTGTTTTTAATTCATAATTTTTTTCTATAACAAATTTATTTGTTTTAGGATTATTTGATTTATCTTCAATATCATTTTTAATGTCGGTCACATCTATTTTTTCAAAACCTTTATCCATAAAATCAGAATATGTTTTTTCAAAATTTTTAAAAATCTCATAAATTTCTTCTATTAATTTTTTATTAACAGGTTTATCAAGTTCTTTTTTGATTTTTTCGTTTATTTCGCTATTCATTGTGTTGTTAAATTTATTGTTAGATTTTTTAATATAATTTAATGTTTCTTCAAATTCTTTTAGTTGATTTTTTAAAACATCTTTTGATTTATTAAATATATCTTGGTTTAGTTTTTCTTTTGAAATTTCAAGACATTTTATTTTTATTTGTAATTCATTTTTGAGATATATTAATTTTTTGGTTATTATATTTTCTTCTTTTATGGTTTTTTGTTTTGAAGTAAGAGAGTTTGTATTACTATTATTACTATTATTGGTTGGATTTTGATTCGCAGTGTTTTTAGATTCCATAAATATTGGTTTTTTTAATTTATTATTGTCATTTGAATTTTTAGATTTAGAAGTTTCTTTGTCTATGATTTTTGATTTTAATCCACTTTTTTGTTTTGAAGCAAGAGTGTTTGGTATTATATTATTTTTGTTATTGGTTGGATTTTGATTTTTGAAGTTGTTAAATCCTACTAATATTGGTTTTATTGATTTATTATTAGATTTAAAAGTTTCTTTGTCTATGATTTTTGATTTTAATTCACTTTTTTGTTTTGAAGTAAGAGTGTTTGGTATTATATTATTATTGGTTGGATCTTGATTTTCGAAGTCGTTAAATCCTACTAATATTGGTTTTATTAATTTATTATTAGATTTAGAAGTTTTTTCTTTTATGTTTTCTGATTTTACTTCACCTTCTTGTTTTGATATATTTATTGCTTTTTTTTCTGGATTTCTTTTTTTTTCTAGTAATTTGATATCATCTTCATTTTTAAAAGTGTTAATAATTTTTATGGTGATATTTTCATTTGAATCTTGTTTGCTATTATTTTTTTCCATTGCAAAACAATTTGTCGAAAAAGAAATAGTTGCTACTAATGTGGTTAACAGTAATGATATTTTTTTTGATCTACTCATTTTTAGTCTCCTTTTTATTTGAAATTTTCTATATTATACAATATACGTCAAAATATGACAATATTTTTTAGTTATTTTTATAAAAAACAATAAAAACCATCTAATAAATTTAGATGGTTAAAATTAATTATATGAAAAATAGTGATTCTAAAAACTGTTTTTTGAGATTGCTATAAAAACTAAATAAAAATATATTTATAGCAATTATATTTTATTGTTTTATGTTTTAAAAAACTTAAATTATTATTAAATTATATGTGGATATATTGATTTTATAGTATAATCATTGTTTAAATAGATGTTTTCAATATTATATTTAGGAATTAAAAATCTCAGAAAAGTTTTTATCTTTAAAATATATTTGTTGTTTTTCTTCTGGTATTCTTATATCGCCAACATAATGTAGATATATTGGATCTGAAGAAATTAGTAGAAAACCGCGTATGTTTGCGAGTGTTTCATAAGAACCATCGATATCGTTTTGTGATGCACAACTTTTAGGAACTTGTAAACGTAAAGTATCTATTAGACATTCAAGATTTGTAAAATATTGGTAGCAGTAGTCTTTTTCATTAAATTTTTTTAATTCATCATAGATTGTTGAATAATTAATATTTACTTTTCCTGAAAAATTTTTAATTAGTGTATTACAACTATTTTTGATTCCGCGAATTTCAGATAGTTCATAAATATATTTTTTTTCCAAGTTAGGTAATTCTTTAAATGTTTTAGCAATAGCATTTTTAAAAATTATTTTGTAATTAGATATTATATCTATTATAAGGTCTATATATTCTGTATCCTTATTTTTAAAAATTTCTTGAAGCGTATAAGGTAGTTTAAATATAAATTTAGTTGATCTGAATGTGAAGTTATCTTTTTTTAGGCCGTTAGCATTAAAAGCCATATTCAGACAACAATTATCACATTTTTTTATATCACTAGGATCTTTAATATGATTATTTATGATGACTTTTAGTTCGTTTTCAACATGTTTTTTTAAAATTGAGCAAATAACTCGTTTTTTATATTCCTCTACAAAAAATCTTTCTTGTGATAGTGGTTGTTTAAAAATTGATTTATTGTTTGTTTTGGTTGAATCTATTTGGTTAATATTATTTTGATATAAAGGATTTGATGTGTCAAAATTTAATTTTGTAATTGGTTGAGTTTTTTCTTTGATAAGGTTTGGTGTTCCAAAATTTAATTTTTTAATTGGTTGAGTTTTTTCTTTGATAAGGTTTGGTGTTCCAAAATTTAATTTTGTAATTGGTTGAGTTTCGTTTTTGATGTTGTTAAAATTAATTGAATTGTTAGAAAAAATATTGTTTTCGGTGAGATTAATTTTAGTATTATTTAATGAATTTAGGTTGATTCTATAAGTTGGTGGTTTTGTTAATATGTTGTCTTTTGGTGATTTTAGTGTGGTTTTATCAATATCACTATTTTTTGCCATTAAGTTATTATCGCTGAAATCTATAAATAGTATTTTTTTAAATTTGTTATCTTTATCTGTTATAACTTTGTTAAATTTATCGTTAGTTGCTAATTCTTCACCAGATATTACTGTTTTATAAATTTGTGTGCTATTATCTTTTGGAATATCTGTTAGATGTATTTCTATTTTTGCATCATCTATTAGATTAGTAATATTCATTAGCCATTTATGACAAAGGTCGTTTTCATCAATTTTTTGTAATTCGCTATATACTTGATCATTATTAGTTTTAATTGGGGCTTTTATGATTTGAGTCATTCTTTTAATATAGAAATCTTCAAAGTTTTCGCCGTGTAATTTGTCAAATTGATCTCTTTTTAATGTACGAATTTCGTTTATTGTTTCATTGATAGATTTTATTAAAATTTTTTTAAAGTTTACCATTATAAATGATAACAAATTTATATAATCTAATTCTTTGTAGTTGGCTATGTTAGATAAAGATTTAGTTCCTTTTAATAATAATTTAATTGGTTCTAATATTAAATTATCTTCTCTTACGTTTTTGGTACTAAGAGCTAACAGACAGCTAAAATATATATCAGATAAAATGTCGTAGTTATTTTTTAAGTTGAATCTTTCGTTATAGCTTTTAATTATTTCTTTTGTTTGTAACACTATATTTATGCTTAATATAACAGCAATAATAAATTTTTTATGTTCTTCAATTAAAAATCGGTTGACGCTTAGTGGAGTATTTAAATTTATTTTATTAGAATCGTTTATATCTTGCGTTTTATCTATATTAGTTTTTTTATTTAAATTTGAATTTTCATCTTTATAGTTAATATTAAAAGAATCTTTTCTACTCATAGTTGGAATTTTCATAATATTGAAGTTGTTTAAATCTAAATTATGGTGGAATGAATTTTTAAAAATTGCGTCTTCTTCTATTGAATTTTCATCTTTATAGTAATTTTTAAATTCGTTGTTATCTTCATCAGAAGAATAATCAATTGAAAAAGCTTTGTTTAAAGGATTTTCCATAATATTGAAGTTGTTTAAATCTAAATTATGGTGGCATGAATTTCGAGAAATTGCGTCTTCTTCTATTGAATTTTCATTTTCTCTGTTTGTTTTTTTGTTTAAAATATTTGAAAATTGGTCATTTGAATTTTTGTTTAAATTAGAATCATTAACTGGAAAAGCTTTGTTTAAAGGAGTTCTCATAATATTAATATCGTCTTGATCATAATTTTGGTTGTTATATATATCACCTTCAGATATATATTTTGAATTTTTCTCCATAGCAAAACAATTGGTTGAAAACATATTGATTGCTGTCAAAATCGAGACACTTAGTAGTATTTTTTTTAAATCATTCATATATATCTCCTTAATTTATAATATTTTAAGTGTATTTTATAATATATTTTAAAATATGACAATATTTTTTGTTTATTTACCACAAAAAGGAATTCATTTCAAAAATATTTAAAAATCTTAGAAATATTTTTTTGATTTATTATTTTGTTTTTTAAATTTATTTTTTATTTAATTAATAATTTTTGTTTTTGTTCGTAGTTGATGAGGATAATGTTTTATTAATTATTTTTTAAAATAAATAAAAACCACCTAATAAATTTAGATGGTTAATTTAAAATTTAATTTTGTGAAAAATAGAAATTATAAAATCTAAATAAAAATATATAAATTTAATATTTAAAAATCTTAAAAATATTTTTTAATTAATGATTTTAAATTAAAAATCTTGAAGATTGTTTAAGAAATCATATTCATTAAATGTTATAGTTCTTTTTTCGTATGTTTTGAATGAATCTTTTTTTGATGAAAAAATTATTAGTTCAGTAGTTGATGGTATTTCTATTTGGGTTGAAGTTTTTAATCTTTCACCTGTTATTATTGTTGCATATATTATATGCCTTTTGTTTTCTTCTGAGATTGATATCATTATGCTGTCTATTAATGCCTTCATATTTGTGAAATATTTAAAACAAAGATCTTTTTTATTAATATTTTTTAATTCTTTAAATATTGATTTATTGAATTTTTCTAATATTTTTTCTTTGTCAGTAAGGTTAGTTTGGTTAAATATAAAATCAAATTTATCTTTAATTTCTTCTTTGTTGATTATTTCATTACAACTTTCTTCTGTTAAATTTTTAAAAAAATACATTGTTTGTTCAATAGCTTTTCCAATAATAATTTTATAATTAGACATTATGTAACTAAAAAAATTTTCTTCAGCTTTATTACCTTGCCAACTTTCTATATCATCTGGTTTTAAATCAATTACAAATTCACATGGAATTAATTGTTTTTTTAAATTAGGTATCTTTAAATTTGAACTAGGAGTCAACATTATTATTTTATAAACACCATTGGTCATATTCTTGTCATATTTGCTATCGTAATTGCTAACAATTTCTTTTAATTGGTCGGACATTTTATTTACTAAAATTCGTAAAATAATATATTTTTTATATCGTTCTTTTAATAACCTTTCTTCATCTAAAACATCTTCGAAAAGGTTCAATTCTTTTTCTTTATTTAAATTTATAATATTATTGTTATTATTAATTTCGTTTTCAGAAATTTTTTCACAACTAAATATTTTTTTATTATCTTGAGATTTTTTAAAAATATCGTTTTTTTCAATTTCTTCTTTTTCGGTTTCGTTTTCTAATTTTCTTTTTTTATTTAAATATTTATCATCGCTTTGACTGGTATTTTCTTTTATATTTAAATTTATAATATTATTGTTATTATTAATTTCGTTTTCAGAAATTTTTTCATTATTTTTATTATAATTAGGTTGTTGGGGAACGGTGCATTTTGTAGTTTTATTTTCTTTCATAGCAAAACAATTAGTTGAAAATATATTGATTGTTGTTAAAATCGAGACACTTAGTAGTATTTTTTTAAAATTATTCATATATCTATCTCCTTAATTTATAATATTTTAAGTGTATTTTACAATATATTTTAAAATATGACAATATTTTTTGTTTATTTACCACAAAAAGGAATTAATTTCAAAAATATTTAAAATTTTAAAATTATTTTTTTGTTTTATTATTTTGTTTTTTAAATTTATTTTTTATTTAATTAATAATTTTTGTTTTTTTCATAGTTGATGAGGATAATGTTTTATCAATTATTTTTTAAAACAATAAAAACCACCAAAACCACCTAATAAATTAGATGGTTAATTTAAAATTTAATTTTGTGAAAAATAGAAATTATAAAAATCAAATAAAATATATTAATTTAATATTTAAAAATCTTAAAAATATTTTTTTGATTTATTATTTTGTTTTTTAAATTTATTTTTTATTTAATTAATAATTTTTTGTTTTTTTCATAGTTGATGAGGCTAATGTTTTATCAATTATTTTTTAAAACAATAAAACCACCTAATAAATTAGATGGTTAATTTAAAATTTAATTTTGTGAAAAATAGAAATTATAAAATCAAATAAAATATATTAATTTAATATTTAAAATTTTAAAATTATTTTTTTGTTTTATTATTTTGTTTTTTAAATTTATTAAAAACCACCTAATAAATTAGATGGTTAATTTAAAATTTAATTTTGTGAAAAATAGAAATTATAAAAATCAAATAAAATATATTAATTTAATATTTAAAATTTTAATATTATTTTTATAAAATTTAAATTATTATAAAATTATAGGTGTATCATATGATTTTTCATGGTAAAATGATTGGTTGAAAAAATAGTAAGTGTTGATATTAAAAAAGTTTTAATAATATTTGATAGAATATATGGTGATATTTTTCTTTAAAAATTAAATTTTATTTTTAATATCATAATTGAATTTAATTATTCCGAAAAGTTATAATTTTTAATATTTGTTTTTTTTTTTATTTTTGTTTAATGCCATGTTATTAATATTTTCTAGATGAGTTGTAGAATATCTCCAGAGATATTTGTTCCGTTTATTTCCTGATATTCATCAGTATCTGGTGTGGGAGCCATTAGAACTATTTGGGATATTATGTATTTTAAATTTCTAAAATTTTTTATACAAAAATCATTTTTATCAATCTTTGTTAATTCATTATAGATTACTAAACTATTATGGTTTTTGTTAGAGGAAATTTCATCAACTAAATTTTCAATTTTTTCTCCTGTTTTTGTGTTTTTTATATATTTATTAAGATGTTTATTTGTTAAGGAATTAAATTTTTCAGCATCTTCATGGCTAAATTTTAATTCATTTATGCTTTCTAGGTTATCTATGTTTTTTATTTTATTCAAAATATCATTGAAATTTTCTTTTTTTAAATTTGGCAGGGTTTGTATTGTTTCGTCAATAGAATCATTTAAAAATATGTTATAATTAGACGTTAAATTTGATAAAAGGTTTGAATATTTTGTGCTTAAAAAATTCCCATATTCATCTTTAAAAATTTCTTTAATGTTAGGAGGTAGTTTAACCATGAATTTAATTGGTCTGAATTGTAGGTTATATTCGTCTGCATTGTTAGGATTATAATTCAATTCTATTTCGCAATTAATATTGTTTAATATGCTGTTTTCAATTTTTGGTTTATGTTTTTTGATATAATTTTTAATAAATTCATTAAATTTTGCTTTAAGATTTGGTTTTAAAAGCTCACAGATAAAACGTTTTTTATATTCTTCTATTAAAAATCTGTTTTCTGTTAGTGGTGCTTTAAAAATTCTTTCTTCGCTAATTTCATATAATTTTTTTTCATCTATATCGTCAATATCATCTAAATTTATTCTGGGTATATTTATTTCGTTATTATTATTTTGTTTTTCTTGCATGTTTTCCATATTATTAAAACTATTTAAATAGTTTGGAAAAAGACTATCGTTTTGAAAAAGACTATCGTTTTGAAAAATACTATTGTTTTGAAAAATACTATCGTTGTGGTAATTTTCATATTCATTATTTTTATATTTAGGATCTTTATTTTTAAAATCAGAAGTTTTAAAAACATTGTCGTTGAAGTTTATAGGTATTGTTTTTTTTAAGGTATTATTTTTGTTAAAAATAGACTTTTCAATAATTTTTTCACTTTTTAACTCATTTCCGGATATTGTTGTTTCATAAATTTTTTCATCATTATTTTTAGGATTTATTAATTTTATTTTTATTTTTATATTAGATATTAGATTATTAATATTCATTAACCATTCATAACAAAGATCTTTTTTATTAAAATTTTTTAATTCGTTAATAACTCTATCATGGTTAATTTCAAATGGAATTTTTACTATTTTATTCATTCGTTTTGTATAATATTTTTCAAAATTTGGCTGTTGTTGCATTTTATTAAGAGAATCTTTATTTAATTTTTGTATACTAAGCGTTGTTTTATGTATAGATATTAATAAAATTTTCTTTATTTTTGACATTATTGATGATAGAAGGTATATGATATCTTCTTCTTTTTGATTTTCTGTGTTAGATAAAAAGTCGGTGATTTTAATTGATAATTCAATTGGCGCTATTTTTAGGTTATCTTCTTTTATTTCATCGGTATTAAAATTTGCTATTATTCTCGTAATTTTTCTAGATAAAAGTTTGTAGTTTTTGTTTGATTCAAAATCTTTTAAAAATTTTTCAAGATCATTTATGAATATTTTTTTAATTTTTGATACTAAAGAAATGCTAACTATAAATTTTTTATATTCTTCTGTTAAAAATTGATTCGCACTTAATGATTTATTTAAACTTGGTTGTTCTTTGGTTTCATCTAAGTTTATTGTATTAATATTAGCAATATTTTCTGTTAAATTAATGTTTTTGTTATTAAAAACTGTTTTTTTAGAATTTATTTTATTTAAATTATCTGTTTTATTTTCATTCCTATTAGTTTTTTTCTCTAAAAAAGAATTTTTTTCGTATAAATATTTTTTATCTTCATTTTTATCAACATTTTTAAGATTTTGTATAGGTTTAAAATCTATTTGATTATATGGATTTTGAGAATTTTCATTTTGGAAACCAACTAGATCTTGCTTATTCATAACGGGAGTTTTCATACAATTAGAGCTGTATTCATCACAATATGATTCTTTTTCTAAATTTTCTTTCATAGCAAAACAGTTAATAGAAGATATACCAATTGTTGTTAGAATTAATATTTTTAATAATCTTTTTTTAACTTCATTCATCTTAATTCTCCTTTATTTAAAATATTTTCATAATATTTTACATCGTTTGATAAAATATGACAATATATTTCCAGCTATTACTATAAAAAGTAAAAAACAGAAAATATATTTAGGAGTTTTAAGATTAATTTTTAATCTGCCTAATTTTAAAGATGTTAATTGAAATGAGATTTAGGTATATTAATATTTTTAAAATATCTTTAATAAATAAGTATAAATAATAGTAAAAATAAATATTTAGATTTTATTAAAAATTAATAGAATATGTAATTATTAAGAAGGGAGTTTATAATTATTATAAAAAAAGTTTTAAAGTTAATGTTTTTAATATATTTAATTTTTAATAAAATTAAAAAATATAATTTAAATTTTTTGAAAAACTAATAGAATAAAGAATGTTAAACCTAATTAAATTTTTATTTTGTTTTTATAATATTTTTAATATTAAAATTCAAAATAATATATTAATGTTAATATAAAATAAAGTTTATTATAAAAAAGTTTTAATTTAATGTTTTAAATTTTCTTAAAGTTTAAAAAATAATAAAATATTTTAATTAAGTTTTAGTTATTGATTATTTAAAAATAATTATGAAAAATAAGTTAGATTATATTTTAAATTTTGTTAATTTAGTAGATATTTTTTACACAGTGTTTAATTTTAATAGAGACATTATGTTAATAGATAAATAATAGTATAAAATAAACTAGACGATATTTATTAATAAAAACTGAAATTATTATAAAAAAAGTTTTAATTTAATGTTTTAAATATATTTAATTTTTAATAAGATATTGAAGATAGGGGATAAATAATAAAATTAATTTTAATAAGATATTGAAGATAGGGGATAAATAATAAAATTAAAAAATATAATTTAAATTTTTTGAAAAACTAATAGAATAAAGAATGTTAAACCTAATTAAATTTTTATTTTATTTTTATAATATTTTTAATATAAAAAATTCAAAATAATATATTAATGTTAATATAAAATAAAGTTTATTATAAAAAAGTTTTAAAGTTAATGTTTTTAATAAATTAAAAAATATAATTTAAATTTTTTGAAAAACTAATAGAATAAAGAATGTTAAACCTAATTAAATTTTTATTTTGTTTTTATAATATTTTTAATATAAAAAATTCAAAATAATATATTAATGTTAATATAAAATAAACTAGATGATTTTTTATTAACAAAAACTGAAATTATTATAAAAAAAGTTTTAAAATTTGTAGAAAGTTGTTATAATAATTCTATATATTAATTTTTATATTAAATATTTAAATTTATATTGAATAAAGATTTGAAAATTTAAAGGAGTAGAAAAATTTATGATTAGAAAAGATTTAAGAAATATAGCAATTGTTGCACACGTAGACCATGGAAAAACAACTCTTGTTGATGAGATGTTGAAGTTTTGTGGTGCATATAGAGAAAACCAAGCCATTTTAGAAAGAGTTATGGATTCTAATGCGCTAGAAAGAGAAAGAGGAATCACAATTCTTGCTAAAAATACATCAATGAAATATAAAGACTGCAAAATAAATGTTATAGATACACCAGGACACGCTGATTTTGGTGGAGAGGTTGAGAGAATTTTAAAGATGGTTGATGGTGTTGTTCTTTTGGTTGACGCTGCTGAAGGGCCTATGCCACAAACAAGATTTGTAACCGAAAAAGCTTTTAATTTAGGGTTAAATGTTATTATTGTTGTTAACAAAATAGATAAAAAAGATGCAAGATTAGATGAAGTCCCTGATGAAATCTTAGAGCTTTTTTTAGATTTAGATGCAACAGATGAACAAATAGAAAGCCCTATTCTTTTTTGTTCTGGAAGAGAAGGAACATGTTCAGATTCTAAAGACAAAAAAGGGGAAGACTTAACAGTTTTGTTTGAAACTATTTTAAATCATATTAAACCTCCAGAGGGAGACGAAAACAAAGATTTGCAACTTTTAATTTCTTCAATTGACTATAACGAATATGTTGGAAGAATTGCAATAGGAAAGGTTGAAAATGGAACAATTAAAAAAGGGCAGGATGTTACTGTTTGTGAATTTGAAGGGAAAAAAGAGCCATATAACGGAAAAATTGTTAATTTATATGAAATAGGATCTTTTGACAGAGTTGCAATAGAAGAAGCAACAGTTGGAGATATTGTTTGTATATCTGGAATTGAAGATGTTACAATAGGAAACACCATATGTAAAAAAGATTGCCCAAATCCATTAGCTTTTGTTAAAATTAGTGAGCCTACAGTTGAGATGACTTTTGCAGTTAATGATGGGCCTTTTGCAGGGCAAGAAGGAAAATATGTAACCTCTCGTCAGATTAAGCAACGGCTTGAAAAAGAACTTTTAAAAGACGTTTCTTTGCGAGTAACTCAAGGAGAATCTAGCGAAAAGTTTAATGTTTTAGGGCGGGGTGAGATGCACCTTTCAATTTTAATTGAAACAATGCGCCGTGAAAATTTTGAATTTATGGTTTCAAAGCCAAGAGTTTTAATAAAAGAAGTTAATGGTGTTAAATCTGAGCCATTTGAGCGGTTAACTGTTGATGTTCCTGAGATGTATATGGGAGCTGTTATGGAAAAAATGGGCTATAGAAAAGCGCAGATGATTGAAATGAAACCAAAGGGAAGCAGAGTTGAGCTAGAATTTTTAATTCCTTCAAGAGGTTTGTTTGGATATCGTAATGAATTTTTAACAGACACAAAAGGGGAGGGAATAATGAACTCAATTTTTGATTCATATCAGCCATATAAAGGAGATATTTTAACCAGAACAACAGGTTCTTTAATAGCACATGAAACAGGAGAAGCTGTAACATATGGTTTATTTAACGCACAAAGTCGTGGGCAGCTTTTAATAACTCCTGGTGAAAAAGTTTATGAAGGGATGGTTGTTGGATTTGGGCCAAAGCAAGAAGATATTGTTGTTAATGTTTGTAAAAAGAAACATTTAACAAACACTAGAGCTTCTGGGTCTGACGATGCTTTAAAACTAATTCCTAGTGTTAAATTTAGTTTGGAGCAATATATAGAGTTTTTGGCTGAAGATGAACTGTTAGAAGTAACACCAGAATCTTTAAGGGTGCGAAAAGCAATTTTGAGTAATCAGATGCGGTCTAAAAAAAGTGGTTCTAAAAAATAATGAAAGATTTTTTTAATTTGAAACAAGAAGAAAAATTTGAGGTTATTGGTGAAAAATATTTTGTTGCTATTTCAAAAGAACATAGATTTGGAACAGATTCTTTTTTGCTTGTTGATTTTTCTAACATATTAAGAAAAGATGTTGTTGCCGATTTTGGAACCGGATGCGGAATTATTTCTATTTTAATATATAAAAAATATACTCCAAAAAAGATATTTGCATTTGATATTTTAAAGTCTGCAACAGATTTAGCTAAAAAATCTGTTTTAAAATCTAATTTAGAAGAAAAAATTGTTGTTGTTAACAAAGATATAAAAACTTTGGGGAGTGAATATAACGACAAGTTCGATAAAATAGTTTGTAATCCGCCTTATAAAGCTTTAAATACAGGTAAAGTTAGCTTAAAAAAAGAAGATTTAATAGCAAGACACGAAGTTAGTTTAACAATAGATGATGTTTGCAAAAAAGCATATAAAATGCTAAAGTTTGGCGGGAGTTTATTTTTAAGCGGAAGAGTTGAACGGCTAGCTGATATATTTATTGCCATGAGACAAAATAAATTAGAACCTAAAAAACTAAAGCTTTGCGCTAAAGATAAAGATTCAGCTCCTTGGCTTTTCTTGGTTGAAGGCAAAAAAGGGGCTAAACCCTTTTTAAATGTTTCCCCTAATTATTTCAGTACGTAGAAAGTTTGATGTTACTTTAAATTAATCACTCGCCATAAAGTTAGGTAAAAGTTTATTCGGCCTGCTAAATTCTTTTTCAGTACGTAGCTAGTTTGATGTTACTTTAAATTAATCACTCGCCATAAAGTTTTAAGAAACTTTTTAAACCTGCTAAACTAGGTTTTAGGTTTAATTAAATTTAAAAAAAACCAAAATTTGAATTATCTACCACAAAGTTTAATTAAAATTATTAAACCTGCTAAACTAGGTTTTAGGTTTAATTTCATACTATTTAATTAAAAAAGCACCTGCTAATTTTTGCAGATGCTTTTATTTTTAGGTAAATTATTTTTTTAAATTTTAAGAAAAAATATCTACTTTTGTTTCACTTTCACATGGACATATTCTATCTAAATTTTCTGTGGTTAGGTTATTATCATTGTTGTTTCTTTCATATTGCAGATTTAAATTTTCTATAGGGGGTTCATTAACATTGTTATTTTGTTCATAATGTGGATAGCCTACATAGAAATTAAAATTAAAATCTTCTGTGTGGTGATTATCTGTGTTTAGGGAACCTAATATATTGTGGGGGGCTTCTTCTGCTTTATCAATTTCGTCATTATCATTATCTTTTTCTAAATTTTCTTTAGGTGGATGTTGTTTTTTAGGTGGATGCTGTTTTTTAGTTTTAGGTAGTTCATCAATTTCGTCATCATCCTCTAAATCTTCTTCAGATATATCATCAACCTTTTTGTTTTCTTCATAATGTGAATATTCTTCAAAGAAAGGGAAATTGGAATCAAAATTTCCTGAATGGTAGTTACTTACTACAAGTTTGGAACCTTCTTCTGCTTCATCAATTTCGTTATCATCTTTTAAATCTTCTTTATGCGAGTTATTTTCTATATGATTAATTTTTTTGCCTTCTTCAGATTTTGATGTGTATTGTTTAAATTTCTTTGTAAAATCATCCGTCCAAATGCTTTTTTCCATTGCTTCTTTAATTTCTTTTTCAGATTTCAACATTTGTTGTTTATATATTTTTATGTAATCATCTGTCCAAATGCTTTTTTCCCTTGCTTCTTTAAATTCTTTTTCAAATTCCAATATTTGTTTTTGTGTTTCTTTTAATTCTTCTTCAAAAGGTTTTTCAACTTTTTTATTGTTATTTTGTTTCATAGCAAAACTATTAATAGAAAAAATATTAACTGCAATTAATACAGAAAATCCTAACATTATTTTCTTTATTTTTTTCATACTAAAATCTCCTTTTTTTAATAATTGATGCCATTATAGCATATTAGATATAATTCGACAATAATTTTCATGAAATTGTTCAAAATTGTTTATTTTATATTTTTTCAGTACGTAGAAAGTTTGATGTTACTTTAAATTAATCACTCGCCATAAAGTTTAATAAAACTTTATAAACCTGCTAAACTAGGTTTTAGGTTTAACTAAATTTAAAAAAAACTAAAATTTGAATTATCTACCACAAAGTTTAATCAGAATTGTTAAACCTGCTAAATTCTTTTTCAGTACGTAGAAAGTTTGATGTTACTTTAAATTAATCACTCGCCATAAAGTTTAATCAGAATTATTAAACCTGCTAAATACTTTTTCAGTACGTAGAAAGTTTGCTGAAACTTAAAATATATCACTCGCTTTTTCATTACGTAGTTAGTTTGTTGAAACTTAAAATATATCACTCGCTTTTTTATTACGTAGTTAGTTTGATGTTACTTTAAATTAATCACTCGCCATAAAGTTTAATCAGAATTATTAAACCTGCTAAACTAGGTTTTAAGTTTCATAAAAATTTTAAAAAAACTAAAATTTGAATTATCTACCACAAAGTTTAATAAAACCTTCCTTTCGTAGTTAGTTTCATTACGTAGAAAGTTTCATTACGTAGTTAGTTTGATATAATTGTTAGTTTATCACTCGCCAAAAATTTTAATCAGAATTGTTAAACCTGCTAAATTCTTTTTCAGTACGTAGAAAGTTTGATGTTACTTTAAATTAATCACTCGCCAAAAAGTTTAATCAGAATTATTAAACCTGCTAAACTAGGTTTTAGGTTTAATTAAATTTAAAAAAAACTAAAATTTGAATTATCTACCACAAAGTTTAATAAGAATTGTTAAACCTGCTAAATTCTTTTTCAGTACGTAGCTAGTTTCATTACGTAGAAAGTTTGCTGAAACTTAAAATATATCACTCGCTTTTTTATTACGTAGTTAGTTTGATATAATTGTTAGTTTATCACTCGCTAGGAAATTTAATCAGAGTTGTTAAACCTGCTAAACTAGGTTTAAGGTTTAATTTTATACTATTTAATTAAAAAAGCACCTGCTAATTTTGCAGATGCCTTTATTTTCATTAAAAATTTTAAATTGTTATTTGATAAATTAAATTTATTCATCAAAATTATCATCTTTATAAAAATGATCATAAATTTTTGGTGAATCTTTAATATCAAAGTTATTATTATTGTTATTATTCATATCATTAAAAGTATCTATTGAAACATTGTTCATATTAGATTTGTCGTTATTCTTTATGTCATTCGAAGTGTTTTTAATATCAAAACTATTACTATTCATATCATCAAAAATATTTACCGGAATATCTTTTATATTAGAGTCATTATCATTTTTATTATTAAGCATATCTACGAAATAGTTATAACAATTATTAATGTCACTTTCAGATACATTAAATAAAGAACTATCTTCATTTTCGTTCTGCTTATTATTATTGTTATTATTTAAACGTTGGGTATTATTAATGTTAATCGTATAATAAATTTTTGAAATAAGTTTTTTTATATTGTCTTCTTTTCCACAATATGTTTTATATAAATGATCAATAATTTTCTTTTTGTTATTTTTTATCTTGTTTTTAACACTTTTTTCAATTTTAGATTTGTTTGTGATTTCTAATAATCTATCAAATGTTTTTGAATTTTTATTATCTTTGCTAAACTCTTTGTGGCTCGTTTCTATGTTTTTAATAATGTCTTTAATTATGGTATCTTCTACCGCCGTTTCATTTCTAAGCTGAATATTACATTTCCATTTACACCTCTGTTGTACTTTGTAAGGGTTGATATATTCAAGTATTATGTCCCTATATAAATTTTCAGTATTTTCATCATCAATATCACTATTTGTAAAAAAATTAATTATGCAGAGATATCTTGATTTATCGTTTTCTAAATAAAAAAAACTACAATTAACCCCTAATTTCATAATTTTTATATTTTTATTTATGTTATTGTTATTATTATTTTTTTTGTTATATTTTTCTAACTCTTCTTTTAATATTTTATTGACTTTAATTTCGTCATCTATTCTTTCTGTTAGGTTATTTTCTATTTTTTCTTTAAATAGATAGGATATAAATTTATTTGCAATTTTTTCAATCTCTTTAGCATCAATATCTTCATAATCATTTTTATTATCATTTTCATTATCATTTTCATAATTAATATATTTGATAGAAAATGCATTTTTAAAGGGCAATTCAAAGTAATTTTTAAAAATTGATTTAGAATCTCTTATGTCTGTTTTAACGTCTTCGTATTTAGTAATATCGGCATATAAATTAGAAATAATTTCTGTATAGTTGTTCTCTAAACCTTTTTTAAAATCTAAATTTAAAGTTGATGTGTCCATTAGGTTTAACACATCTCTATAAGTAGATGAGTATGAATTTTCATTTGATTTTAACTCTTCATAAATTTTTTTTATTTTATCAATAGCATTGTTTAATAAAACATCTTTTTTTGTGATTTTTATTTTGGTTAAATCTGAGGACTTGTTTTTAATATTTTCATTTTCTGATATATCAGTATTTAAATATTCTCTTATTATTTTTTTGCATAATTTAATAGTATTAGTGTCTATGTTTTTATTCGCAAAAGTTAATCTAATCTCGTAATAATTTTTTTTTTTGGAAATTACTATGTACGGCGTAACTTTTAATTCTAAAACTTCCGCATCTTTGCACAATTCATCTTTGTGATATTTTGAAAAGCCGTCTTTTAATATTGTGTTAACATATATTTTTTCATCTTTACCTTTTTTTGTTAATTCATTTTCTAGTTCTTTTATATACAAATATTTTAATAATAAATATCCAAGATCTTTAATTTCAAAATTCGTTTTAGCTTTGAACATATTTTTTTTTGTTTTTTTATCTAATATTTTATTTGAATTTTCAATGTTAAAATTTATTTTAGTTTTGAACATATTTTTTTTTGTTTTTTTATTTAATATTTTATTTGAAGATTTATTTTTATCTGAATTTTTAACTGTTGTTTTAAATGAATTGTCTTTATTAATATCTATTTCAAATAAACTGTCACTTAAATCATCATTATTTTCATCTTTTAAATTATCTTCCTTTTTTTCTTCGTTAGATGTAGCTTCTTTTTTTGGTGAACTGTTTTCTTTCATAGCAAAACAATTAGTTGTTGATAACATATTAATTGCTATAAATGTGGATATGCCTAATATTATTTTTCTAAAATTACTCATAAAAAAACTCCTTTTCCTCTATAAACATATATCAATTTATATCTTATTTTCAATTGTTCGTTAATTCTACAATCTTCTGTATAACTTGTCAACAAACCTTGAAAAAAATTATAAAATTTGAAATTAAAAAATTTTAAGATATTTTTTAATAGATGATGCTTTTATTTATTGCGATTATTTTAAATTAAGCTGAAAAATTAGAAAATCACGAAGAAAAAGAAAATATGTTTTTAAAATTAGTCGAATATTTAGAAAAACCTATTGATTTTAAAGGTGGAAGAATTAAAATTTATTAGGCTTTATAAAAGAAGTGTTATATTTAAAAAAGATGGAATTAATAAAAATGGTTTAGAAAATATTATTTTAATTTTATGGAAAGGTTAAATTTAGAAAAAGGGAAAGAAGAATATTTTAAATATTAGGGAGAAAAAGCTGAGGAATTAAACAAACTTAAAATATATTTTGATAAAAATTATAATTTTGAAGAAGAATTAAGAAAAAAGAACAAAACAAAAAAATGTTTATAACTAAAAAATAAAATAATAAATTAAAGTGAAAATTAAAATATAAATTTAAAAGTTTTAAAGTATTTCAAATTAGAAGATGCTTTATTTTTTATCTTTTAGAACAATATCCATTTTTATGTAATTTATAAGTCTATATTGTCATATTATGTCTAATAATGTATAATGTAAGAAAATTTAAACAAAAAGGAGTTTTAAAATGAGAGGATTTAAAAAAATAGCAGTTGGGATAGCAACATTAATTTCATTTAATGTTATTTCGATTGGTTGTTTTGCGATGAAAAAAGGGAATACTGGAAAAAATTTTATTTCTAAAAATGAAAAACAAGAAAAAAATAATGGTAAAAAAAGGAATCATAAATTAAGTTCAGTATTGTTCTGTTTAGATGATGATGACAACAATTCAGAGGAAGAATATAATTTTTTTGGTGTAAAACAAAATGAAAATGTTTTACTAGGCAAAAAAATAAAGCCAGAAAAGCAAGAAGAAAGTTCTTTATTAAGTGATAGTGATGAAGAAGATGATTGTAAGGAAATATCAAAGCAGGAGAACAATAAAACATTTAATTATAGTTATGTTAGTGATGAAGAAGATGATATTGAAAGTTTAGATAATGACAAAGATAAAATGTTTGGTTATGATTTGAAAGATATATGCAACAACGGAAAAAATAGTATTATAAATCCATGTCAACATTTAATTTTTAATAAAAATAATATTGTAAATCCTATTAAAAATATAAACCAACTAGGTAAGAATAATTTCAATTTATTTCGTTATGGTAATTATAATAACAATAGTAATAAATTTAATTTATTTAGTTTAAATAATATGAAATTAATTAACTACAAAAATAATGATGAAAATAATAATGAAAATATTAATAACATTGTTTCGGATAGAAAAATAATAAGTGAAGAAAAATCAGGTGATGATGTTATTAAAAATAATGATGAAACAATATCATCTAAAACAGAACAATTGGTTAAATTAAATGATGATGAGAAAAACGATTTAGAAAAAGATAAAAATAATAAATTTAATGAAACAGAAATTAATATAATAAGATATTTATTAAATAATTATTTAATACAAGGTTTAACCAATGAAAAAATAAGTGAAGTTTTAAGAGAAAATCCAAATACTAGGTTATTGAAATTTTTAAGAGTTAATTTAAAAAAAAGTAATTTATTAAATGAAGATAAACCTATTTATGGTCTTTGTGTTTTTTTTGATGATAAACTTGATTTCAATAAAAAAGAAGAAATTAGAAGTGTTATAAGACGTTTTTTTGAAGGATATAAAGATGAAAATGGTTTTTGGAAGAATGGATTTTTTTATGGGACTTTAGAAAAAATTTATGAAGATTTAAAAAAAGAATTATTAGATAAAGATCGAGAAGGTTTAAAAAATTTTTTAAAAATTAAAGACAATAAAGGGTATCAAAAAAAATTAGACGAGAATATTAATAGTTTAAAAGAAAAATTAAAGGCTTTTGATAGTTCAGATAGTTTCATTAAAAATTTTAAGGATTTGGTAAATTTTAATTACGCTTTGTATGGCGGAAGAAATATGGAATTTGTAGAAGATGAAGTTTTCTTTTATTTAGCTAAAGATTATTTCTACCCTGATGAAGATAAAAACTCAATTTGTGTTGAATTAGAAGCAAAGAATAGTAAATTAGGTGAATATGTTTATAATATTTTTTCTAATTTTAATAAGAAGTATAATATTAAAACGAAATCTGGAAAGGAGATGGTTGGTGGGCTTGGTTATGTTTTCACTAAACAAAGGAAATATGTTTTTGAACAGGTGGTTAAATATTTAAACAAACCTATTGATTTTAAGGATGAGAGAATTAAAAATTTATTAAAATATTTAAACAGAAATGCTCAATTTAAAAAAGATGTAATTGATAAAAGTTGTTTAAAAAATATTTTTTTAAATTTGAGGACAAGATTAAATACAGAAAAAGGGGAAAAAGAATATTTTAAACATTGGAAAGAAAAAGCAAAATATAACGTTGAAATTTTAAAAAATGAATAAAACAAATTAAAAGTTTTAAAGCATCTTTTAAATTAGAAGATGCTTTTTTTCATTTTATTAGAAAAATAATCCTTTTTTATGTAATTTTGTAATCTATATTGTCGCATTTTGTTTAATAATGTATAATGTAGAAAAATTTAAATAAAAAGGAGTTTTAAAATGAGAGGATTTAAAAAAATAGCAGTTGGGATGGCAACATTAATTGCATTTAATGCAGTTTCGATTGGTTGTTTTGCGATGAAAAAAGGGAATATTAGAAAAAGTGTTATTCATAAAAATGAAAAACAAGAAAAAAATAATAGCAAAAAAAAGAATGATAAATATGGTTTAAAATCATTTCCTTTAGATGTGGATAAAAATAATTCAGAGGGGAAATTTAGTTTTTTTGGAACAAATCAAAATGAAAATTTTTTATTAGGTAAAAAAATAAAGCCAGAAAAACAAGAAGATAATTTTTTTAATTTTAAACCAGAAGATTTTAAGTTTAAACCAGAAGATTCTGAAGGTGATGATATAAAAAAAGATGATAATATAATAATTGAAAATAAATTAAAAGAACCTTGTTTTGAAAATATAAATAATATTAACTTTATAAAAGAAAAAGATGATAATAAAAATAGCAAAGAAAATGAAAATTTTGATTTTTCTAAGTTTAAACCAGAAAATTCTGAAGGTGATGATATAAAAAAAGATGATAATGTAGTAGTTGAAATTGAGCCTTCTTTTTTTGTAGAAAATGTGAGAGGAGATAAAGATTTAAAAGATTTTAGTTTTGAAAAAATTTATAATATTATAAATGGTTCTTCAGAATCTTTGAATAAAAAAAGTATTAATAAAGCTAAGGTGGATGAAAAAAAAATTATAGAAAGAATATCTAAATTATTAAAAGAACCGTTTAACTTTGATTTTTTTAAAGATTCAGATACAGATAATTGGGATATTTCGGAAAAATTAAAATTTATTGTTGATGGATATAAAAAAGATATATTAGATTATTTTTTAAGGGAAAATTTTAAGTTGATGTATCAAATATATATTGATAGATATTTAGAAAAGAAAGGGATAGAAGAAAAATATAGTTTTAGTATAAAGGATAAATTTTTTCAATCTCATAGCTGTAAACTATTAAAAAATTATTTTTATGTTATTATACCTTGTCAAGTTTTTGATGATAAAAATGTTGATTTTAAAGAACTTTTGAAAGAGTTAACAATAAAAGCAAAAGTAATATTAGGAAATGCTGCTGTTAAAACAATGGAAGATTTAAAAAATATTAGTGATGAAGAATTTGAAGATGTGAAAGGTACTTTGTTACAAAAAAGACGACATTTTGAAAAAGATGAGGAATTTAGAGGTTATAGGCAATATATTAATGAAGGTTTAAAAAATTTAAAAAAAGAAGATCTTTGTTATTCTTATTTATATAATATAGATAATTTTATACAATATGTGGGTTATGCGTTTAAAAGCAGAAATAGTTATAATCAACATCTTGAAGTGGAAGCAAGTGATTATTTACATATATTAAATGACAATGGGTTAAAAACATATAAAGGAAATGAAGAAGTAAATGATATACAATTTGAAGAATTTAATATTAAAGAAGCTATTTCTTTAGCTAATCAAAAAAATCCAGAAAATATAAAAAAAGAAGATATATATGGATATATGTTATTAAAAGATAAAGGTGAAAAAGAAAAACAGGTTGATCTTGTTAAAAATGAATTTAAAAAGCTTGTTTTTGTTGAGGAATTATATAAACATATTAAAGATAATATTAATAAAAATATTTTTAACAAAGAATTAATCACACTTTATTGTAAATCTATTGAGTCAAAAGAATATAGCGATGAATTAAGAAAGACTGCATTTACTATAGTTTTTCCGATTGAAGTGGAAGAGAATAAAGTAATTGAACATTCAAAAGAAATAACATCTAAAATAAAACAGATTATTGGGCAAGCTATTATTAAAACAGCACAAAATATTGGTGGTGCTAATTATTCTGCTTTTCATAATTTAGTAAAGGAAAAACTTTATAGAAAAGATTTTTTAAATTATGCAAAAAAAAGATTGAACAAAGAAGAAATTAAAACAGTGTTTGAAGAATTAGAAAAAATTAGTGTTAAAGATGTTCTTTCTGTTTTTGACTATTTTAAAAAATTTGAAAATTTTATAGATACAATTAATTTTAAATGTACTATAGAGAATAAGAAAAATAGGTTGGGAAAATCGGAACATTCAATTGGGCCTTTGATTTATGGAAAAGATTTAAATTATGAATATTGGGAAGAAAAAATTAATAAACCAAACAAACTCAAAATATATTTTGATAAAAATTATAATTTTGAAAAAGAATTAAAAAAAGAACAAAACAAAAAAATATTTATGATTGGAAAGGAAATAAAATAATAAATTAAAGTTAAAATCATAAAGAAAAATCAAATATTTTTAATATTTTAATGAGTGAAAAAAATTAGAAGAAAGAATTAAAATTTGTTAGATAAATATGTTTTGAAAAAAATTTTTAAATGCTAAAGACAATGAAGAATATCAAGAAAAATTAAAGGCTTTTGATAGTTCAGATAGTTTCATTAAAAATTTTAAAGATTTGGTGAGTTTTGATTATAAGGTAATTTGCGAAAAAAACATGGAATGGATAGAAGATGAAGTTTTTTTATTTAATTAAAGATTATTTCTACCCTGATGAAGTAGGAAACTTAATTTGTGTGGATTTAGAAAAAAAGCTAATAATTTAGGTTTATATGTTTATAATGTTTTTGCTGATTTTAATAAGAAGTATAAGGAGGTAGCTCATGGGCTTGGTCCTATTTTCCGTAAACAAAGAAAAGACGTTTTTGAACAAGTAGTTAAATATTTAAAAAAATCTATTGACTTTAAAGACAAGAGAATTAAAATTTTTTAGGTTTTATAAATAGAAGGTTATATAAAAAAGATAGAATTAATAAAAATGGTTTAAAAAATATTATTTTAAATTTGAGGACAAAATTAACAACAGAAGAAGAAAAAAAGAATATTTTAAATATTGGAAAGAAAAAACAAAATATGAATTTAAAAATTTAGAACACTAACAAAATAAATAAAAATTTTAAGGCATCTTTTAAATTAGAAGATGCTTTATTTTTTTAGAAAAATAATCCTTTTTATGTAATTTTATGTTTTTATATTGTTGTATTTTAGCAAATAATGTATAATATAAGAAAATATTAGTAAAAAGGAGTTTTAAAATGGGTAGATTAAAAAAAATAGCAGTTAGATTATTTGTTTTAATTATGTTTAATATTTTTTCGATTGGTTGTTTTGCAATGGAAAAAGGCAACACTGAAAAAGATGTTATTTCTAAAAATGAAAAGCAAGAAAAAAATAATAAAAAAGAAGGGGATAGTAATTTTGGGTTAAATTTTTTTGATGTAAAACAAAATGAAAATGTTTTATTAGGGAAAAAAATGAAACAAGAGAATAATTTTTTTGATAAAAATGAAAACAAATTAAAAAAACCTTGTTTTGAAAATATAAACAGTGTTAATTTAAATAAAGATAATAGCAATAACAAAGAAAATGAAAAAAGTAATGAAAGGTTAATGTCATATAATGAATTTATGGCAAGAAATATGTTTAATAATAAAATTGAAAATAAATTAAAAAAATCTTGTTTTGAAAATATAAACAGTGTTAATTTAAATAAAGATAATAGCAATAACAAAGAAAATGAAAAAAGCAATGAAAGGTTAAAGTTATGTGAAGAATATTTGATAGCAATAATATCTAAATTATTAAAAGAACCATTCAGCTTTGATTTTTTTAAATATTCTAATACAAAAGATTGGACGATTCCGAAAAAATTAAAATTTATTGTTGATGAATATAAAAAAGATATATTGGATTATTATTTAAAGAAAAATTTTAAGTTTATGTATCAAAAATATATTGATAAATATTTAAAAAAGAAAGGAATAAAAGAAAAATGTAATGTTAATATAAGAGACAGATATATAAGAGTTTACGAAAATATGGGTGATAGATTAATAAAAAATTGTGTTAACATTGAAATGCCCAAAGAATTTTTTGATAGTGAAAATTTGAATGGCGAAGAACTTTTAAAAGAATTAACAATAAAAGCAAAAATGATTTTAGGAAATGCTGCTGTTAAAACAAGGGAAGATTTAAAAAATATTAGTGATTTAGATTTTGAATATATAAAAAGTGATTTGCTTTTAAAAAGTCGGCATTTTGAAGATGATAAAGATTTTAATGGATATTGGAATTACATTGAAAAAGGGTTAAAACAATTAAAAAAAGATGATCTTTGTTATTCTTATTTAGATGATCCAGATAATTTCATACAAAGTTTAGGTTATGTGTTAAAATATATATCTAAAAATGGTCGTAATTTTAGCCGTAGCATAAATAATTATTTATATATATCAAATGATAATGGATTAAAGATATATGATACAAATGATAAACAAGTAAAAGACATACAATTTGAGGATTTTAACATTAAAGAAGCTATTTTTTTAGCTAATCAAAAAAGTCCAGAAAATATAAAAAGAGAAGATATAGATAAATATTTGTTTTTAGAAGATAGTGAAGAAAAAGCTGAACAGATTAAATTTGCTACAGATGAATTTAAAAAGCTTGTTTTTGTTGATGCAGTATTAGACAATATTTCTATAAATGTTAATGATGAATATAAAAATATTAATAATATTGGTAATATAAATGAAAAAATAGAAATTATTAGGAGAACTGTTATTCCAAGAGAACAAAATGATGAGCTAAGAAAAACTAGATTTAGTATAGTTTTTCCAAAGGGTGTGGATGAAGAACAGGCATTAAAATATGCTAGGGAGATAGCATATAAAGTAAAAAAAATTATTGGGCAAGCTATTATTGTAACAAAACGAAAATTTGATAATGCTAATGTTTGTGATTTTGATAATTTAAAGAAAAACGTATGTAGTAGAAAAGATTTTAAACAATATTTAGAAAAAAGGTTCAATAAAGAAGAAATTGAAGCGCTATCAAAAGAATTAAAAAAAATCACAACTAAAGATACTATTTCTATTTTTGACTATTTTAAGAAATTTGAAAATTTTATAGAAACAATTAATTTTAAATATAGGGTTTTAAATAATTTAAATAAAGTTGGTGAATCTAAATGTCCGGTTGATTTTTCAATTGAAGGAGAAAATTTAAAGAATGATTCTTTTAAATATGGCGGGTTTACTATAAAATTTGAAGATTATGATTTAGAAGAGGAATTAAAAAAAGCAGAACAAAACAAAAGAATGTTTATAAGTAGAAAATAAATTAAAAATTTGATCATGCAATAGTTTAGAATATTAAAATTAAATGTGAAGAATTAGTGATATTTAATCAAAAAATTAAAATTATTTTGAATTCTAAGGGAAAATTAATTCTACCTGACGAAAAAAACAATTAATTTAAATATTATA
>CACXZI010000030.1 GCA_902772105.1 Oscillospiraceae bacterium | reverse complement strand
TGGGTTGTTGTTTAGTTGTTCTATTTTTTTGTTTATTTTTTTTTTTTTTATTTTTAGCCAACTTAATTTCCTCCTGAATGTTATTTTTTAAATATATTTAATGTTATTTTTTTAATCATCTTTTTTTAGTTTTCTTTTAATTTGATCATTTTTGTAGTAATAAAAATATATTTTGTTTTTTGGGTTGTTGTTTAGTTGTTCTATTTTTTTGTTTATTTTTTTTTAATTTTTTATATTTTTTATTTGAATATATATTTTTAATGACTTATGTTTTAAAGGCTTTTTATTTTAAACTTAATTTTTGTTATATGGTTTATTTATCTTTTCTATAATAAATAGTTTTTTTAATCTAGAGAATGAATCTTGTTTATTTATGCTTTTATCTTTGAAAAAATCTTTATTCAAGTAAATTTAGTATCAAATGCTTTAATAGTATTAGGATCTGTTTCGTAAAGATTAAAATATGGTTTTATAATTTTTTTGGTTATAATTTTTTTATTTTTGAAAAGTTTGTTAGCTAATTTTCTACATTCGTTTTGATATAATTGGTTTGAATGTGAATTTGCCATTTTACGATAACATCTCCTTTTTAAATTAATTGATATATTTTTAACGAACTGTGTTTTAGACGACTTTTCTTTAAACTTTTTTATATATAGAAAACTACCATTAAAGATAAAAATTTTGTAATAATATCAGTTGAAGGGATTTTTTAAATCTCTTCAAAATTATAATATGTCTAAAAATATTTTTTGTTAATTAAAAATGGACTAAAAAAGAAATTAAAAAGGTTTTAATAAATTTTTTGTTTGCTAATAGTTTTTGTTTTTATTTTGGTTGATGTTAATTAGAAGATATTTATTTGTTTTTTAATTAATAAACAGTTTAAAAGTTTTAACATATGTTGAAAAAAATTTTATTTTTTATGTTATAATATAGAAAATATGGTTAAAGGGAATGTTAAAATGAAAGAAGTAATATTGGTTAAAGAGGGCGAGATATTTTTAAAAGGGTTAAATAAAAAGAATTTCGAAACAATTTTGGTTAATAACATTAAAAAGTCTTTAAAAGAGGTTGGGCCTTTTAAAATTTTAAAACAGCAGTCTACAATAACAATTGTTCCAGAATCAGAAGAGTTTAGTTTAGATCTTGCAGTTAAAAAAATTGCAAAAGTTTTTGGAATAGCTTCATTTGAAAGAGCGCTTGTTGTTGAAAAAGATTTTGAAAAAATAAAAGCAGCTTCTAAAAAATATTTAAAAGATGAACTAGAAACAAAAAAAAGCTTTAAGGTTTTTGCAAAGAGAAGTGATAAAAATTTTTTTCTTTCTTCACCTTCAATTTGCGCAAAGCTTGGAGAATTTTTGTTAGATGAATTTAAAAATCTTCATGTTGAGTTAAATAATCCTGATGTTGTTGTTAATGTTGAAGTTAGAGATACATATGCATATATATATGGAAAAGCAGAAAAAGGAGCAGGAGGTGTTCCTGTTAATAGCGCTGGAGAAGGGATGCTTTTGCTCTCCGGTGGAATAGATAGCCCTGTTGCTGGATGGATGATGGCAAAAAGAGGGCTTAGGTTAAAGGCAATACATTTCATTAGCCCTCCATATACAGGAGAAAGAGCTCTTAAAAAGGTTGAAGATTTGGTTTTAATATTAAAAGAGTGGGCGGGAATAGTTCCTTTTTTTATTGCGAACACAACTAAATTGCAAGAAGAAATTAAAAAAAACTGTCCGCAAGATCTTTTAACCATCATATTGAGAAGATGCATGATAAAAATAGCGCTAGGGGTTATAGAAAGAGAGCAAGAAAAAGGATATAAAAAATCTGGTGCTTTAATAACAGGAGAAAGTTTGTCGCAGGTTGCAAGTCAAACACTAGGGGGGATTAGTTGCACTAATTTTGTTTCTTCTGTTCCAATTTTAAGGCCATTAATAGGGATGGACAAAGAAGAAATAGTTTCTATTGCAAGAAAAATTGGCAGCTATGAAACTTCAATTTTGCCTTATGAAGATTGTTGCAGCATTTTTTCTCCAAAGCACCCAAAAACAAATCCAAAGCTTTTTGAAATTGAAAAAGCTGAAGGAAATTTAAATTTAAAAGAATTAATAGATTCTGTTGTTGAAGAAACTGTTTTGAAAATTTTTTGAGTTTTATATGTTAAAAGCAGTTGGGAAAATCTATGATTGTGGATTAAAATATAAAATTTATTTTAAATAAAATGTTAATTTATTGTTATTTATTATGTGAAAATATGCTAATATTTTTAAATTTAAAGAAATTATATTAGCTATATAAATTTTGTTTAGCAGGTTTATATTGGTTTTAGTAAACTTTTTTGTGAGAAATATTAAAAATAAAATTTAATACTAAATGTAAATTCTATTAATTTTATAACAAATCGAGATATTAAAAAGTATAAAAATATGATATAATATGTAAATAAAAATAAAATTTTATGGAAGGAGCAAAAGAAATGAAGGTTAAAAAGATTTCAGGAATATTTTTCGGTGTAGTTATTTTTTTAATTTTTAGTTTAAATGTTTCTGCTGAAGATATTTTAAAAGATTTTAGTTCTTTAAATAAATATGAAGATGTTAATAAAAAAGCTGTTGAAAGCAAAGGCGCTACTGATGAAGATAAATTTAAAGATTTTAATTTTCCATATGAATATAGAGATATTAACACAAAAAATGTTAAAAACAAAAGAACTATTTGTGAATTGAATTTATATATATTGTTGAAAAATATTTTGAAAGAAAACAATATTTTAAACCAAAATAATGAAAACGAAATCAAAGAAAATTTTTTATATAATGTTTTTAGTTTAGATTTTAAAAACCCAGATAAAATACAAAATGTTGTTAATCTATATTCAATTGAAATAGATATGATTAATAAAATTGATGAAGTTTTTTCGAAAACAAATTTTAAAGAAATTAAGATTAGTGAAGAGATGTTTAAAGAAGCAAAAGATGAATTTTTAAAATATTTAACAGATTATATTTTAAAAAAATTCCGTTCTTTAATGGAACAAAAAACTGCTTTAGAAAAAGGAGAAAAAGCAATTGAAGAGCTATATGAAAAATATACTATAGAAGGAAAAGATAAAATTGAAAAAAGGCTTAAAAGTGGTAGATTAACAAAAAGAGATAAGGCGCAGTGTGAAGAAGCAATAACAATTGCTGAAGAAGATTTAAAGTTTTTTGATAAATTAAAAAATAATTTAGAGTTAGATAATTATGAAAAAGAAAAAAAGGATGGATTAAAAGAAAGAGCAGAATTAGAAATAAAAGCGTTGGTTGAAGAATTATTAGGTGTTTTAGGAATTTTAAAAGAATCTAAAAATTTAAAATATGAAGATGTTAAAGATATACATAAAAATTTAACATTAGATAAAATTAAAGAACAATAAAAAATTTTGGAGGTGTTTTAATATGAAATTAAAGAAAAGATTTTTAGGAATATTTTTAGGTTTAAATTTGTTTTTTGCAGGTAGTTTGTCTGTTAGTGCTAGGATTAATAAAGAAAAATTGGGGCAGTTTGAGAGTTTTGCTGTTAGGTTTGCTTTAAATATAGAAAAACAAAAAGGGGTTTTTTCTGGTAGATCTATATTAAAAAACTATATTGAAAATCATTTAAATTTAAAAGATAGATTAACCGAAGGAAAATTTAAAAAAGCAAAAGGAGAATTTTTAGAGTTTTGCGTAAAATGCATTAGAGAAGATAGTTTATTATTAAAAAAGCAAAAAGATTTGCTAAAAAAAGCAGAAACAAACTCAAGTGATGAAAATTTTAAAGATATTATAAAGTTTGGGTTAGAAGAATATGAAAAAGATAGAAGTTTTTTAGATAAGATCTGTAAAACTGAAAGTTTAATTAAAGATGATAAAGATCCTTTAAAGCAAGGGATAGATTTTGCAAAAAAGAATTTAGATTATTTAGAAAATTTGAATAAAAAAAATAAGTTTAGCAAAGAAGATAAAGAAAATTTAAAATTTAGGTTAAAGTTAGGAATAGATGAATCTAAAAGTGACATAAAAGAATCTAAAAAAATAAAAAAAGAAATTGAATGTTTAGAATATGAAGATTTTAAAGATAATTTTTCTAAAAAAACTAAAAACAAAAAGTTAGAAAATTTCATTAAAAATTTTAGTAGAAAGAATAAAAACAAAAAAGATAAAATGTTAAAGAATATGGTTTTAGAATATATTCTTGAAAAAAACAATCTAAAAGCAAAATCTAAAATAAATGAGAATATGTTTGAAGAAGCTAAAAAAGAATTTATAGAATTTTATGAAAGATGCATAAAAGAAAAAGAGATGCTAGCAAAAGAAGGGGAAGAAGCTTTAAAAAAAGGAGATAGAGCAATCATTTCATTTATCATAAAAAATAATAAAGAAATGATAGAAGACATAAAGAAAAAAATTATGAATGAAAAACTAACCGAAAAAGAGCTAAATATAGCAAAAACACAGATGAATTTTCGTAAAACAGAAATTAAAGATTTAGAAAATGTGAAGTTAGATAGAAAGCAAAAGTTAGAATTAAAAGAGAATTTTAATATGTTTTTAGAAGATATAAAAGAATCTAAAAAAATAAAAAAAGAAATTGAAAAGTTAAAATATGAGGAAGTTAAAAAATAGAACTATTAATTAAAAGTTATCTGAAAAAGAGATGGAGTTAGTGGAAGAAACTTTTAAAGAAAAAGGGTTAACAAGTTGGCAAAAAAATGATTTGAAAAAGAATAAAACTCGGTTGAAAAATAGTTTAAGTAGGCTAAATAAAATAAAGAATAAAGAGCTTGAGATAGATGAAAATGAAAAAATAAAAATAAAAGATAATTTAAGGTCGAAAGTGATACAAGCTAATATATATTCACAAAGTATTAAAAAAATAAAAGAAGAAATTGAAAAGTTAGAATATGAGGAAGTTAAAAAATAAAAAGAGCTAAATATAGCAAAAACACAGATGAATTTTCGTAAAACAGAAATTAAAGATTTAGAAAATGGGAAGTTAGATAGAAAGCAAAAATTAGAATTAAAAGAGAATTTTAATATGTTTTTAGAAGACATAAAAGAATCTAAAAAAATAAAAGAAGAAATTGAAGGTTTAGAATATGAAGATTTTAAAGATAATTTTTCTAAAAAAGAAACTAAAAACAAAAAGTTAGAAAATTTCATTAAAAATTTTAGTAGGAAGAATAAAAACAAAAAAGATAAAATGTTAAAGAATATGGTTTTAGAATATATTCTTGAAAAAAACAATTTAAAAGCAAAATCTAAAATAAATGAAAATATGTTTGAAGAAGCTAAAAAAGAATTTATAGAATTTTATGAAAGATGTATTAAAGAAAAAGAGATGCTAGCAAAAGAAGGGGAAGAGGCTTTAAAAAAAGATTTTATGGAGGTTGTTAATGTTAATATAAAGGAAGATGAAAAAGAGTCAATTAATAAATGTATATAAAAATATCAAATAATATTAAAAAATTAGTTTAAGGTTTAGATATATGTGGGAGTTTAATAAAATTAATATATTTAAAATTTTGATAAAGCTAATTATATAAAATTCAAGGTTTTTAAAATAAAAAGGGGATTTAAAAAGTGAAATCAAATAAAAGTTTTTTAAGGATATTTTTGGCTTTAGTTATGGCATTTGTTTTTAGTTTTTGTGTTAATGCTAAAGGCAGTTCAGAAGATGAATCATGTGAAAAAGTTGAACAATTAATTGAAAGATTAGGTGTAACCGAAGAAGAGTTAGAAGAATGTTTGGGAACAAAAGAAAAATTTGAGAATGAAATTAAAAGTGGTTTAAAAGATTTAGAAAAGCATATTAAAGAAACAGAGGTTATTAAGAAAAAAATTTATGAGCTATTTAAAAAATTGGATGAAGATTCAAAGGATTCGGTATTTAGAGAAATATTATCGTTATCAATAGAATATTTTAAAAAAGTTTTAGAAAATATAAATGGTGGCAGTGAAAATGTGGATTTAAATAGTTATGGAAAAGATAGAGATGATGATGTTGATCAAGCTAATAAAGATATAAAAAAAATTATAATTAATTTAGAATATTTAAAAAGAAAAGATAGGTTAAATGATGAAGATAAAGAATATATAAAAGTAGATTTAAAAAGAGAACTTGGAATTTTTTTAGAAGAAGATATGAAATATTATGAAAATGTTAAAGAGAAATTCAATGAATTAAATTATGAAGATGTTAAAAAATGGGCTAGAAAAACCTGGCCAACTAGATTTATAAATAAAATAAAAATACCGTTATTGATAGGTTTTGTTTTTTTAATTGTTGTTCTTTTAATTTTATTAATAGTTAAATTTATTTTTATGAAATCGAATAAAAATAAAAAAGTAAATAAAAATTAATTAGTGGAAAGTTATTTTATTATGGAAAGAACAGAAAAATTTAGAAAAAGTTAATAAATTATGAAATGAATAAAAGATAGGTTATTATGTTAATATTTAATTAAGATTTATATTAAGAAATTGTTATTTGGTTTTGTTATTAGAATATTTTATTAAATTTTAATAGGTGATGTTGGAGTTATTATATATTATGGCGAGTGATGAATTTAAAATTAAAGCAAACTTTTTACGTACTGAAAAAGAATTTAGCAGGCCAAATAAGGTTAATTAAACTTCTTGGCGAGTGATGAATTTAAAATTATATCAAACTTTTTACGTACTGAAAAAAACGGAATAAAGGTTTGATTAAATATTATGGCGGGTGATTGATTTAAAATAGTATTTAGCAGGCCGTAATGATTATAAATTTCAATGAAATATTTCAGCGAGTGATGAACTTAAAATTAAAGCAAACTTTCTACGTAATGAAAAAAACGGAATAAAGGTTTGATTAAACATTATGGCGAGTGAATTATTATAAATTTCATAAAACTTTCTACGTAAAGAAAAAGCGAGTGAAATATTCAAAGTTATATCAAACTTTCTACGTACTGAAAAAATGGCGAGTGATGAATTTATAATTAATATCAAACTTTCTACGTACTGAAAAAGCGAGTGATGAATTTAAAGTTTTATAAAACTTATTACGGAATAAAAGTTTGATTAAACATTATGGCGAGTGATTGATTTAAAAAGGATTTAGCAGGTTTTTAAAGTTTGATTAAATTTTATGGCGAGTGATGAACTTAAAATTAAAGCAAACTATCTACGTACTGAAAAAATGGCGAGTGAAATATTCAAAATTTCATAAAACTTTCTACGTAATGAAAAAGTATTTAGCAGGCCAAATGAAGTTTTATTATATAGTATGGCGAGTGAAATATTTAAAATTTCATAAAACTTATTACGAAATAAAGGTTTGATTAAACTTCTTGGCGAGTGAATTATTATAAATTTCATAAAACTAACTACGTATTGAAAAAGAATTTAGCAGGCCGAATGAAGTTTAGATTAAATGGTATGGCGAGTGATAAACTTAAAATTATATCAAACTAACTACGTACTGAAAAAACGTAATGAAAAAAGCGGAATGAAAAAAAGGAGGGAATATGAAAGGGAAACTTTATGTTGTGGGAACGCCAATAGGTAATTTAGAAGATGTAACACATCGTGCGATATCTACTTTAAAAGAGGTTGATTTTATAGTAGCGGAGGATACAAGGGTTACTATAAAGCTTTTAAATAGATATGGAATAAAGAAAAAAATATATAGTAATCATAAGTTTAGTGAAGAGAAAGAAACTATGTTTTTGGTTGAAAAAATATTAAAAGGAGAGTTTGCAGCTTTAGTTTCGGATGCAGGAACTCCATGCATATGTGACCCTGGAGATGTTTTAGTTAGGTTGTGTAGAGAAAGAGAAATTGAAGTTGTTGTTGTTCCTGGGGTTTGCGCTTTAGTTGCAGCACTTAGCATATCTGGAATAGATTGTTCTAGGTTTACTTTTTATGGCTTTTTATCACAAAGCACAAAAGAAAGGAAAAAAGCGTTGTTATTTTTAAAAGAGCTTAATCACACAGTTATTTTATATGAAGCACCACATAAACTGTTGAAAACATTAAAAGATATATTAGAATATTTTAAAGATAGAGAAATTATTTTGGTTAAGGAGTTAACAAAGGTTCATGAATTTGTTGAGCTAACAACAGTTTCTAAAGCGGTAGAAAAATATGAAAAAGAAGAAATAAAAGGTGAATATGTTTTAATATTAAAAGGGAATATAGAAAAAAAAGAAAAAGTCTCTTTAGAAGAAGCAATAGAATTTGCAAAACATTTGATCTCAACTGGAGAAAAAGCAACATCTGCAGCAAAAAAAGCTGCTTTATTTTTTAATTTTAGCAAAGGGGAAATATATAAAAATTTGTTAGACGAAAAATAAAATAATAATTTAAAATAATCAAAACTCTATATTAACAAAGATTTTTATAAAAAAATATAGGAAAATTTTGACAATATCTAAAATATGTATTATAATAAATTATGTCAATATTATACATAATATAACAATATTAGACAATATTATAGTTTAAGTAATAATAAAAATAGAGGTGTTAATATGAAGTTAAATAAAAAGTTTTTGGGGATATTTTTAGGTTTAAGTGTGGTTTTTTCAGTTAGTTTTTCTGTTAGTGCTAGTGAGAAAAAAGAAAAAGAAGGGTGCAATTTTAAGAATTTTGATATAAAAGATGGGTTAAATATAAAGAGCAAGGAAGATGAAAAAGGATTAGATTTGTTAGAAAAAAATAATAATAAAGGGTTAAAGCAAGGGTTTACCATAAAGGAAGAAGGTTTTGGAAAGTTAAAAAAAGAAGCCAAAGAGGCAAAATATGAAGACCCTATGAAAGATTATTTAGCAATTAGATATTTATATGAAGACACTGGGATGGAAGCAACCAAATATGCATCTTTTAGAGAACTAGATGAACTAATGGAAAATAACAACACCAGCACAAAACATAGGGTTAATTTATATATAGTTATGAGATATGTTTTAAAAAGAGTTGGATTAAAAGAAGAAGAAATTGAAAAAATTTTGTCGAGTGTTTTGAGTATAGAAATAAATAAAATTCCAGAGAAAATAACTGGTGGCATGTTTTTATATTCAACTTCTTTTGAAACGCTAAAAAAAATAAATGAAGTATTAAAAAGGGTGGACGTTAAAAATATAGAAATTAGTGAAGAGATGTTTAAAGAAGCAAAGCGAAAAATTATTGAATATTATAATAGATATATTGAAAAAATTATTCCTGATTATACTAAATGGCAAGATGCTTTTCAAGGGGATGATAGAAAGGTTATAGAACTTTTAAATAAAGGTCTTTATGAAAAGCTATATAGAAAAGCAGAAGATGAGATGAAAAGAGAAAAAATAAAGGAAATAATAGATAAAGAGAATTTAAAAGAAGGAAAAGAGTGGCAAGAAGCTTTTACAAAAGGGAAGGAAGCACTTAATGAATTTGTGAAAAAAAGTAAACAAAAAAGAGAACAAAAAGCAAAAGAACTAAATGAAATTAGAGAAAAAATAATGAATGAGAAGGTGACATTATCTGAAGAATGTAGAGAAGAAATTAAAAAGCAATATGAAGAAGAAAAATATAAAGGTATTGTTTTAGATAAAGTATATAAAGAAAATTTAAGAGCAAATTTTATTGTGCAAGAAAATGATTTAAAGTCGTTTAATATTGTTAAAGAAGCAGTTGAAAATTTAAATTATAATGATGTTAAAGATTTAAATAAGGGTTTGATATTTGATACATTTTAAAAATATATTATCTAGATGGGCACAAAATGTTAACACCATTGTTATTTTAGTTAATAACGGTGGTGTTTTTTTATTTAAATATAGTTATGTTATGATATTTGAAATTTATTATTTTATGTAAAATATAAAAGTAGATATTAAAAATTCATATTATTAAAATATATATTTTTTGATAGTTTGTTGTAATTAAGTTAAATATATTGCGGAAAAGAATTATTGATATAAAGAAAGTTTTATATAATTTTTGAATAGGTTGTTATTAATAAAAAGTATGAATTAATGTTGGCGTAATTGTGAGATTTAATAGAAAAATTTTATTTATTTTAAATTATAGGTGATTATATTTTATATTTAATTAAATTTATTGCAAAATGAAAAAATTTTAAATTAGTTTAATAGGGCAAATAGATCTATTTAATTTTTTTATATAGATATATTTTCAAATAGTATTTAGCAGGCCGAAATAAGTTTGATTAAATGGTATGGCGAGTGATATACTTTTTAATCTCAGCAAACTTTCTACGTAATGAAACTATCTACGTATTGAAAAAATGGCGAGTGAATAATTATAAATTTCATTAAACTTACTACGTACTGGAAAAAAATTTAGCAGGCCGAATAAGGTTAGAGTTAAATTTTATGGCGAGTGATATACTTTTTAATCTCAGCAAACATTCTACGTAATGAAAGAATTTAGCAGGCCGAATAAGGTTTGATTAAATTTTCTGGCGAGTGATGAATTTATAATTAATATCAAATTTTCTACGTAATGAAAGGATTTAGCAGGCCGAATGAAGTTTGATTATATAGTATGGCGAGTGATAAACTTAGAGCAATAGCAAATTTAAAACGGAATAAAAGTTTTATTATATAGTATGGCGAGTGATGAACTTAAAATTAAAGCAAACTATCTACGTATTGAAAAAATGGCGAGTGACCTACAATTAATTTCATAAAACTTACTACGTATTGAAAAAAAATTTAGCAGGCCGAATGAAGTTTGATTAAATGGTATGGCGAGTGATTAGTATAAATTTCATAAAACATTCTACGTACTGAAAAAAGAATTTAGCAGGCCGAATAAGGTTAGAGTTAAATTTTATGGCGAGTGGTTTAATTTAAAATAGCATTTAGCAGGCCGAATGAAGTTTGATTATATAGTATGGCGAGTGAACAATTATAAATTTCATAAAACTTACTACGTAATGAAAAAACGGAATGAAAAAATTCATTTATTAAGCATTGGGAAAAAATAACAAAAAAAATCAAAAAACTTGACAATATATCTTGACAATATATATATATATATATATATATAATGAATATGCATCGTTATTACTTGAATTTGACAAATTCAATGCAATCTAATATAATATAATAGGTTAAAGGTAGATTTTATCGTAGAATTATACATAAATAATAAATAAAAATAGAGGTGTTTAATATGAAATTTAATAAAAAATTTTTAGGAATATTTTTGGGTTTAAGCATGGTTTTTTGTTCTAGTGTTTTGGTTAGTGCTAGAGATATTGTGGAAGTAGAGGAAGATGAAATTCAAAGTGTTGAACCTTGTGTTGAAAAAGCAGATAAGAAATTAGCAGAATATATTAAAGGTAGTTTAAAAAAAGGGGAAAAATTAACTAAGAATAAATTTGAAGAAAAAAAGGAAAAATCTGTTAGGTTAGCTGAAAAAAATAGTGAGAAGCAAGAATCAAAATTAGAAAAATTAAAAAGTTTGTTAAAAGCATTGAAAAAAACATCAAAAAAAGAAAGTGCATATAAAGATATTATAAATTTTAGAATAGAAGAAACTAAAGAAAAAATTAAAGACAAAGTAGGATATTCAGAAAAGGAAAGAGATCTTTTGAAAAAAGAATTAGAAAAGTTAAAGAAATTAAGCCAAAAAGAAAAGTTAAGTGACTTAGAAAAAAGCGGATTAAAAGCAAATTTAGAAACATCTATAATTATGGCCAAATCATATTCAAATGACGTTAAAAAATTTAAAAAAGGTGTTAAAAAAGTAAAATATGAAGCTGTTAAAAAAGAGATAGCTAAAATGTAAGCAGATAAAAGCCACATATTAGAATTTTTATATAAAAATACAGGAATGAAAAAACAAAAGATGCATCATTTAAATTTTTAGATAAACGAGTGAAAGATAATAAAACAAGCACAAAACACAGAGTTAATTTATATATCGTTATGAAATATATTTTAGAGAGAGCTAATTTAAAAAAAGAAGAAATTGAAAGCATATTAAAAAGTGTTTGTTCAATAAAGTGTGAAAAGGATCCGGAAAAATTAAAAGGTGTTATAAATATTTATAGTTTATTTAAAGATAAAGAATTAAAAAGTTTAACAACTAAAGAAAATATTGAAAAAATAGATAAAGCTTTAAAAAAGGTGAAAGTTAAAGATATTAAAATTAGTGAAGCTATGTTTGAAAATGCAAAAAAAGAAATTAATAAACATTATGATAGATATATTAAAGATGTTGGTGGTTCATATAAAGAATGGAAAGAAGCTTTTGAAAAAGGAGATAAAGAGATTATAGCACTTATTAAAAAGGATAATAATGGCATGATAAAAAATATACAGGAGAAAATAAAAAAAGAGAACCTAACTGGCAAAGATTTAGATCTAGCAAAAGAACATATTGAGAGCATAAAAGAAGAAAATAAAAATTTAGATGAAAAAGGCAAGTTAGATGAAAAACATAAAATGGAGTTAAAAGCAAATTTTGATGTGCAAGGAAATGACGTTAATGCATTTGAAACTGTTAAAAAAGCAGTTGATAAACTAAGTTATAGTGATGTTAAAGATTTAAACAAAAGTTTAATATTAGATGAATCTTTAAAAGAATATGAACAAACAATATCAATTTAATAAATAAAAAATGTTAATGCCACTGTTGCTTTTAGTTGCAGCAGTGGTTTTTTGTTATAATTTTAAAAGGTATGAAAATAGGTTAATTTTTAAAAGGCGGGTTTTGAATTTAATTATAGAGGTAGAAGATATTTTTAAGAAATTAAAAATTAGTGGTGTAAAATTCTAGTTAAGAAGATGCTATTTAACTTTATTTAAATTTTAATAAAACTTAAAACCTAGTTTAGCAGGTTTTAAAATCAGATTAAACATTATGGCGAGTGGCTTAATTTAAAATAGGATTTAGCAGGTTTAAAAAGTTTCTTAAAACTTCTTAGCGAGTGAATTATTATAAATTTCATAAAACTTACTACGTAATGAAAAAAGATTTAGCAGGCCGAATGAAGTTTGATTAAATGGTATGGCGAGTGATTAGTATAAATTTCATAAAACATTCTACGTAATGAAAAAAAATTTAGCAGGCCGAAGTAACTGTGAATTTTAGAAAAATGATTTAGCGAGTGATAAACTTAGAACAATAGCAAATTTAAAACGGAATAAAAGTTTGATTAAACATTATGGCGAGTGATGAATTTATAATTAATATCAAATTTTCTACGTACTGAAAAAAAAATTTAGCAGGTCGAATAAGGTTTGATTAAATGGTATGGCGAGTGACCTACAATTAATTTCAGCAAACATTCTACGTAATGAAAAAGCGAGTGAATTATTAAAAGTTTTATAAAACTTACTACGTAAGGAAGGTTAAATTAAACTTCTTGGCAAGTGGCTTAATTTAAAATAGTATTTAGCAGGCCGAATGAAGTTTGATTAAACATTATGGCGAGTGAATTATTATAAATTTCATAAAACATTCTACGTACTGAAAAAGAATTTAGCAGGCCGAATGAAGTTTGATTAAACATTATGGCGAGTGATAAACTTAAAGTTAGATTAAATTTTCTACGTAATGAAACATTCTACGTAATGAAAAATCATTCATCGAGTTTTAAAATTGCAGTGAAGGCTTCGCTAGGGACTTCAACAGAACCAAACCGGCGCATTCTTTTTTTACCCTCTTTTTGTTTTTCTAGAAGTTTTTTCTTTCTTGTTATGTCTCCACCATAGCATTTGGCTAAAACGTCTTTTTTCATAGCTTTAACAGTTTCTCTAGCGATTATTTTTCCACCAATAGCAGCCTGAATAGGCACTTCAAAAAGCTGTCTTGGAATGTTTTCTTTTAACCTTTGGGTTAATTTTCTAGCACGAGCATAGGCATTGTCTTCATGTAATATAAAAGAAAGAGCATCAACAATATCTCCTGCTAAAAGTATATCTAATTTAACTAGTTTTGCTGGAGAATAACCCGCCATTTCATAATCAAAAGAAGCATATCCTTTGGTTTTAGATTTTAAACTATCAAAAAAGTCATATATAATTTCGCTAAGAGGCAGGGTGTATGAAAGTTCAACTCTTGTTTTTTCGATATATTGCATATTATTAAATATTCCACGCCGGTTTTTACATAAATCCATAACACTTCCAACATATTCAGCAGGGGTTAGAATAGTTGCTTTAACTATTGGTTCTTCGCTTATTTCTATGCTAGAAGGGTCGGGGTAGTTTGAAGGGTTTGAAACCAAAATAGTTTCTCTATTTTTTAGTGTTATTTTATATTCAACAGATGGAGCTGTTGTTATTAAATCTAAATTATATTCTCTTTCTAATCTTTCTTGAATTATTTCCATGTGCAAAAGCCCTAAAAAACCACATCTAAACCCAAATCCTAGTGCCTTTGAATCTTCGGCAGAAAAATTCAAAGCAGCGTCGTTTAGTTGGAGTTTTTCTAGAGCATTTTTTAGGTTTTCATATTCATCTCCTTGGGCGGGATATATTCCGCAATAAACCATTGAACTAGCTTTTTTATATCCAGGGAGAGGTTTTTCACAGGGGTTGTTTGAAAGAGTTATTGTGTCTCCCACTTTTGTGTCTCCAATATTTTTTATCGCAGCTGTTATAAATCCAACATCTCCTGCATAAAGCCCATCGTTTTGAACAAGCTCAACAGCCCCCATAAACCCGGTTTCAACAACAACAAATTCTTTTTTAGTTGCCATAAAAAGAATTGTGTCACCAGGTTTCACAACACCTTGTTTAATTCTAACATAAACAATAACGCCTTTATATGAATCGTAGTATGAATCAAAAATTAAAGCTTGCAAAGGAGCATTTTCATCTCCTTTAGGGCAGGGAAGTTTTTTAACTATCGCTTCTAAAACATCATCTATTCCAATTCCTGTTTTTGCAGAAATTAAAGGTGCATCAGAAGCATCAATTCCTATTATGTTTTCTATTTGTTCTTTTGTTCTTTCTGGATCTGCTGAAGCAAGGTCCACTTTATTTAAAACAGGCAAAATTTCAAGGTCGTTGTCTATTGCAAGATATGCATTTGCAAGTGTTTGCGCTTGAACTCCTTGAGAAGCATCAACAATTAAAATAGCACCATCACAAGCAGCTAAAGATCTTGAAACCTCATAGTTAAAGTCTACATGGCCTGGTGTGTCTATTAAATTAAATTCATATTTTTTGTTGTCTTTTGAAATATATTGAAGTTTAACTGCTCTTGCTTTTATTGTTATTCCTTTTTCTCTTTCAAGTTCCATGTCGTCTAGCAATTGATCTTTAAAGTCTCTTTTTGATATTGCTTTAGTTTTTTCTAATATCCTATCTGCAAGTGTAGACTTTCCATGATCTACATGTGCTATTATACAAAAATTCCTTAAGTTTTCTTTTTCTTTCAATGTTAACTTCTCCTTTTTAATTTTGTCTTAATTTATATTATATTTTAGTATATCACGTTAATTCAAATTTTAAAAGTTTTATTACGTAGAAAGTTTGATGAGATTAAAAAGTATATCACTCGCCAAGAAGTTTTAAGAAACTTTTTAAACCTGCTAAATACTATTTAAATCAAGCCACTCGCCATAAAGTTTAATCTAACTTTTATTCCGTAATAAGTTTTATAAAATTTATAGTAATTCACTCGCCATTTTTTCATTACGTAGAAAGTTTGCT
>CACXZI010000029.1 GCA_902772105.1 Oscillospiraceae bacterium | reverse complement strand
ATGAAAAAGTTTATGATTCGGACAAAGACGCATATATTGGAATGGCAGCATCATATTCTTTAAGTAATCCAATGCACTTTTTAGAATATCTTTTTGGATCTTCACCGATGGTATGGGACATTACAAGAGACAGCGATTGGATAGGTTCAGTTTACAAAACTGACATCAATAATGCAAATAGATTCTATTATTCCGGAAATGTAAAACCTGCAGCTGATTTTGACAATGTAATGGCCAAAAATTCAGGAACTGGAGAATACCAACAACTTAATTCATTTGCATATTCCGTTAAAGACAATATCATTACAGACACTTTGTTTGATAGTCCTGCATTTTATTTCTACTTGGCAATAATATTACTCGTTGCAATACATCTCATAACAAAATCAAAAGATATTTATCTTGTTTATCTGCCAAATTTCTTAAATATATTAATTGTTTTTGCCTCAACACCAATTCAGGACAACAGATATCTCTATCCAAATTTATTAGTATTTTATTTACTTTTAATAATTTTCATAAGCGTAATGACCGGCAAATATCTTAAAAACAACAAAGCTAAAAAATCAAAAAATATCCCTAAAAATACTTTAAATGAGGGATACATAAAAACACAGAATATGCAGCAAACTGAAACAAAAGAAGAAATGGAAGCAAGGATAAGGGAAAAAATACTAAAAGAACTTGAAGATGAGCAAAGAAAATAATATTTATGTGTGTTAAATTCATTAACACACAACATATTTATTTTGATGCAAATCTATTTTTAATGTAATGTGTAAAATTAGTTTTAATGTATTCTAAAACTTCTTCAATTCCTGATTTTGAGAAGTATTCATCAATTTCATCAAAATTAAAAGAACGTGCATCTTGTTCGTATATGAAAATAGGATTTGAATATTCTTCCATTTTTATAAATTCTTCATCACTCCACCTATGAGTTGAATTAGGAATCCAAAAGGTATCTTCACTGACAAGACTTGCAGGATTTCCCGCAAATGTCACATTTGAAGGAACAATTTTATTTGACAGAACAGAACCCGCACCAATAATTGAACCAGAATGAATACGAGTTCCTTTAAAAACAATAGTATTTTGACCAAACCACACATGATCTCCAATAAAAATACTTTTTGCATAATTTAAACGTTTATTTGTTTTTGTTGAATAAATTCCATGTGCATCAGAAGTTCTAATAACGACATCATATGAAAATAGACAATCAGAACCAATAACAATATTTTTAGCTTCTGATGCTATGATATTAGTTGTACCATTGAAATAATTATTTTGACCAATAAAACAAACGCTGTCTTTACTTACTGCAATATTAACAAAATAATAATTTTTATTCTTTGATAAATATATGATTGAATTACTAAAATGAAAGTCAATTCTGGAATTTTTTAATGTAACTCCCTTTTCACATGCTAAAATATTATTTTTTCCATGAAAATAAATATTAGAATTTATCAATTCAGGGATTTCCCCATAGAATGTATTTTCTTTGAGTTCTAAAAGTTCTTTACCTTCGGTTATTCTCAAAAATAATGCCTCCGTTTAAATTAACTACTACTAATTTTATAAAAACAAGTTTATAATATTTGGTATTTTAGCAAAAGAAAATAATTACCTCAATTTAACCTATGGTTTTTTATAAATATAATTATAAAACTAATATAATAATTATGATAAAATTTAAATAGAATTTTAATCCGGGTATTATATGAGTTTTAAAGAAAAAATATTAACTAAAAGTAATTCGTACAAATATTATAAAGAAAAAAACGAAGAATTATTAGAAAAAAACGAATCACTTAGAAAAGAAGTTGCATCACTAAAAGAAGAGATTGAATCTCTTAAAAATAATAATCATTTAAGTTTAAGAGAGGAATATATGAAATCTTATGCATCCTCAAGTTCATTTTGTAATTGGACATACATTAACTATTTTTTCAGAGATGACTTTGAAGAAAAACTAATAGACGTTACTAAAAATCTAGATAAAAAATCAAAAGACACATTCAAATGGATTTTTTTAAGAACATTGAGTGTGAATTTAATTACACGACCTACATTATACTTTGATGACGAATTAAGTAATCAAAAGAAGTATATAGAGTTTAAAAATAATCATATTTCACCAGGAAAAGTATCTGAATTTAATTTTTCCGGAAATTACAATTTACACCCATTTATAGATTTGAATTTGACAGATGAAGATAAAGAATATCTTAAAGATAAAGATATTATTGATGCAGGAGCTTTTACAGGAGATACTTCACTGCCATTATCCCAAATTACAAAAAATAATGTTTATGCATTTGAACCATTTGAAGATTCATTCAATTTACTTGAAAAAAACATATCTGATAATAACATTGAAAATATTGTCCCTATAAAAAAATCCTTGGGAAATATCCAGGGAGAGAGAACATTATACTTATCTGGAACAAATGTTCAAGGAATAACAAGCAATCCCAGTATGCGTCCTTATGATAACGAACTAAAAGTTCAGGAGACAACCGTGGATAAATTTGTTGAAGAAAATAATTTGAATGTTGGTTTTATAACAATAGATGTCGAAGGTGCTGAAAAAGACTTGTTAAATGGTGCAATTAACACCCTAAAAACACAGACTCCTATATTGACCATAAGTATCTATCACAGCGTAGATGATTTATTTGAAATAATCCCTTGGGTAGCGAATCTTAATTTAGGATATGAATTTGAAGTTTATAAAGAACAGCCTTGGCCGTTTTTAGCAGACACAGTCGTTAAATGTAAAGTAAAAAAATAAAGAGGAATAGTAAATGAGCAATAAAAATTTTAAATTTTCTATAATCATTGCAATATATAATACCGAAGAATTCTTAGAAGAAGCAATTGAAAGTATTATTAATCAGACAATAGGTTTTGAAGATATAGAATTAATTTTGGTAGATGATGGGAGTATTGATAGCTCAAAAGATATCTGTTTGAGATATAAAGAAAAATATCCTGACAACATCCAATATTCTTATCAGGAAAACCAAGGCCAAGCAACTGCAAGAAATAATGGGATGAAACTTGCAAGAGGAAAATATATTAATTTCCTTGACAGTGACGATAAACTTGAATTAAATACATTGTCCAATGTTTATAACTTTTTTAAAACATATCATGACGAAACAGATGTTGTTTCAATACCTATTAAATTTTTTGATAGGGAAACTGGAGACCATATCTTAAATTACAAATATGAATCGACAAGATTGGTTGATTTAATAAAAGAACCTAGTTATATTCAACTTTCAGCATCATCAGCATTCTTTAAAAAGGATGCAATTAAAGACAATATCTTTGATACTGAACTTGTAGTTTCAGAAGATGCGATATTTCTAAACAAGATATTGCTTGAAAAATGTACAATGGGAGTAATATCTGATTCAAATTATTTATACAGAAAAAGAAATGTTAAAGGATCAACAATAGATTCATCAATTCAAAAGAAGGATTACTACATTCATAGGTCAAAAACCTTTTTTAAAGGATTATTTGATTATTGTAAGCAAAAGCACGGGGAATTACTCGACTTTATCAAATACACAATAATGTATGACATACAATGGATGTTCCATTTAAGGGATGTAAGTGATGTGTTAAATGAAAATGAAATGAATGAGCTATACTCCATTCTGCATGAACTTCTGCAGGAAATTGATGATGAAATTATTTTAGACCAAAAACATCCAGATAAAACCTTGTTAACTACCATTTTAATTTTTAAACATGGTGGATTGACAACAGTAAAAGATGATAATCGGCCAAACGTTATTAAAAAAGTCAATGATCGTATTATAGACCAATTATATTATCATGTTTTTTATTTAGATGCTGTTGAAATACATGAAAATAACCTTTATGTCTTAGGATTTTTAAAATCATTCTTTAAACCAGAAGAAATAAAAATAGAAGCAGTTAAATATAGTGATGAAGAATTTACCAAATATTGGACTGATTATTTTAATAAAAATAAAATCATATTTCTTAAAGATGAATTCCTTAACGTAGAAGGTAAAACAGTAAAAAACAATTATTTGAGCAATGCTAAAAATCATCAAAATGAATATTATGAATCTGATTTGAACTCATACACTACAATTACTGATGATTTAAATAAATATTACAAGTTTAATGAATTGAATGTTTTAAAAAAGTATATTGATGGAAACACATATGCTGAAAAACAAAAAGCATTATTTTAAAACTAAACGAAAATAAAAATAAAAAGCCAAAAATAATGCTAGAAGCCCATTTAGATTGCGTTGGGATGATTGTTAAATCTATAACAAAAGACGGATTTTTAGAAATTTTAAACTGTGGCGGGTTAGACCTTAAAATGCTTATTTCAAAGGAGGTTTTGGTTTTAGGAAAAAAGCCTCTAACAGGGTTTATATTTAAAAATTTAGATGAAAAAGAAAAGAAACTAAAAATAGAAAACCTTTTAGTTGACGTTAATCTAGACGAAGAAAAAGCAAAAGAATTAATAAATGTTGGAGATAACATAGTTTTCAAATATAATCCAGTTATTTTAAAAGATGACAAAATTAGTGTTAGATCTTTGGACGATAAAGCTTCTATTGCAGCGATTTTTTTAGTTTTAGAAAAATTAAAAGAAAAAGATTTAAACTGTGAAATTTTGGTTTGTTTTAGTTCTCAAGAAGAAACAACTCAAATGGGGGCAAAAACAGCAACATTTCTAGAAACCCCAGATATTGCAATTTCTGTTGATGTTAGCTTTGCAAAAACGTTAAACTGCAAAGAAGGTTCAATTGGAGAAATGAACAAAGGCCCATTAATAGGAATATCTCCCATTCTAGACAAAAATTTAACCAACAAATTAATAGAAATAGCAAAAGAAAAAAATATTCCATTTCAACTTGAAATAATGAATGAAAAAACTCACACAAATGCCGACGAAATAGCAACAACAAAAAGTGGGGTTAAAACTGTTTTATGTTCAATTCCAATTAAAAATATGCATACTCCAATAGAAACAATTAAAATAAGCGATATCAAAAACACTGCAGAATTAATATATCATTTCATAATATCTAACAAAGAGGTTTAAAATATGGAAAAAACTTTAAAAAAACTTTGTGAAATAGACGCTGTTTCTTCATGCGAAGAAAATTTAAAAAAAGAAATTATTAGTTTAATACCAAAAGATTGCGAATTTTTTGAAGACAGCTTAGGAAATTTAATAGTTAAAAAAAAAGGGACAAGCAATAGAAAAAAAATTATGTTAACAGCAAACCTAGACGAAGAAGGGCTAATAGCAACAAAAATTAATGAAGATAACACATATTCATTTCTTCCAATTGGAGAACTAGAAACAAACTCAATTATTGGAAGCATAGTTCATTTTAAAGAAAACATATATGGAGTTATTAATTCTAAACCAATACACCTGCAAACAAAAAAAGAAAAAGAAGAAAAAACAAAAATAGAAGATCTTTATTTAGATTTTGGATTTGAAAAAAAGGAAGAAGCAGAAAATTTAATACCAATTGGGAGCATTTTTAGTTTTAAAGGTGAATTTGAAAAAATTTTAGAAAACTTTTATAAAGCAAAAGCAATTGGAAATAGATTTTGTTGTTTATGTTTAATAGAAATTTTAAAAAGTTCAATAGAAGCTAACGTTGTTTGTGTTTTTTTAGCAAAAGAAAAAGCAGTTTCAAATTGTTCAAAAACCGCAGCATATGAAATAGACCCCAATTTAGCAGTTATTTTAAAACCGCATATTATAAAAAATAATGAAATAACAAAAGAGAAGAAAAAAGCAGTTGTTGCTCCAATTTATGATGGAAATTTTAGATATAGCGAAAAACTTTTAAATTTAGCAGAAAAAATTGCAGAAAAAAATAAAATTCCTTTTGAAAAGGTTGTTTTTAATAAAAAAATTCAAACAGCAAAAAATATAGCATCTTCAAAAAAAGGAGTTGAAACAGTTCTTTTTTCTTTGCCATGCAAAAAATATCTAACAACCGAAGTTTTAAATTTAAAAGATATGAAAAATTTTGTAAAATTTAATTTGGAGTTTATTTTAAACCTAAGTAAAAATTAAATCCACAAATGAAAATTCTTTATTCTAATAAAAAACTTTAGAATAACTACATAATAATATAAAATTATAATATAATATTTTTTTCAATATATAAAAAATCTTTAGTATTTAGTTTTATAGCCAGCCCATTTCACAAATATTTTTAATCATAAAAATTTAAAATTCTCTGTTAAAACACTTATTTAATCTAATTAAAAACATGTCAACCACGTCTCTTTATATTAAAACAACTAACATATCAATAAAAAAATCTAGTTAAACTAAAAAGATAATTAAAAACATGCTAAACTCTTAATAAATCTAAAAATTTACAAAAAACAATCTTATGTGATAAAATATATTTAGTAACTAAAAAAAGAGGAAAAATATGAACATTTTCAACATTAACAAAAAACTTTTGTCTTTAGCAGAAGAAATAGAGTTAAGTTTAAAAGATCAATTCCAAAAAATTGAAAAAACAGCTAATTTAAACGAAAATAAAGTTTTAAAAGCTTTTTTAGATTGCAAAATAAGCACAACAGACTTTGTTGAAAGCACTGGATATGGATATGGCGATTCTGGAAGAGAAAAATTAGACAAGCTATTTTCAAATATATTTAAAAGCGAAGATTCTTTGGTTCGTTGTGGTTTTGTTTCAGGAACTCATACAATAGCAACAGCGTTATTTTCTGTTTTAGAAAAAAAAGACGAAATGCTAAGTGTAACATCAACTCCATACCCAACAATTAGAAAAACAATAGGAATTGAAAAAAACAAAGGTAGCTTAAAAGATATTGGTGTTATCTATAACGAAATAGATATATTTAAAAACAATAAATTAGATAAAAATTTACTTTTAGAAAATTTAAAAAACAAAAAGATTAAAATGATTTATATTCAGCGTTCTAAAGGCTACTGCGTGCGAAAAAGTGTTAGCATTAAAGAAATTGAAGAAATTGCAAATTTAGCTCATAATATAAATAAAGATACAATTGTTTTTGTTGATAACTGCTATGGAGAATTTGTTGAAGAAAAAGAACCAATAGAAGTTGGAGCAGATTTAATTTGCGGATCTTTAATTAAAAATCCTGGAGGTGCAATTGCAAAATCTGGTGGATATATAACAGGTAAAAAAAATTTAATAGAATTATGCGCACAAAAATTCACAGCACCAGGGCTTGGAAAAGAAATGGGATGCAATTTCAACCAAAATAAAGATATGTTTTTAGGAATTTTTTTAGCCCCTATGTTTGTTTGTAATGCATTAAAAAACAGCCTTTTTTCGAGAGCAATATTTAAAAAATTAGGTTTTTGTGTATATCCAGATGTTTTTGAAAAAACAAGCGATATAGTTAGCATAATAGAACTAAAATCGAGAGAAAAACTCCAATCTTTTTGCGAAGGAATACAAAAAAATTCACCAATAGACTCTTTTGTAACCCCCACTTCAAGCCAAATGCCAGGCTATGAAAACGAAGTTATTATGGCATGTGGAAGCTTTATAAATGGTGCATCTTTAGAACTTTCAGCCGACTGCGAAGTAAAACCACCCTACAACGTTTTTTTGCAAGGTGGCATATCCTACAATAATGCTAAAATTGCTATATTAAACACAGTAGAAAAAATGATTAACGAAAAACAAATAGAGTTTTGACTATATTTTTTCTTTAACCTTTGCAGCTTTTCCAACTCTATCTCTTAAATAATATAGTTTAGCTCTTCTAACTTTACCTTTTCTAACAACATCAACACTTTTAACATGTGGAGAATGCATAGGAAAAATTCTTTCAACACCAATTCCATTAGATATTTTTCTAACCGTGAAAGTTTCACTAACTCCTCCATGCTTTTTTGCAATAACAGTTCCTTCAAAGGTTTGAACTCTTTCTTTTTCTCCTTCTTTTATTGCAACACCAACTCTAACAACATCTCCAATATTAAAAGTTGGCACTTCTTTTTTCATACTGTTTTTTCCAATATTTAAAACCTCTTCAAACATTTTTAAACCTCCATATAATTTTAAAAAGAACTCAATAACTTACATTCTATCAAACTTTAAAAAGAAATACAAGCATTTTTTAAAAAACATTAAAATTTTATCTAAACTCTTGACATCTTACATATAATTATATATAATTTGTTAAATTAGAAAAGAAAGCACAAAATATTATTTTTAGACTTTAGCTAACAAATTTCTAAAATAAATATTACCTAAAACACTACAGAAAGATACGAAAAAAAATTTTTTATAGTTTTAATAAAATTTAGAAAGGAAGATATATATGTCGGAAGTTAGTCAGACAAAAAAGTTGGGTGTTTTATCGCTAGTTATGATGATATTCTCCATAATATTTGGTTTCACAAACCCAACGATTGCATTTTTAAGATTAGGTTATTCTTCAATAATATGGTATGTTTTTTCTGCAATAACTTTTTTCCTACCATTAATATTCATCGTTGCTGAATTTGCAGTTTCGTTTAAAAATGACGCTAGTGGTGGAATATACACCTGGATGAGCAGATCTCGCGGAGAACTTTATGGTTTTGTTGGAACTTTTATGTGGTATTTTGTAATAATAGTTTGGATCACAGGAGTTGCTGCAAGAATTTGGGTTCCTATTTCTTCGCTACTTTTTGCAGAAGACAAAACAAAAGCTTGGAATCTTTTTGGCTTAGGAAGCACAAAAACAATTGTAATTTTTGGAATTTTATTAGTAATAGGAGTAACCTTCATGGCAACAAGAGGTTTTAACAAAGTTTCTATGATTGCAAAAATTGGAGGGCTTTCTTGTACTGCTATCAACATACTTCTCTACATCACAAGTACTTTAATTTTAATTTTGAATAAAGGTTATTTTGAAGAACCAATAAAAGGTTTTGAAACATTTTTTAAATCTCCAAACCCAGATCACACAATTCTAACATTATTTGGATTCATAACATTTTCTGTTTTTGCTTTTGGTGGAATAGAAACTTTGGCTAGTCTTGTTGATAAAGCAAAGTCTGCAAAAACCTTTTCAAAAGCATGTATAATTGGAGGAATAGTAATAGCGATTGGATATTCTACTGCAATTTTCTTTTGGGGTATCACAGCAAACTATAAAGAAATGAACACAAGAGCACATTTAGGAAATGTTTTATTTATTTTCATGCAAAATTTAGGATATAAATTAGGGCTTGCTTTGGGAATGCCAATTGAATCTGCTTCTAACCTTGGTTCAATATTTATGAGAATTGTTGGTGTTTCAATCTTCTTTTCATTTCTAGGAGCATTATTCACAATAGTATATTCTCCGCTAAAAACTTTATTTGATGGTTCTCCAAAAGGTTTGTGGCCTTCAAAATTAACTAAGAAAAACAATGCAAATATGCCACAAAATGCTATGTGGATCCAGGCGGCTGTAGTTTGTTTAATTCTCGCTATAATTCCATTTGTTAGCAATGACATAGCATCATTTTTTGACATACTACAACTTCTAACAAATGTTGCACAAAGTTTAGCCTTTATCCTAATAATTGCAGCATTTCCAGCATTTAGAAAAAATGAGAACCTAAATCATGATTTTAAAATTTTTAAAAATAATGGTGTAATTTATTTTGTAACGACTATTTCCTTGTTGGTTTTGTCTTTTGCTACAATATTCACAATTATTGAACCTGTAATAATAAAAGCGCCAGGTGGCTTTTCTAAAACAATGATGATGATAATGAGTCCTGTTGTATTTTTAATTATAGCACTTTTAATCTTTAGATCTTATAAAAATAGAGAAAACAATATTTAAAGTTTAAAACTAAATTGAAATAGCTGCTAATTTTTTTAGTGGCTATTTTTTTGTAAATTTTTAATAAAACAATATTAAAAAATTCATATATACAAAAATAAAAAATAATATATTTTTATTATCAAAAACTTAATATTTAAATTCTAAAAAAAATTAATATAATATGTAAAAGATTTAATAAGAAGGTTTAATATAAAACAATTTTGAATTTAACGCAACTACTAATTTTAGTAGCTGTTTTTTATTAATTTTTAATGAAATATCAATATCCAAAAATTACAATCACTAAAAAACAATATATTGTGAAATAATAAAATTGAAAACCATTAAAAATTAGAGTAATTTTAGGAGGCTATTTTATGTTTAAAAAAACAAAAAAACTAAATTTAAAAATTTTAGCTATGTCTTTAGGTTTTTTATTCAATTTTTCAAATGTTAATGCTATGCAAAATTTAAAAAATCCTCAATCTAATAATATAAATTTAACATCAATTGTAAAAAATTTTAGTTCATCAAAAAATCAATTAAAAGAAATTAAAGAAATGATAAAAAAAATAAAAGAATTTAAAAGATATATACAAAATAAGAACATTTCTAAAGAAGAAATTCAAGATGAAAAAACATTTGAAGAATTAAAAACAAGATTTATTAATATGAAAGGAAAACAATATAGAAATAAATATAATATGTATTATATATATGGAACATTAGATGATATTGGAAAAAATTATATGTATGAAAATTTTGCAAACCTCAATACATTTGCAGAAAAGATAAAAGACCTAAAAACACTAAAAGAATATTTAATCGAAAATTTAATACACTTAGACGATGATGGAAAGATGGAAAAAAATATAATTGAAAAATGCGAAGAAATTTTAGAAAATGTTGAAGAAAATAAAGATGATAACATTGATGAAATTAAAGCTAAAGTTAGCAGGAAATTTAATAAATATATGTCCGAATGTGAAAATTTAAATATAGATATCGTTGATTTATTACAATGGTTTGCAAATTAAAATAAATATTAATAAAAAACATTATATATTTTATTACTAAATCTTTAAACCACAGAATAATAACCAAAATTATATATAAGTTTAATATTAAACATTTTTATATTTAGCGCAAAAGCAATGAACCAAAATTTAAAACAATCAAATCAATTTAAAAATCTAAAAAAAGTAATAAAGCTAGATGGACATGGAATTTTTTAAAAAATAATTTATATAGCAATTTTTATAATTATGTTATATAAAAAAATTTTTCAATATGGGTTTAAATTCTTATATGTGAATCTTAAAGAAATAGAAAAACTATACGAAATTGTGAACGTAAATGAAAATAACGAAACGTTGATATTGAAAGAATAAAAGATAAAAAAATATTAAACAAATTAAAAAACATAATAAAAATATATTCAAATAAAGATGAAGAAGCGATAAAAAACCTAACAAATAGAGAAATAAAATTATTTGAGTTATATTTATATATAAGAAAATTTGTAGAAATAAATAATAATTATAATGGAATAATTTAACCAATGTTATTAAACAAAAATTAGCTGCTAATTTTTTAGTGGCTATTTTTTTGTAAATTTTTAATAAAATAATATAGATTAATTAAAATAAAAAAATTATTTTAGAAATTTTAATTATGTTTTTAATTTTTAAACATTAAAACTATAAAATATATTTAAAAAAAATTTAAATTATTTCATATATTATTAATGAAGTTTCTAAAAAAGATTAAAGATATATAAAATCGAATTAAATAATTTTAATCTGAGTAATATATGTAATAAATTTTCAAAACTTAATATATTATACCAAAAAATAAATTATTAAAAGACACTTATAATTTATTTAAAAAAAAATAAATATATATTTTTAATTTAAATACAATAAAACAATGATTATAACAATACATATTAATATTTTTAAAAAAAATATTATATAAAATAACAAAAAATTTAAAAGGTTTGTTTTCAAAATAAAAAATTATTAAATTTAAAGCAACTGCTAATTTTTTAGTAGCTGCTTTATTTTGTTTTAAAAACTTCAACAATAGTTTAAAATTAAATTAATAATTTCTTAATTAAATATAATTAAATTATAAAACAAATTAAGAAATTTTAAAAACTTCATTTTCGCTTCTTTTTTTAGAAACAATATTTTTAATTGTTAGAAAAATAGCATTTATAAAAGGAACCATCAAAACAGTTAAAACAACAATTGAAGTTTGTTGAAAATTTAACGGATAATTTTTTATAATTTTGTTGAAAGGGCTAAAAAACACAGCTGAAATAGAAATAGTAAAAGAAATTAAAATTGAAAATAAAAGCTTTTTATTGTTTAAGTAATTTATTTTAAAAATCGATTTAGTTTCACTTTTACATTCAAAAACATGAATTAACTGCGAACTAACAAGCGTTAGAAATGTTGCGGTTCTTGCAAGATCAATAGATAAAGTTAACCTAAAAATTGTTGTGAAAACAAATAGTGTTGTTATTGCAATTAAAAACCCTCGCAATACAATTGTTGCCATCAAACCTTTTGAAAAAATGCTTTCATTAACATCTCTTGGTGGGCTTTCCATTATTCCTTTTTCTTTTGGTTCTAACCCTAAACAAATCGCCGGCAAACTATCTGTAACAAGATTAATTAAAAGTATTTGTATTGGAAGAAGCGGAATAGGCATCCCCATCAAAATAGCAATAAGAGAGGTTAAAACTTCCCCAATATTGCAAGACAAAAGATATCGCATAAACTTTCGTATATTTTTATATATTGTTCTTCCCTCTTCAACAGCATTAACCAAAGTAGAAAAATTATCATCCAAAAGAACCACATCAGCGGCTTGTTTTGTTACTTCACTTCCAGAGATGCCCATGCAAACTCCAATATCTGCTTCTTTAACAGCAGGAGCATCATTAACCCCATCCCCTGTCATTGCAACAACATTTTCAGTTTCCTTAAAAGCTTTAACAATCCTTAATTTATGTTTAGGAGAAACCCTTGCAAAAACGCTAATATTTTTAATTCTTTTTTTTAATTCAGCGTCATCCATCTCATCTAGATCTTTTCCTTCAATGCAAAAATCACCTTTTTTATATATCCCAACATTTTTAGCGATTGCCGTTGCTGTAAATATGCTATCTCCTGTTATCATAACAGTTTTTATTCCAGCTAATCTACACATATGAATAGCAGACTTTACTTCTTTTCGTGGTGGGTCTAACATTGCACAAAGCCCCAAAAATGTTAAATCATCATCAATTTCTTCTTCTTTATCAAGCTCTTTATATGCAAAAGCTAAAACACGCATGCCTGCACTTGAATATTTCTCATTTTTTAGGTTAAAATTTCTTTCCACATCCCTAAAAGGAATAATGTAGTCTTCTTTGTAAAATCTACACTTTTTTGCTATAACATCATAAGCACCTTTAACAAAAACAAACTTTCTTCCATCTTTTGTTTTTGCAAAAACAATCATAAATTTTTTTGATGAATCGAAAGGCATTTCATCAAAAACTTCACAAAAAACATTGTCTTTATTAACTCCCGCCTTAAAAGCAGCAACCAATAAAGCAACTTCGGTTGGCTCTCCATAATAACTCCAACTTTTTTCTTCATCTTGCGCTGTAAAAATCGTAGATCCATTGCAAACAACCGAATTAATTAAAATATCTTTTAAAAAAGGATATTTCTTTAAAGAAACTTTTTCTCCTTCAATTAAAATTGAACCTTCTTTTGAAAGACCCTGCCCTGTAACATCAAATTCAAAATTTGCTGTAACTATTTTTTTAACAGTCATCTTATTTTGAGTTAGAGTTCCTGTTTTATCTGTGCATATTATGTTAGCACACCCTAAAGTTTCAACAGCATGCAATTTTCTAATTAAAGCCTTTTTTCTAATCATATGTTTAACAGCAAAAGCAAGAGCAATGGTTACAATTGCGGGAAGCCCTTCAGGAACAGAAGCAACAGCTAAAGAAAGCCCAGTTATAACCATATCTAAAACTGCTTCTCCTCTTAATATTCCAACTACAATAACAATAAAAGAAACCAAAAGACATGCAGTTATTATGAATTTGCCCATCTGCCCTAATTTTTTTTGTAGTGGTGTTTGACTATTAGAAATATTTTCAAGCATACTCGCTATTTTTCCCATTTGGGTTTCTTTTCCTGTTGCAACAACCTTTGCAATGCATTCCCCCTTAACAACAGCCGTTCCCATATATATTATATTTTTTTTATTTAGTTCATTTGTTTCATCCAAACTCAAATCTTTTTCTTTTGCAATAGAAATAGATTCACCAGTTAAAATAGATTCATCAACCTCTAATTTTTTAGACTCTAAAATAACAGCATCGGCAGAAACGGTGTCCCCCGCTTTAACAAAAATTAAATCTCCTTTAACAATTTTAGTAGCTAATAAATTGCTAATTTTTCCATCACGAAACACCTTAGCATTAGGCGTTATCATATTATCTAGTGCTTCTAAAGTTTTTTCTGTTTTATATTCTTGAATAAACCCCATTATAGCATTTAAAAAAAGTATTACTAAAATGCTAACTGCTTCAACAAGTTCACCCATAAAAATTGAAACAACAGTTGCAACCAACAATATTAAAACCAAAAAATCTTTAAACTGCCCTGCAAAAATTTTAACTGCCGACACATTTTTTTCAGATGCAATGCTATTTTCTCCATTTTGTTTTAATAGGCTCTGTGCTTCTTCTGAAGAAAGCCCTTTAAAATTTTCATTATTTGTTTTTTTCTCTTCTTTTTCAACATCCATTTTTTCTTTCTCATCCTCAATAAATACTTTAAAATTTGGTATTGTTTTCAATTTTAAATCCTCCATTTTTAGCTACTTTTAAATTTCAACTAATAATTTTATATGTAAAACAAACCTTCTTTATGAACAAGTTTTTAGTAGCAAAATAAAAAATTTAAATTTAATTATACCTACAAACGCTTTTTTAATATCTTTTGTATTAATTTTGTTATTAGAACAACTAAAACACAATTTATTGGAATTTTTATTATATTTTTTGGCAACCTAGTAAACCAAAATAAAATAAACAGATCTTGACCAGTTTGCATATGAATAAAAATAGTGTTTAAAATTAAATTAGTTAACACATCCCGAATAATTTGACATAAAACCACTCTTTTAACTCCAAATTTATTTTTATATAAAATAACACCATAAATTAAACCATCAACCATAACACTAACAGCATATAAAACAAAAAAACTTCCAACAGGGTTAACTAAATACGCCATCAAATCTCCAAAAAAACCAAAAATTGCTCCAACAAAAGGCCCAAACATAGCTCCAACAAAACAAACAGCAATAAACTCAAACGAAATTGAAACAGAATCTGAAACCTGAACAACAGCCAAAACCAAAACCACCCAAACTGCCATAAACATTGCAATTAAACTTAAATTTTGAATAGACTTAAGCTCTTTTACAGAATTTTTAAATTTTGAAATCATATAGAAAATCACCTCCAATAAAAATTTTATATAAAACTAAAATAGCCACAAAATAGTGTGACTACTTAAACATTTAAAACATATTTATAATATAAAAAATAAAATAATTTATAAAACTTTTCTTTTCTCATTTTATTATATAAAAAATTAAGATAAAACATATTATTTTCTCCTTAATTTTATTTTATCATAAAACAAAATCATTTTTAATCATAATTTTTTAAATATATTTTAAATTCTTTCTATTAATATCTTATCATAAAAAATAAAACAATATTTTTTAAACATACTAAAAATCCTCACATTAATTTTTATATAAACATTAATTTAAAACTAAATTTTCTAAAAACCCTATAATCTAATTTGTAATTTAAATTTATCATAACAGTTTATTTTTAATTTTATTCAAAATTTTTGTTATTTTAAATTTTTGCCATAAACTTTCCACCACTTAATTTTAATTTATATTATTAATAAAATAACAATTTTTAATATAATAATATTTAATTTATATTTAAAATAAAAAATACTTTCTAAACATACTAAAAATCATTATATTAATTTTTATATAAACATTAATTTAAAACTAAATTTTCTAAAAACCCTATAATTTAATTTGTAATTTAAATTTATCATAACAGTTTATTTTTAATTTTATTCAAAATTTTTATTATTTCAAATATTTTGCCATAAACTTTCCACCACTTATTTTATTTTATATATTAATAAAATAACAATTTTTAATATAATAATATTTAATTTATATTTAAAATAAAAAATACTTTCTAAACATACTAAAAATCATTATATTAATTTTTATTTATCATAACAGTTTATTTTTGAATATTTTGCCATAAACTTTCCACCACTTATTTTAATTTATAAATATATATAAATTAAACTTTAAATCATTGTTTTTTATTTTTACTATATTTTTTATAATACTTCTAATTTTTTAAAAACACAAATTATAAAATTTTCCACAATACATAACTTAATATATTTTATTTCAAATAAAAACTATCAAATAATTCTACATGAAACATAACCATTTTCTATTTACAATTTTATTCTATATTAAATTTTAAAATTTTAGATAATTTTTTTAAAAATACAATAACTAAAACAGCCAAAAAACAATCAACAAAAAGCATTATAAAACTTTTTGGAACCCTAACAACAAAAGCTTTTAAAAAATCACCATTATGAAAAAGCTGCGAAAGCCACAATATATTTAAAAAAAAATGAACAACAACATCATTAACAATAGTTCCTAAAACAACTCTTTTAAACCTAAATTTTTGTTTATATAAAAACAAAGAAAATATAAAACAACTAACAACCGATGAAAACAAAAATCCAAAATGAAAAGGAATATATGTAACAAAAACAAAACCTAAAATATAAGTTATTATTGCAAAAATAACCGAACAAAAAGGTCCAAAAAAGCCCCCAACAAAAATATAAATCAAAAATCCAAAAGAAATATAAATTTCAGGGGCAACAGCTATTTTTAAAGAACTTAAAATAATTTTTAAAACAGCAAACAAAGACAACAAACATATATTTTTAATATTCTTTAACTCAAAAGCAGATTTTTTAAATTTTAAAAACAAAAAACCGCCCCCAAAAACATTTGCTTAATCTAATATATAAAATAAAAACAAAATATAAAACCAAAATTTAACTTAACTTTATTTGCTTAGCAACATTTCTAAACAAAATAAGCAAAGAAACAGCAAAAGCACAATTAATTGGAAGACATATTAAAAACTTCGGAAGCCGTAAAAAAAAGCATTTAGAAATATCCCCATTAAAATACATAGGCGCTAAAAAATATGTATTTAAAATTAAACTAACAATAATATCATGAACAACCTGAGCTAAAAATGCTCTTGTAACCGTTAATTTATATTTATATAGAAAAAATGCATAAATTAAAGCAGAAATAATACTAGAAATTGTAAACCCAACGTTATATGGAGCTTTTCCTGAACAAAACATAAAAAAACAAACAATATCCCCTAAAAATCCAATTAAAAAAGCAAAAGCAGGGCCAAACATACTCCCCGCTATTAAAAAAACTAAAAACCCAAATTCAACACGAACAAAATCTGCTATGTTAATTGTTCCAATAAACCGCACCGACATAAACATTGCCATCAAAACAGACATAATACACAAATTTTTAACACTTTTAAACTCTGAAAAAGACTGCCTAACTAAATTAAAACCCATTAAAACACCTCCAAAAAACTTATTAATCACACAATATATCAAATTTTGAAACAAATAATTTCAAAATGCCAACAAATTATGCTATAATAAAAAACCAATTTAGAACTATATTAATAAGCTATAAAAACTAACTATACTCAACCCTGTGCATTATATCATTTTCTATTTTTTTTTACAAGTTTTTTATTTTATTTTTTACAATTTAATTTAAGTTATTTATTTTTTTATTTAAATTATCAAAAACCTCCTTAATTAAAAAATCCGGAGTAGAAGCACCCGCCGTTAAAAAAACATCTTTATCTTTAAAGGAACAATCTAAATTTTCTAACTCATCCACATTTTCAATTAAAAAAGTTTTACAATTTTCACTGCAAATATTAAATAACTTTCTTGTGTTTGAACTATTTTTTCCTCCAACAACAACTGCAAAATCACAGTTTTTAGAACCTTCTTTTGCTTCTTGTTGTCTCTTTATAGTTGCTGAACATATGCTACAAAAAATAACACAATTTTCACAAATATGCTTTATATATCTAGTAGTTTCTTCCCAAATTTTAATATTAAAAGTTGTTTGAGCAACAACCAAAATTTCTTCATTCTTTAAATTTTCATTCTCTTTAAAAAAATTTTCAAGTTCTAATAAATTTGAAAAAACAAAAAATCTTTTACAATGGCCAACAATTCCTTTAACTTCCGGGTGATTTTTATCTCCAGCAACCAAAACAAATTTATTGTCTTTTGAAAATTCAAAGACTTTTTTATGAATTCTCTTAACAAAAGGACATGTGGCATCCTTAAATTCTATTTTTAATTTTTCTATTTCTGAATATATTTTTAAAGGAACACCATGAGAACGAATAACTAAAACTTCGTCATCTTTTATTTCATTAGGATTTTCTACAACCAAAACCCCTTTTTTTTTAAAATTTAAAACAACCTGCGGACTATGTATTATATTTCCAAGTGTTGCAACCTTTTTTTCTTCTTTTAAAAGATTTTCAACAACTTCTATTGCATTTTTTACACCAAAACAAAATCCACAAAATTTTGCTAACTTTATCATTTTCCACCCTTTAAACATTTTTTATGTAGAAATTATAACATAAATAAAAAATTTAATAAAATTTTAAAACCAACTAAATTTTTCTATATTTATCTGACTAAAAATAATTTGAATTATTAATATATCAACCATTTTCATTTATTAAAAAACATATTAATTAAAACTCTTAATTTTATATTTAAAATTATAAATTATAATAATTTAAAATATATTTAAACTAAAACTTCTAATTAAAAATTTATTAAAAATATCTTAATAAAATTCTTAT
>CACXZI010000028.1 GCA_902772105.1 Oscillospiraceae bacterium | reverse complement strand
ATCTTCTTAAATTTTATAATTATTTTTTATATTTTTAAATTTCGAAAAAAATATAAGCTTATTTCAACCAAAAAACTTTATAATCTACTTTAAAATTAAAAAAAATAACTCTAATTAAATCTATTAATATTTCACAATATTATATATTTCAAAATAATTAATATGAAAAAATCTTAAAATTCTAAAAAATTTTTAATTTAATTTATATCTTTAAACATAAAACAAATCAAAAACTCATTTAATAATTTAATTTATTTGAAAAATAATATAATTCATCAAAATATATATAACCATCAATTTTAGTCACAAATAATTCCACAAAATTATTATATAAAAATATAAAACACTAGCCCTAATCTAGCCAGTGTTTTATTCTATAATATATTTCAATTAATTATTTCATCAACAAAAATTTTAGATTCACCAACATATCTTCCATTATTATAATATTCAACTTTTCCTATTTCTTCCCCTTCTTTAACATTAAACTGAACTGGATTTGCTATTATTTTTCTCTCTGTTTTTCCCCTGCTTTTCTTATTTTTTCTAAGATTCAAACTAATTTTTCTATCTTCTTCTTTAACCTTAAAGAACACATCTTTTCCATCTAACCCATAATCTTTAAATTTAACATTTTCTATTCTATCTTTTTCTGGAATCTCTTTTTTAATGTCCACTTCCTCATATTTAGAAAATCCATAATTAAATAGCCTAATACAATCCGTCCAGTCATTCTTATCTTTCAAAACAACAGCAACCAACAAAACACCATTTTTTTCTGCAGCAGCAACCAAACATCTTCCAGCTTCCTTAGTAAAACCAGTTTTAACCCCACAAGCATATTTATAATAAAAACCAGATTTCTCTTTAACTAATTTATTATGATTAAAATATGTTCTTTTTGGACATGTAGGTTCATTTTCATTCTCAATAACAACCTGTTTCTTTGGCGAAGAACAAACTTTTTTAAATTCTTCTTTTTTTAATGCATAACTAGCAAGCAATGCTAAATCTCTTGCAGATGTTTCATTTTGATCATATCTCTTATCATACAAAACATCTTCAGGCCCAAGTCCAGATGGAGAAGAAAATTTAATATCATTCAGTCCTAATTCTTTTGCTTTATTATTCATAATTTCAACAAATTTTGCAATACATTCTTTCACATTCGGTTTTTCTTTTTCTTCATCAAGTTCTAACTTGCCATTTTCAACCATTTTTTTAATAACTCTCAAAGCAATTTCATTAGCAGCATCATTCCCAGATTGAAGCAACAATCCATAAAGCAAACTACGCATGCTAACCCTATCACCTTCTCTGAGCCCCATCGATGTTCCTTCAACCTGAATTGTTTCTTCATCAACTTCATATAACGTATCCATATCATCATAAGGATAATTCTCGAGTGCTATAACAGCAGTCATAATTTTTGTTGTGCTTGCCATCTGAGCAACCTTATGTTCCCCATCTTCATTAATTTCTCCTTTTGAAAACAATATTTCATTAGTGTTCACATCAAGCAAAACAGCTCCATTTAGTGCACTAATTTCAACATCACCAGAATTAATGTTATATCCATCTACTTTTTTTTCCACATGCTTTTCTTTTGATTCTTCTTTTTTTTCTTTTTTTTGTTTTTTCTTTTCAACATTTTTTTTATTTTTATTTTCTACTTTTTTCTTATCATTCTCTTTGTTTTTTTTCTTTTCTTTATTTTTATTATTGTTAGGTGATTTTTCTTTTTTTTCTTTTTTTAAATCTCTAGCACTAACAACACATGAAGGAATAGTAATAAAATAACTCAACGATTGCGAAAAACTAAAACTAAGTAACAATCCACTAAAAATTACCTTTTTCAAAATTTTAAAATTTTTCATAATAACCCTCTCATTCAATTTATTCTTTATTACTATCTTTCTCTTTTTTTTTCTTTTTAAACATATCTAAAACTTTATTCATAGCTCCTGGTATGCTTTCTAAAATTTTTGATAATTTACCACTTTCATCGCTTATTTGCAAAAGCTCAACATCATCTTTTTTAACAATCAAAAATGCTAAAGGTGAAATTGTAACCCCTGCTCCTGCTGCTCCTCCAAAATTTTGCCCATCTTTTTTAGTTGGAATATCCGACCCACCAGATCCAAAACCAAAACTAACCTTAGAAACAGGAATTATCGTGATTTCTCCATCTGGTGTTGACATAGGGCTTCCTATAATTGTGTTAACATCAACCATTTCACGTATTTTTTCCATAGAAACTCCAAGCATAGATTCAATTGGATGACTCATATTTAATACACTCCTTTATTTTTTAAATAAACCTTTATTAATAAATCCAACAAAAACAAAAAATAAATATATTAAAATTCCAATAAAGATTCTCCCAATACTAATTTTAAAATCTATATTAAAATTCGCATCTGGCTTTTCTTCTAAAAAATTTAATTTAATATCAATATCTTTTTTAATAACCTTGCAATATGAAGAAACAAATCCCAAAGCAATGTAAAAAAACTTAGAAAAATTCGCATACATTAAAGCTGTGTTTTTAGCATCATCACTTGCGATTTTAACTTTAAACCTAACATCGGTTATTTTAAACCCTCTATTTAAAAATTTCAAAAACCTTGGAATTGGCTTTAATAATATTTTAACAATTAAAAAAATCTCTTCCAAACTTTTTTTCTGCTTCTTCTTTTTTTTCTTTTCTTCTTTCTTCTTTGCTTTTTTAGCCTCTTTTTTCTTTAAATCTTCTTCTTTTTTTAAATTTTCTTTCTTCTTTTTTCTATTACTAGAATATAAAAAAAATCTAAAAAAAACAACCCTCAAAATAACATTAAAACCTTCTTTTTTGCAATAATTTAGTCGAAACTTTAAATTAATAAACCCAACTATAATTAAAACAACCAAAACAAAAAACAAAATCTTCATATTAAATCCACCAAGAGTTGTAAATATTACAACAAATTTCAAAAATTTGTATGAACACTATTATTTTAAACTAATACTTCCCATTTATTCTAAAAATAAAAAAACTCTGCAAAAAAACTAACCATATCAAAAAAGGCTTTCTTAAAATTCTTATTTAAAAATAATAAAAAAACAACAATCCCACCAATAGACTCATATTTCATAACAAAATAATATGCTTTATCTCTTAAAAAACACATAAAAATTCTAGACCCATCAAGCGGAGGAATTGGAATTAAATTAAAAATACATAAAGAAATATTTAAAAAAATCAAACAACTAAAAAAAATATATAAAAAATATCCAACATAAACATTAACATTTTTCATAATAAAAAGCCTATATATCTTAAAAAAAACAGACCCTAAAAAAAATAAAACAAAATTTGAAATAGGCCCAAAAATTGCAACAATAGCCATATCTCTTTTTGGTTTAGAAAAATTATTAATATCAATCGGAACAGGTTTTGCCCAACCAACCTTAAATAAAATAACACAAATAATTCCAAAAACATCTATATGTTTTAAAGGGTTTAAAGTTAACCTTCCTCTTTCTTTTGCAGTTGGATCTTTTAACAAATTAGCCACATATGCATGAGAACATTCATGAAAAGAAAGACTAAAAACATAAACAATAATAACAGCACTAAACCGCAATATATCTTTTGAAAAGCCAAATAAAAAACTCATAAAATTCTCACTTTAAGTTAAACTAAAATCAATATCTAACTAAATTTTAACCATTATATCACATTTTGAATTTTTTTACAATAATTTTTATTTTTTCACAAATTTTCAATTTCTTTAAACAATAAAATATAAAATTATTGCATATTATTTAATTTTAGATTATAATGTGAATGATATGGAGAGATGGCCGAGATGGCTTAAGGCGCATGATTGGAGTTCATGTGTACTATGTTGAGTAGTACCGGGGGTTCGAATCCCCCTCTCTTCGCCAAAACTAATCTTCAAAAATAAAAGCAAGAAGATATATTAAAAAAATAAATAAAAGTTTAATATCATTAGTATAAAAAACAACAAATAAAACAAAAACTAACAAAAAACAACAAAAAGCGATTGAAATATTTAAACAGATTTTAAAAGATTTTTCATATCCTACAAATCTTTCTAAAAAAAGTTTTAAAATTTGCCCTCCATCAAAAACAGATATAGGCATTAAATTAAAAGTTAAAATAATTAAATTAACCAAAACAACATACATATTATTTAATTTTAAAAAAACCAAAACAAGTATTAAATTTGAAAAACAACCAGATATTAAAACCAAAAATTCTTTTAAAAATGTTAGTTGTTTATTTTTTTTTATACTAAGTCCGAAAACTTTAAAAGAAATTCCATTAATTTTAGCAGAAAACAAGGTTAAGAATAAAACGTGAGATAGTTCATGAACAAGAGAAGACAACAAACAAATTAAAGCAATATTATTAATATCAAAAACCAAAAACCAGCTAACCAAACACAAAAACAAAAAAGATATTGAAAAACTAACCCCAAAAATTCTAAATTTAATCATACTAAATTAGGAAGAACCTCAACAGGATCTATCCAATGCCCATTTCTTTTAATTCCAAGATGTAGATGTGCTCCTGTGACATTTCCAGAATGCCCAGAAAGAGCAATTTTTTGCCCTTTTTTAACAAGATCTCCTTTCGAAACTAAAATTTTACTACAGTGTGCATATAAAGATTCATAAAATTCTCCATGTTTAACAAAAACATAATTACCAGATCTTTCAGATGAAGCAACCTTTTGAACAACTCCATCAAAAATCGAATAAATAGGGGTTCCATCGCAAACAGAAATATCAACACCATGATGAAAATCTTTTTCTTGTTTTCTGGTTAAAGGATTTTGTCTTTTGCCGTAATGTGAACTAATGCTCCCTTTTAAAGGCTTCATAAAATTAAAAAATATAACGTCATCATCATCTCTATCAATTATGTAATTTAATTTTTCTCCTTCATAATAAGGTTTTAAAACCTCTTTATCATCATCAATATTTTTTTCATCACTTTTTTTAGTTTCTTTTTCTTTACTATCACTATCATCTTTTTCTTTATTGTTTTCTTTAGATTCTTTTTTTTCATCACAACAATTTAAATCAACAGCTTTAACATTGCCAAAAAACTCTTTTAAATTAGAAATAGTGTCATTAACAAAAATTCTAAAATTAAAATTTTTAATTGGAACCAATGCATTTTCACTTAGTTTAAAATATAAAGACGGAAATAAAAATCTAAAACAAAACAAAAACAAAACAATAAATAAAGACAACAAACTTTGATATAAAAAAACTCTAACAAAAGCCTTTCTATTTTTATTTTTTTTTACATTAACAACATTATTTTCAAATATTTTGTTTTCTTCCATTTTCAACTCACCTCTTTTAATAAATCACTATTCATTTTTTGAGGTGGATATGCACAAATGAGTAAATTTTCACGTAATATATGTTTGTATGAAATAATTAAACATATAAAAATTGCAAAAATCTTTCTTGCAGTTTAAAATATCAAAAAGGAGCTGCGTCTTGTATGAAAATTGTCGTAATTAAAAGCCCAAAATTTTTCTCACCAATATTAAGGTTCATTTTCAAAATCAAAAAACAGCAAAATTAAAAAAAGCTGCTATAATAGCAGCCTTTTACATAATTTAAAACTATATTATTTAGTCTTCATCAAAAGAAAGAGTTTTTAAAAATGCATTAGGGTTAAGATTGATTTTTCTCTCTAAATCATAACCATTTTCTCCTAAAATAACTTTAATATCTCCATATTGCGCCGTTTTTCCATTTTTGTCATTCTTTATCATAATTTTATATTTTCCATTAAGAGAATTTTCTGCTTTAAATGCTATAGTTGAAACTTTTCCTGTTGTGTAACTCGTTTCACTGACTATATTATTTTGCGAATCAACAACAAAAACATGAAATGGATCTGAAGTTTTAACACTAGATTTAATAGGAATTTCAATCATCTGTTCTTTTAAATGTTTATTTTTTTGCTGCTCTTTTCTATCTTTTTGCTGCTCTTTTTTAATAATGCTATTTATATCATCCTCATTTGGTATGAACTTTTTCATCTTTTTGCTATCTTTAACATTATAAACAATTTCAACAGTTGAGCCTAATGTTGCCTTTTCTTTATTTTGAGAAATAACAACACCAGCAGTTTTTTCAGGATCGGATATTTCCTTTACAGCAACTTCAAAACCACTAGATTTTAATTCTTCTTTTGCTTCTTCTAATGTTCTTCCAATAACATTAGGAACCTTCAAAACATTTTCATCTTTTAATGAAGCATTGCAATAAAGTGTGATTGGTGTATCATAAACTGCTTCTGTTAAAGCTTTAGGATTAATTCCAACAACAGCTCCAGCAGGCATTTCTTCATCGATTTTTTCCACCCTTTTAATATCAATAAAACCCGCCTTTTTAAGTTTTTCTTCTGCTGCTTTAAAAGACATTCCAATAACATTTGGAATAGTTTTTTTCTCAATTCCAGAACTTACAGTAAACGAAATGTTTCCATAGTTAGACTTAACCTGAGTCCCTGGCTTAATAGACTGCTCCATAATAGTTCCTGTGTTATATTTACTGCTAGGCTCATATGTTACGGTATAACCTAAATCTTTATATTTTCCGTTATTCATAACCTTAACTTCTTCTATGTTTGTTCCAACAAAATTAGGAATTTCAATATCTTCAACTGAATTTCTTCCTCTTCCAACCATAAAGGTAATAATCATAACAACAGCCAACAAAAAAAATCCACCAGCAACTCCAATTAAAATTGGAACTAATTTTTCTTTCTTCCTTTTTGGCTTAATTCCTTGCCTCATATTGGGAATAATGTTTCTGTTTTGTAGACTAGACATATTTAAATCATTCAAAGCCCCAAAATACCTTGTGTTTTCAATATCATCAAAATATTTATATCCAAATGTCATATCAGGGTTTTGTTTAAATTCATCAATATCGTGAAGCATCTCTTCAGCAGATTGATATCTTTCTTGCGGTTTTTTCTTAATAGCCCTTAAAATAATGTCAACAAGCCCTTGTGGCAAATTAGGGTTTATTTCTAAAGGTGATATAACAGCATCTTTAATCTGCTTTTGAGCAACAATTTCAGGAGTTTTGCCATCAAAAGGAAGTCTTCCCGTTAACATTTCATACATAATAATTCCAACAGAATATATATCAGATTTAAAGTCTGTTATTCCTCCAATTGCCTGCTCAGGGCTAATATAGTGAACAGATCCAACAGCTTTTTTCCCATTTATTTTTTCATCCTTTGGAAACCTAGCAATTCCAAAATCCATTATTTTAACAGTTCCATCTTCCAAAAGCATAATATTTTGAGGTTTAATGTCTCTATGAACAATTCCCTTATCATGTGCATGCTGAAGTCCTCTTAAAATTTGAAAGGTGAAATGAACAACATCCTTCCAATTCAAAACCTTTGCCTTTTCAATATATTCTTTTAAAGTAACCCCTTCAACATATTCCATAACAATATATTGAAGTTGATTTCCAAAACCAACGTCAAAAATTCTAACTATATTTGGATGAGACAAACTAGCATTAGCCTTAGATTCATTCCTAAATCTATATATAAACTCTTCATTACCCAAAAATTTTTCTTTTAAAACTTTAATAGCAACATAACCACTCTTTAAAACATCATATGCCTTATATACATCAGCCATGCCCCCAACACCAATAAGTTCTAAAATTTCATACCTTTCATCAACACGTTTGCCTATTAAATTTTTCATTAAACTCCTCCAAAAATTGCTAAAAATATTAAACCTTAATCAAAATAACAGTTATATTATCTTTTCCCCCATTAAAATTAGAAACATCAATTAATTTTTTAACAGAGTCTTTAATATCTTCTTCCTTTTCAATTATATCACTAATTGTTTCATCTGAACAGTGATTTGTTAACCCATCACTACAAAGCAAAACAAAATCATTTTTTTCAACTTCAATATATCTATAATCAACTTTAATTTCTTCTAAAATTCCAACTGCATTAGTTATTTCATTTTTTCTAGGATGTGTTTTTGCTTCTTCTTTTGTTATTTCTCCACAATCAACCAAAGTTTGAACATAAGAATGATCAACAGTTAGCTGCTCTAAATCTTTTCCTTTTTTTAGATATACCCTGCTATCTCCAACACTAAAAATCATCATCCTGCTATTTTTTATAACAACCAAAGAACAGGTGGTTCCCATACCTTTTAAAAATTCATTTGAGTTTGCAACATCATAAATATTTCTATTCACTTCTTCATAACAACTAAAAATTAAATTTTTTATCTCTTCTTCATCAATATCTCTTTCAAGCTCTCTTGGAATAACTCTGGTGAAAAATTCTAAAACAGTGTTACTTGCAACATCTCCACCGTTTTGCCCACCCATTCCATCGCAAACAAAAGCAAAACAAAAGTCTTCATTAATCTTATAACAATAAAAAACATCCTGGTTAGATTCTCGCGTTAAACCAATATCAGACATTCCATAAATCTGCAAAATCTAACCTCCCTTTTTATAGCTATTTTTTTCTGTAACAAATTTAATTTTCCCTAAAATTTAAAAAGTATAAAAAAATTTGTAAACCTATGAATTCATATGTATGCAACCATATCTTTTTTAATTATATCACATAAATTATAACACAACAAAATTTCATAATATAATAACATAGCTAAAAGCTTTAATAAACTTAGTAATACTAAATCTAAATTTTCATAAAATTTAAAAAACATAACATTCTAAAATTATTAGCTTTAAAATACACACCCAATTATAACATGAAAATAGCAATATAACAATTGACAAAAAATACCAATAAAAATCATAAAATTATTAAAAAATTTCAAATATATGTTCATACACTGCTAATATATCAAAACTTCTTAATAAAATAAATTAAAAAATTTATAAAATTCAAAAATAATATTTTCACTAAAATTACACCAATTAAAATAAACACAAAATTAACTTCTATTTAAAATAAAAAAATAATACCACAAAAATTAAAAATATAAAATAATTTGTAAAACAATTTTAGGCTTTTATAAAAATAAACAAAAACAAAATCTAATTTTTAAAATTAAAAAATACCTTAAACTATCCGAAATGTTTTCACCTTTTTTTCTAAAAATTTTAATTTTAATATCTTTTAAATATAAACTATATAAAACACTTCTTGTTAAATTTGCTAAATCAATAATATTCTTAATATTTCTACATTTTTTATATACAAAATATTATGATATATTAACTTCTATGTAAAAAATATAAATTTAACTTCTTCAAAATAAAAGATATCTTTAGAAAAATAAAATCACCGTAGAAAACTAACACTAAATAAAAAAACAGTTAATTAATTTCAAAAAATAAATAAACCAACTTATCTTTCTTTATATATAATTACTTAGCTTAATTTCAAAACTATAAAATAATCTATTATCAGCTAATCTCATACTTAACAAATCAACAAATTGCAAAAATAATAAATATCACAATCAAAAACATAAAAAAACTTACAAAATATCAAAAAAAATTATATGTAAAAATATTTTTTAAAACCTTCTTAACCGAAAAAATATCTTTAAATTCTAAAAATAATACTAAACAAAATAAAATAAACTCCAAATGAAACATACAATATTTTTAACAACTAATCTATTATATTTTTTTACAAAATATAATCTAATCAAAACTAAATCAACAAAAATGCGTCATCTAAAATATTAGCAAAATTAGAAAAACAAATATTTTTTAAAACCTTCTTAACCAAAAAAATATCTTCAAAATCCAACATATTTCTAGATGAGACAATTAAAACCACCTTTGAGCTAACATTAAATTGAGAAAAAGAAGCAATTAACTCTAAAAAAACTGATAATAAAAGCAAAATAATCCCAAAAAGATAGATGTAAAAACTAATAAATTTAAAAATAGCAACAAATAAAAATAAATAAAGAAAAATTCTAGTTGTAAACAAAAAAACTCTTATTAATTTAAACCAAACCTTTTTCTCTTTAAATAGAACTGCCTGCCCAACTAAATTTAAAACAACAGCAATATCTCTAATTGAACTCCGGTTAAAATTCAAACTTTTTAGATTAATAACATTATTTTTAAAATTAAAAAAGCTTCTACCTTTCTCTTTAAAAATAACTTCAACATCTTTTAAATTTAAACCATCTAAAACATCTCTTGCTAAACTCTTTGCATCAACACCATTTTTATTTTTAATTTTGCTATATTTTTTGTGCATAAACTTAAGCTCTGTTCCAAAAGCAATAGAACAAATTAAAATAATCATACCTAAACATAAAAATATATATCTCATGTAATTAAATTTCCCCTTTTTTAATCGTCACGTCTATTCGAAGAAGTAACAATCAAAATAAGACGTATTAATTGCAGCAATGCAGACAAAAATGAAGCAACATAGGTCATAGCAGCGGCCCACAAAACCTTTCTAACTCCAAAAACTTCATCTGTTTCCAAAATATTTTGCCCAATAATAACCTTAATAGCCCTAGAACTAGCATCAAACTCCACAAAAAGAGTTGCTAATTCAAAAAAAACTATTAAAGAAAACAAAATAATTCCTAAAAAAGCAAGTTTAGGATTTCCAAAAATCAACCCTAAAATAAAAATAGGCATAGATAGAAAAGATCCAAACCTAGTAACCGGAATAACAGCGCTTCTAATTTTAATCCCTAAATATCCGGTAGCGTGCTGAACAGCGTGCCCAACTTCATGCGCAGCAACCCCAATTGCAGCAATTGAATTTCCTTCGTAATTATCTATACTTAACCTAACAACATTATCACGAGGGTCGTAATGATCTGTTAAAGACCCGCCAACAGGCTCAACTCTTATGTGTTGCAACCCATAACTATCTAAAATATTCCTTGCAACAACCGCGCCAACAACCCCTTTTTTATTCTTAATTTTACTAAACTTACTATAGATATATTTCAATTTAATTTGAACAATAACAGAAAAAATCATAACCGGTATTATAAAACACATATAAAACATGAAATCTTCTCTTATATATCCACCTCTTCTACCAAAACTATAAAGAAAATAATTTAACATGTCTCCCATAACAAAACTCCTTTTCTATTCTAAAATATCTCCTTTTTTTAATTTAACTCCATTTAAAAAATCACGTGCACTAACTCTTTTTCTATCCTGCAACTGAACTTCTAAAAATTCAACCGCTCCTTTTCCACATCCAACAATAAATTTTTTTTCATCTAAAACTTCGCCTGGCTTTCCACTATGTTCTTCATTTAAAATGCTTTTATAAACTTTTAAAACCTTCCCTTTTAAAAAACAATATGCAGATGGCCAAAAAGATAATCCACAAATTAACTTATGAACAACTAATGCATCACTATTAAAATTTATTTTTCCCATCTCTTTTTTAATTTTTGTAACATATGTTGCTTCTTCTTCTTTTTGAGGAATTCTTTTTAAAGTTCCTTCTTCAATATCTTTTAAAACTTCCAAAATAGCTAAAGCCCCCATGGCAGAAAGCCGTTCAGACAATTCCAAATATGTTTCATTTAAACCAATTGGCGTCTTATGAATTTTTAAAATATCTCCATCATCTAAATTTTCTGTCATCTTAATTATGCTAACTCCTGTTTCTTTTTCACAATTTATTATGCTTGCCTGAATTGGTGATGCTCCTCTATATTTTGGCAACAAAGAACCATGAACATTAATGCAACCATGCTTTGGAATAGACAAAACCTCTCTAGGCAAAATCTTCCCATAAGCCACAACAACAACAACATCTGGCGAAAGCTGTTTTAAAATATTAATATCTTCATCTTGAAACTTCACAGGTTGAAAAACCGGAATATTTAAATTTATTGCAGCCTTTTTAACCTCAGAAAAACTAACAACTTGCTTTCTCCCAAAAGGTTTATCTGGGTTTGTGAAAACCCCAACAACTTCATGTTTTTTAACTAATTCATCTAAAGTTTTAACTGCAAACTGCGGAGTTCCCATAAAAACAACCTTCAAAAAATCACCCTGCTTTTTAAACTAAATTTTTTTAATCTGAAATGGCTCTATCTAAAAAAACAATTCCATTTAAATGATCTATTTCATGACACAAAGCTCTAGCCAACAAACCTTCTCCTTCTATTGTGTATTCCTTCCCATTCCTATCATACGCTTTAACTTTAACATAAGCAGGCCTTTTAACCTTTTTATATATTTCAGGGTAGGATAAACACCCTTCATACTCTATTTGTTCCCCTTTTTTTTCAACAATTGAAGGGTTAACAATCTCTAAAACTCCCTGCCCAACATCAATTACAATAACATTTTTTAAAATTCCAATTTGAACAGCAGCAAGCCCAACAGCATCTTCCTTTTTGTGAAGTGTTTCAATCATGTCATCAATTAAAACACTAAGCTTTTCGTCAAAATTTTCAACCGCTTTACTTTTTTTGTGTAAAAATTCATCATCATTAGTTATAATTATTCTTTCTCCCATTCTCACTAAGCCCTCTCTCTTCTTTTTTTCTAAATTAACCAAAAACTCTTTTCTTTGTTTATTTCTAACTTCTTTTTCATTATATTTACATATTCTATAACAAATAAAAACACTAATAATCAACAAAATTGATAAAACAATAAAAACAATTTTATACTTCTTTTTCATATTAAAACTACCTTTTCAAAATAAACCTATTCTTTTAATTTTTTATTATCTGATATTCCAAATAAACTATCAAACAAGCTATAATGTTTTTTAATTTCTGGATCGTTATAGATGCCATGTTTATATTTATAGTAACCATATCTATAATAAACCCATAATGAAAAAAAAGTAACAACAACATAAGCTATTAAAATAAATAAAACAATAAAAATAATTTTAAATTTCTTTCTCATATTAAAACTACCTTTTAAAAATAAACCTATTTCTTTAATTTTTCATTGTCTGATATTATAAATAAACTATCAAACAAGCTATAATGTTTTTTAATTTCTGGATAGTTATAAATTTCTATCATTCTTAATATTAAAACCACCTACCATTAAATAATATAAACTCTAAACCTACTCTTTGATATTTATTAATTATAAATTACTAAATAAGAAACCATAATCTTAATATATCAATATTTTAATTTTTTTTCAACATTTTTTCTTAATTATTCTTTATATTAAAAATACCCAAAAATTTTTATTATAATATTTTTATTTTTTAAAATCTTGTTATTTTATAATATGTTTTAAATAATTTTGACGTTAAATAAACTCTTTAGATTTTTCAATTAGGCAATATTAAAATTTTTATTATAATATTTAACATCTAAAACTCTTAAGATAAATATTCGTAAACAATTTATTATTTTCAAAAACTTTTTTATTATATAATTTTAATAACTTCCACAACACATAATATTAATTTTTAAATTTAATATTATATTAAAAAATTATTCATAAAAAATACATAAATAGCTATAAAATTTTTAATAAATATTTATATTTTAAAAATCTCTTTAGCTACACTTATTTTTTCTATAAAAATCTACCCAAAATATGTTCTTTTTAATATATATTAAACTTTTTCTATTTTAAATAATTAAATTATAAATATTAAAATTCCTAACTAAACTCAAAAATACGACTTTTTATTAACAAAAACCAACATAAAAACATACCTAAACATAATAAATATATGAAATTTTTAATATTATATTACGTTGCTATTAATAATAATCTAAATACTTTTAAAATAAAATATATCATATAAAAAACTACATTTTGTTTTTATTTACTTACCAATTTGATTTTAAAGCTATAAATTTTTAAATAAACAAAAATAAATTAAAATTTTTTCAACATTTTTCTCGTAAGTTTTTAACATAAAACCATTAATTTTTATATTTTTTCTTATATTCCTCACTCTCTTTTCGCATTAAAATTCCATATTCCTCCTTGATTTTATATCTTTCAATTTTTTTATATATATTATAAAAAAACAAAGCTCCAAAAACTGCAAATATAGGCAATATAAAAATAATTTTTTTCATATTAAAAACCCCTAAATATAAACATATTTTTCATTTTACAATATGTCACCATTTATATCAATATTTGCTCTAACCGAAGAAAAAGATTTAGACGAAAAAACCTTTTTTGCAACAAACCGCATCCACTCTCTAAACTTTTTAGTATTTTTGCATTTAATAATAATCCTTTTTTTATATCTTTTGTTAACCATTTCAACATAAGGAATAGAAATCCCTAAAATCTTAAAAGGCAAACTAACAATTGCATTTTTTTTGCATTCTTCAATAAATTCTCTAGCACAAACCAAAAGCTTTTGTTTGTTACATCCACTAAAATTAACGATATATATATCACAAAAAGGAGGGCAAAAAAACTCTTTTCTTTCTTTAATTTCATTTTGATAGAAAATATCATAATCTTGCTTTGCAGCCCAAGCAATAATTTTATTTTTAGGATTATATGTTTGAATAATAGCCTTGCCTACCTTATTTGCTCTTCCACTTCTTCCAACAACCTGTGTTAAAAGAGAAAAAGCCCTCTCAGAACTTTTAAAATCAGCCCCAAACAAAATCCCATCAATTGAAAGAACTCCAACCAACGTAACATTATTAAAATTTAACCCCTTTGCAACAAGCTGCGTCCCAAGCAACAAATCATATTCACCATCCTGAAACTTTTTTATTTTTTCTTCAAATTCTTCTCTTGAAAATGTTGCATCAGCATCAAGCCGCAAAACCCTAATATTTTTAATAGCTTTTCTAATTAAGTCTTCAATATTTTGTGTTCCCTGCCCACAATAAACCAACCGATCTCCTTTGCAATTATCGCAAACTTTAATATTTTTTCTAATAGCACCACAATGATGACAAATAAAAGAATTATTAGTTTTATGAAAAACCATTAAAGCAGAACAATTAAAACATTTAATTCCTTGTTTGCAATCCAAACAAAAAACACCTAAATTATATCCCCTCCTATTTAAAAATAATATAGTTTGTTCTTTTTTTTCCATATTCCTAACAATTTCATCAAACAAATATTCACTAATTAAATTAACGCAAGACATTTTAGCTCTATTCATATCAACAACAAAAACTTTAGGTAGCCCAACACTGCTATATCTTTTTTTTAAAACAAACCTTTCATATTTTTTATTTAGAGCCAAAAAATTTGTTTCAATCAAAGGAGTAGCAGAAGCCAAAACCAAAACACAACAAGACTTAAAACATCTATATTTAGCAATATCTTTAGCATCATACCTAGGAGACATATCACTGCTTTTATAGCAAGATCCATCTTCTTCATCCATAATAACAAGCCCTAAATTTCTGCAAGGTGCAAAAACAGCACTTCTAGTTCCAATAATTAATTTTGCATCTCCATTAAAAATTCTTAAATATTCATCAACCTGCTGTGAATTTGAAAGCCCACTATGTAAAACAGCAACCAAATCCCCAAAAAAAGATCTGAAAAAACCAATCAATTGCGCTGTTAAAGAAATTTCAGGAACTAAAAAAATGCAATCTTTTCCTTCCTTTATAACATAATCTATTAACTTTAAAAAAACCTGAGTTTTTCCACTTCCAGTGACTCCTTTTAACAAACAAACCCTAAATTCTTTTTTTTTAATAAAATTCAAAATTCCTTCTTTGGAAACATTTTGCTCCTCATTTAAAACAATATCTAAAACATTTCTTGTTTTTTTAACCTCTTTATATGGATCTTTATAAATATGCTGTTCAAAAATTTCTATTAATCCCAACTTCTCCAAATTTTTAGCAACAACACTTGTCACCCCACAGCAATAACATGCTTTTTTTAGGGTTATTTCACCATTTTCTTTAATATATTCAAAAAGAACCTTTTGTTTTTCGGTTAGTTTTAAATTTGAAAAATCTAAACTTTTAACACGAACAAAAACAATATCTTTGTTTAAAATCTTTCTTTTTGTTTTATTTATTTCAAGCAAAAACTTTTTTTCTTTTAAACTGTTTAAAATTTCTTTTTTTTCTCTATCTAAAAAAAAATCCTTAATTTTTAAACTTAACTCATTTTCATTTTTTATATTTTCTAAAAACAAAAACATTTCTCTTTCTTTTTCATCTAAAACATCAATATTTAGCTTTTGTAACTTCCAACCACTATTTAAAGAATAAAAAAAACCATTTGGAACAATTGCTTTAACGGTTTCAAACCAGCTGCAAAAACAAATAGAATGCAAATATCTTGCAACAAAAATTAACTCTTTTGGAACAAATTTTTCATAAGATAAAACACCTATAATATTTTTTAAATTTAAAACATCCTCTCTTTCTTCAAGTTTAAAAACAAAACCCTGCCTTTTTTTATTATATATACCAAAAGGAACAACAACAAAACTCCCAACAAAAACTTTAAAAACAAGCTCTTTTGGAACAACATAACAAAACAAAGAATCGTAAGAAAAGGAAGTTTTTTCAACGGCAACAAAAGCAACAACCACAAAATTCTCCTCCAAATGAACACAAAAACACCTATCATTAAAGTTTAAAACAACCTTAAAGAACAGGCAACAAAAATTTTTAACTAAACATTAAACTAAGCCATTTTTGGTTCAATGATCTCATATTCAGAAGAATTTAAACTATCAATTGCTTCCTGAACAGGGTTATCAGGGCAACTTTCTCCAACATCATTAGCCAAATCCACAATGCTTCTTGCTAATTTAGAAATTGCAATAATAACAGAATAATAGTTATGTCCTTCTCCTATAAAACATTCCAAATCTCTCTTATTCAAAAAAACACCCCCAATTAAAATCTATTCTCAATGAACTCTTCTATTCTACATTCTTGATTTTTAATTTTTAACGATTCCACTTTTGCAACATTTAATATATCTTCTGCTGCTTTTTTTATATTTTCATTAACAACCAAATAATCATATTCATACGCTCTTTTAACTTCAATAAATGCTTGATTTAGTCTTTTCTTAATGCTTTCTTCATTTTCTGTTCCCCTTTCAACCAACCTTTTTTTTAGTTCTTCAAAACTAGGAGGAAACAAAAAAACGCGAACGCAATCAAAAGACTCAGCAATTCTACTAGCTCCATTAACATCAATTTCTAAAATAACAACTTCATTTTCTTTTAAAAGCTTTATTAACTTACTTTTAATTGTGCCATAATAATTCCCACAATATTCATTATACTCCACCATATCGTTTTTTGCAATATGTTCTTCAAATTCTTCTCTACTAATAAAATAATAGTCTACTCCATCTTTTTCAAATTCTCGGGGACTTCTAGTTGTTGCAGAAATAGAAATAAAAACCCCTTTTAAAGAAACCAACTCTTTTAAAACACTTCCCTTTCCAACCCCAGAAGGGCCAGAAACAACAATTAAAACTCCCTTTTTTTCCAAAATATTTCACTTCACTTTTTTAAACTTCTTTAAAATTATGTCATAAATATTGTATCACACTTTTAAATATTTTACAAATTTTATTTTTTATAAATAATCTTCCATAAACATTCTAAAATTTTAAATCAAAAAACAATTTAATATTAACATAACTAACCTAATAACCTTAAATAAACTTTAAACCAAATTATATCATTTAAAATATTATGTTAACTAAAATTTTTTTAAAAAATATTAATATAACTAAACTGCAAAATATCTATATAAATTAAACTATATTTGCTTTCTTTAAAAATAAAACTCAAAATCAATATTTTACTAAAAATTTAAATAATAATTCAAAATAAACTTTAAACCAAATTATATCATTTAAAATATTATGTTAACTAAAATTTTTTTAAAAAATATTAATAAAACTAAACTACAAAATATCTATATAAATTAAACTATATTTGTTTTATTAACAAAATAAAACTCAAATTTAAAATTTTATAAATTTCACTATGAATATTCTAAACTAATATATAAAAACTTTTATAAATAATATATTAAAAAATTCTAAAACTAACTAAAAATTAACCTTATTCATTGAAAATAGAACTATAAACAAAATTCCAACCAAAATTCTATAATATGCAAAAGGTTTAAAGCTATGTTTTCTAATAAACTTCATAAAAATAGAAACCGAAATCATAGAAACAATAAAAGAAACAGTAAAACCAAATATTAAAACAACAAGTTCAATTGGTGAAAAAAATGTTCCATTATGTTTAAAATAGGAAAGAACTTCTAAAAGGCTTGCTCCTGCCATCGTTGGAATTGCTAAAAAAAACGAAAATTCAGCCCCAACATTTCTAGAACAACCAAGCAGCAATGCCCCTAAAATTGTTGCTCCCGACCTAGAAGTTCCTGGAATTAATGCTAAAGTTTGAAAAATTCCAATAAAAAAAACAGTTTTAAAATTTAATTTTTCAATTTTAGTTATATTAAAAGACTTACTACAATTATTTTCAACCAACAAAAAAAACACACCATAAAGAACAAGCATTAAAGCAACAACAAATCCATTATAAAAATAGTTATGTATAAAATCTTTAAAGGTAAGCCCAATAAAAGCAGCTGGAATGCTTCCAAAAACAATCTTTTGCCACAAACTAAAACAAGCTTTTCTTTCTAAAGCTGTCTTTTTTTTAGAAAATAAATTCAACTTTTTAAAAAACAAAATAACAATTGAAAGCATTGAAGCTAGCTGTATAACGGTTAAAAAAAGCTCAACAAATTCTTTTCCACCAGAATAGTATGATTCATTAAGAGGGAAAAAAGAATTGAATAAAATCATATGCCCTGTGCTACTAATTGGAAGCCATTCGGTTATTCCTTGTATTATTCCTAATAAAATAGACTTTAAAATCTCTTCCAAAACTTTGGCCTCCATTCATCTTAAACTCTTTAAAATATATATTAAAGCTAAATAAAATATTACAAAAAACCAAAAAAACTTTAAATTTTTCTCAAAATAAAATATAATCTATTTAAAGCAGCTAAGAATTCCATATCCTTTTTTTCTTTTATATAAAATTCTAACCTCTCCTTCTTCACTTAAATAAACAAAAAAGTTGTGCCCAAGCATCTCCATCTGAACAACAGCTTCTTCGTCATTCATCATTTGCAAAGAAATATTTTTCCTACGTTTTATATCTAAATTATTTTCTTCTTCAAAAGAATCTTCTTCTTCAAATTTTTCAACAGACTTTAAAATATTATCAATTCCAGATTTTCTTTGTTTATCTAAAAGATAGGTTTTAAGCTTTCTAATCTTTCTTTTTAGGTCATCAACAGCAAAATCAATAGAGCTTTCAATTGTGTCGGATGTTGCTTCCCCTCTAATAAAACTTCCAGCATCCTTAACAGTAATATCACATTTATATCCATCAACATTCTTAGAAATTGTAACATCAAAACTAGAAGTGCTTGGAAGCATTTTATCAACCCTTTTTAATTCTTTTTCAACTCCGAGCTTAGTTCCTTCTTTTAAATTAAATCCTCTTGCAGTTATTTTAAACATCTAACATGCCCCTTCCTCTAATTTTTTAATCTTTGCTAAAATATTTACAAACATGTAAACATTAAGTTTAGTATACAATAATTTAGTTTTAAAATCAAATATGATTAAGGAGAAAAAAATGAAAATTTGTGCAATAATTGCAGAATATAACCCACTTCATAACGGCCATATATATCAAATAAAAAAAGCAAAAGAAATAGCTGATGCCATAATAATAATTTTAAGTGGCCACACAACACAAAGGGGCGAATTTTCAATTTTTAATAAGTGGACAAGGGCAAAAACAGCTCTTTTAGCTTCTGCAAACCTTGTTTTAGAATTGCCAACAATTTTTTCTTCAAGTTCAGCAGAAAGATTTGCAACAGCTGCAATAAAAATAATTAAAGAATTAAACTGTGTTGACATTTTAAGTTTTGGAAGCGAAACAGCAAATATAGAAAAATTAAAAGAAATTGCACTAATCTGCAAAGAAATAGACAAAACACAAAAAATGAAAGAACTTTTAAAAAAAGGATATAGCTATCCAAAAGCAAGAACTCTTGCAATTAAAGATAAAGAAAATATTTTAAACCTTCCCAACAACCTCTTAGCTGTTGAATATATAAAAGCTGCTTTAAAACTAAACTGCAATCTTTTTTTTCAAGCAGTTCAAAGAATTGGAGCAAAGCACGACGAAACAAAAAAAGAAGAAAAATTCACAAGTTCTTTATACCTTAGAAAAAACATAAAAAATGAACAAATTTTAAAAAAATATATACCAGAAAATTTTATGAAATTTTATAAAGACCCAATACTAATTCCTGAAAATTTTATTTTTAATTCACTAAGAACAGCAACAAAAGAAACCTTTAAAAACATCCAAGATGCAACAGAAGGTCTACATAATAGACTTTATAGTGCATCTAAAAAAGCAACATCCTTAGAAGAATTTTTTGAACTAGTGAAAACAAAAAGATATACACTATCACGTTTAAAAAGAATTGTCCTTAGCTGTTTTCTAGGAATTAATAAAAAAAATATCCCTCCTCTTCCACAATATTCTTGTGTTTTAGGGTTTGATTCAATAGGTCAACAAATTTTAAACAAAATTAAAAAAAATGAAAACTTTCTATTTTCAACAAACTTTTCAAAAATATATAAAAACTTTCAATACTCCGCTTCAATAGATTCAAAAGCAACCGATTTTATTTTTCTATTCGAGAAAGAAATTAAACCATGTAATTTAAACTTTAAAATAAAACCTATTATTATCAAATAACATATTTAAAGCTCACTACATATTTTTCTCAAAACACAAAAAAATATCATAAAACTTTGTTAACTATAAATAATTCAAATTAAAATTGCCTAAATTTAATAATTTTAAAAAATAATTTCTATATTTCAATTTTATATTTTTACTTCACAATAATTTAAGAATATTTATTAAAATTTAAAATTTATAAATATATTAAAAACATATAAACTATTATTTTTTCATACTAAATCGTTAAGCAATTTTTAATATGAAAAAATAAGCTTTAGTCACAAATCATCCCAAAGCTTATTTTTTATTTATTGTTCAAATAAAATTATTTTAATCTTTTAACATCTTTACCAATTTCTAAATTTTTATGCAAATCTTTAACATCCTCAAATTTTATATTATTAATTTTTTCAAAACATTCGTTCAATTTTGGTGTATATCTTTTTTCATAATTATCTTTCATTTTTAATAACGAACCTTTATTTGTTTCAAAAAATTTCCTATCATTTTCCTGTTCGGATAATTTATATTTTTTAATTATATCTTTTTGTTTTAATACAAAATTCTTCTCACGCACATTCTGACATTTAACTAATGTTTTCTCATCTTCATTATCAAAATCTTTTTTAAGTTTTTCATAAACCTCTTCCACTTCATTTTTTTCTTTTAACAAAACTTCTTTAATTTTTTTAATAGTTTGCTTAAAATATTCTTCATTCAATTCAACACTTTTAAAATCTGTTTTTGCAAATACGTCTTTCAATTTTTTATAATATTCTTCGCCATGAATCGATAAAAAATCACCACAATACAACTTTAAATTATCTACATCTTTAAATTTATCAAACAATCCATTAATAATCTCTTCATTTAATAAACCATTATCATATAAAACTTTCGAAATAACCATAACATAGTTAACTAAATCTTTTTCTGTTGTATTATTTTTTTTATTATACGAATCACATACTTTAATTTCAATTAATATTCTTTCTCCAGAATCAAAATTATTTGGTTTAAATATATCTTCTTCGTTTTCTAAAACAGCCCCTGTTTCTTCTTTTAAAAATTTCATACCACTAACGGTATTTGTTATAACAAAAAAAGTTGAAACCAAGCCCATCCCTAAAGAAAAACATAAATTTTTTTTTATATTAATCACTCCTAATATCTAAAACCTACCATAAAAATTATCATATATATTATATCATCAATTATTTTTAATTAATTTTTTTCTTTTTTCTCAGCAATTCCTTTTAACAATTTAACATTCTTATTAATTTTTAAATTTTTATGCAAATCTTTAACATCCTTAAACTTTATATTATTAATTTTTTCAATACTTTCATTCAATTTTGGTATATATCTTTTTTCATAATCATTTTTTATGTCTAACAGCAATTTTCTACCAAAATTGTCAAGTTTTCCTTTTTTTGTTCGATCTTCTATAGACTTGTTGAGTTCTTTTATAAAACCTCTTATATTTTCTTTTTCTTTTTCAGTAAGTCCACTTTTTTTAATCTTATTATCTCGTTGTAATATAACATCTCTTTCACGCATATTCTGACATTCAACCAAAGCTTTTTCATCATTATTATCAAAAGCTTCTTTAATTTTTCTATAAAGCCTCTCCACTTTATTTTTTTCTTTTAATAAAACTTCTTTAATCTTTTCAATAGTTTGTCTAAAATTTTCTTCATTCAATTTAATATTTTTAAAATTTGTTTTAGCAAAAACATTTTGCAATTTCCTAAAATTTTCTTCACCACGAATCGATAACCCATTATAACGATATAATTTTAAATTATTAGCACCCTTAAATTCATCAAACAATTCATCAATAATCTCTTCACTTAATAAACCATTATCATATAAAACCTTAGACATAACCATAACATAATTAACTAAATCTTTTTCTGTTGTCGTATTTTCTTTTTTAGATATGCCATCTATTTTAATTTTAGCGTCTATTCTTTCTCCATGATCAAAATTATTTGGTTTAATTCTATAATTTTTAGATATAAAATCTTTTATTTTTTCACTATCATATTTAAATCTACCTAAACCTTTTTTATTTTCACCATTTTTATGAGATTTATCTAAATTCTCTTTATTTTCATTAATGTTTCTTATTTCTGTTTTTGATTTTTCAAATTTCACATTATCATAAGCGCTAACAACAACAAAAAAGGTTGAAACCAAGCCTAAACCTAAAAATATTCCTAAAAATTTTTTATTTATTTTCATATTAATCACTCCACATTTTTTAAACTCACTTGAAACCATATATAATAACAAAATATGTCTATATATAATATCAAGTCTTTTTAACAAAATTTATTTATTTCCACCCTATTTTTATCGTGCGCACCATAATAAATAAGATAATCTAATAATACAAAATATTATACAAATTGTCAATATTTTTTAATAATTTTCTACATTTAGTTAAAATCTTTTTGTTTTTTTGCTATCTTCCCATCCCATAATATTTCAATTCATCTTTCATATCTTTAACTGTTTTGTTAACTTTAATACCTTTATGTAAATCTTTAACATAACTATATTTAATATTTTTTGGTCTACCTCTTCCAACATAATTATTAAAAATTTCGAAGGTTCTTTGTAAATTTTTTAATTCTTCTTTAAATTCTTTTATTTGTTCTTCTGTTAAAGAATTTTGCGTTTTTAAAGAATCTATTTCTTTTTCTAAAAACACTTCCTGGGTTGCATCTCCATTAGTGTATATATATCCATTTTCATTTTTCTTTTTTAATTCATTCAATTCTTTGTTATAATACTCTATTGCCTTTTTAACCTGATCTTTATTTTTAGATCTTAAAATTCTTATTAATTCCTTAACTTTTTTGTCCAGAATTCCCCAATGTTTTTTAAAATAAAGAAATATTTCATTCGTTGCTTTATCTAATTTTTCCTTAGTTATATCAACACTGCCAAAATCTTTATTTGCAACAATATTTTTAAACCTTTCTAAATTTTCTTTTCCATCTATTAAAAATTCTGTTTCTGCATTTAACCGAAAAGAATTATCATTCCACATTAAACATTTATCCAAAAATAAATCTTTGTTGAATTTATTAAAAAACCCTTCTTTTTCAAATGCATCACTTAAAAGAACATAAAAATTAACAATATGTTCCATATTTGTTCCATTATTAAATATTTCTTCCTTATTAGCGTTTGCTTTCATCCTTGTTTTTTGATATATGCATTCCATAGAAACAAAATATGGATCTTTAAATTCATATTTTTCATCATAATTCGTTTTACTATCTTCTTCTTTTTTATCTTCTTCTTTTTTTCTTTCTACCACAACCTTATTTTGATTTTCTTTTGTGGAATTTTTTGTATCAACTACTACTTTTTCTCTGTAATCTCTTTTTATAGCACTTTTTTCCCCATTAAGTGCAATAACAACAAAACATATTGAAATAAAAATTAAAAAAACTAACCCTGAAAATATAATAATCTTTTTCTTTCTATTCAAATAAAACACCTTTCTTTAATATATTAAAATTTTTTAGATATATCAATACAATATTTTATATTATAAACTAAATTTTAAAATATATCAAATATTAAATATCTCTAATTTTTTTAAACAATATATCTTAACCTTTAATTTCACATAAACTCCATTTCCCTGCTACAAAAACTTTTTAGGTTATACCAAATGATTCGTAGTCACTATCCCTACTTTGTTAAAAATAAAAATATATATAAAACCATATTAAAAATATTTGTCTTTAATAAATTTTTTAAAATAACATTATTAATAATATATCTTAACAAAACTTCTAAAATATATAATCATTATAACAAAATAAAACC
>CACXZI010000027.1 GCA_902772105.1 Oscillospiraceae bacterium | reverse complement strand
TCGTCCTGAGCCAGGATCAAACTCTTCATTTAAAAACCTAATTCTTTTTAATGAAAAATTCTTCTGCTCTTTTTTTGTCAGTTCGCTGACTTATAAAAATCTCTAAAATTAACAAGGGTCTATCATTCTTTTATCATATTGTTTAATTTTCAAGGTCCAATTTGCAGCTTTTTTTCTTTTCTTCTATCCTCTTGCCTGCTGCATTTGTAATATTATCATAACTCATTCTGCTTGTCAACCTTTTTTTTATTTTTTTTTTAAAATTTTTAATTTAGTCGACAAACTGGTGCGGGTGAAGGGACTCGAACCCCCACGTTAAAAACACTGGCTCCTAAGACCAGCGCGTCTGCCATTCCGCCACACCCGCGAACTTTTAACATTATATATTAAACTACAAAATTAGTCAACATTTCTTTTAAAAATATCTGAATTTTTAACATACTTTAAGCTAACACAGTTTTTTCTTTTCTTTAAAAAACAACAAATTTTCTTTATAATAATAATCAAAAACGCAATAAAACAAACAAAAAATATGCAAAAACAAACAATTAAATATCCGTTATTTAAAACCAAATCTAAAAGATCAATTTCACTTTCTTTTAAAGTTTCAATCTCTTTCGTTTTGATTAAAACTTTTCTGCCATTCATAACGTATGGCATACAAACCAAAACATTAAAACCTTTAGAATTTTCACCAAAATAAATGTCTTCATTAAAATTATAAACATCTTTAATTTCTTTAACAACAAACCTTTTTCGTTCACCCAAACAACTAAAAAATATTTCATCATCCACACTTAAATTCTCGAAATCAAGAGTGTTAACTTTAACTAAAGCACATCCTTTTGAAGAAATATCACCAAAAAAACTACTACTTTTAGGATCTTTAAAACCTTTAAAATATACTGGATAATTTTTTTTATTAATAATATCAATGCTACCAATAACTCCGTTTGTTTTTTCTAAAAAATTATCCTTAAACTCTGAAAAATCTACATTTCTTTTCCACAAAAATTCATCATTTAAAGCAACTTTTTTATATTGTAATAAATCAAAAATACAATTAATTTCGTTATATATTCCAAACAAAATTGGTGATATAATAATAAAAACTCCATATATAAACCACAAAAAAATCATATTTTTTTTAATTTTCATAATGCCTCCAACAACCAATTCTAAATTAATTGTTGACAATTTTTCCAAATTTTAACATTAAATTAATCTTCCAAAATCATTCCATCGTCCAAACATCCTGCCTTTTTTGGTCATTTCGATAAATTTATTTAGTCTTTTCAAAAATAGATCTTTATCTTTTTTAACCTTTTGTATATTATCAACCCTAATTCTAAAATATAAATCGGGAAATTCTTTAACCTTTTTTAAAAATTCTTCATCCTTTTCAAATATTTCTAAAATTTTATGGTCAACAACAAATTTTTCGTCTAAATCAGGCAAAACTGCTTCTCCATGTTTAGTCATTTGTCCTGTTTTTTTTAAGAATCTTGCTCTTTCTTTATTTAATTCCGTCCAGTTAGATTTTTTTCTACGCGGACTAAACCTTTGCAAAAGTCTCCCTTTTGAATCCTTCCTAGTAACGCTATCAATCCAGCCAAAACAAAGTGCCTCATAAACAGCGTCGATATATAACAAAACTCCCTTTTCAACCTCTTTCATTTGAATTAAAACATAACATTCTTTCTCTTTTAAGCAATTAATTTCAAGCCAGTTTCTGAAATCTTTTCTACATCGAACATCTTCTAAAACATTTTCCATAAAAACTCCAATTAAATAGATGTTTTATTATTTTTTTAATAATAACAAAATTTTGCAGTTCTTTTAAAATCAATTTTATCTAAATACATAAACTTTTTCTTGAGAATTTTAATATATCTATAATTAAATTTTATATTTTCTTTATTCAAAACATCTTTTAGGCTATTTTTATAATTCTTCTTAAATTTTTTAATGCAAACCTTTAAATCTTCATTTGATTTTTATATCTAACATCCACTCATTTATAAAACATTTCTTCAATAAACTCTTTATAATTAAAATATTTTAAAATATCTATATCTTCTTCCAAACTTTTTATTTATTCCTAATTTTACATCTTTTAAATATTTTTTAAATTTTTTTTACAATTAACACAAATCTAAACCAAAAAAGAAATCAAAATTCCATATCATTCAAAACAGTTAATTCTTCTAAAAAATCATAATCTTTATATATCAAAACAAATTTCTTTAAATAAAATATATTTATTTTTAAATTTAATAAAACATCCTTTTTTATTGTTCAAAATAGCAATATCAAAATATTTATTTCCACCCCATTATATAAACTTTTAACACTTAAAAATTTAACTCTTTATATTTCTTTTAATTTATTCTACGAAATATTAACATACTTTTTTAAATTTTTCAATTCAATTATTAAAACATTTACATAATCTTATTAATTAAAATTTTATTTTTATCATTTCTTTAAAATAATTCTATAAATATATCCAACTGTTTTGCTATTAAATTTTTAATTATAAACATCTATAATATTTTAATCAGTCATAACTCCTTTAATAATTAAAATTTAAAACAAAATACAAATTTGCTTTTCATTCTTACTAATATTAACAAAAACAACATCAATATAAATATAATAAAAATAAATATCAATAAACCAAAAAATATTTTACCAAAATTTTAACATTAGAAAAATAAAAATATTAATTAAAATTTAATTTTAAATAACATTATACCCATAAATCTTTAAAATTAAATGAAAATCCTCTTGATATACCAAAAACTAAATAAAAGTATATCAAAAGGATAAAAAATATCTAATCAAAAAAATATCGTTAAATCTATATATAAACCTATTTACCAGCCTCATATGAAGCAACAGCGCAAGCAACAGTGGCTCCAACCATAGGGTTATTTCCCATTCCAATTAACCCCATCATCTCAACATGAGCAGGAACAGAAGAAGACCCAGCAAATTGTGCATCTCCATGCATTCTTCCCATAGAGTCTGTTAAACCATAAGAAGCAGGCCCTGCCGCCATATTATCTGGATGAAGCGTTCTTCCTGTTCCACCACCAGAAGCAACCGAAAAATATTTAACATTGTTTTCAATACACCACTTTTTATATGTTCCAGCAACCAAATGTTGAAACCTAGTAGGATTAGTAGAATTCCCTGTAATAGAAACATCAACCTTTTCATGCTGCAAAATAGCAACACCTTCTCGAACATCATCAGCACCAAAACAGCGAACAAATCCACGTTCACCTTCAGAAAACTTAGTTTCTTTAATAATTTCTAAATCCCCTGTATTGTAGTCATATTTAGTTTGAACATGTGTGAACCCATTAATTCTAGATATAATGAATGCAGCATCTTTTCCAAGCCCATTTAAAATAACACGCAAAGGCTCTTTTCTTGCTCTGTTTGCAGTTCTTGCAATTCCAATAGCCCCTTCAGCAGCAGCAAAAGATTCATGCCCTGCCAAGAAACAAAAACATTTAGTTTCTTCGCGCAAAAGCATAGCTCCCAAATTACCATGCCCCAATCCAACATTTCTTTGTTCTGCAACAGAACCAGGAACACAAAAAGCCTGCAACCCAATTCCAATATATTCAGATGCTTCACTTGCAGTTTTAGAATTATTTTTAATAGCAATTGCAGTTCCTAAAGTATATGCCCAAACAGCATTTTCAAAAGCAATAGGTTGAACACTTTTAACAATTTTTCTACAATCAACCCCTCTACTCAAACAAAATTCATTAGCTTCTTCAAGTGAACCAAAACCATATTTTAAAAGACATTCATCAATATTTTTAACTCTTCTCTCTTTTCCTTCAAACTCTGCCATAATTAAACCTCCTTTTTATTGTTTGCGCGGATCGATATATTCATCAGCTTCTTCAAATCTTCCATATGTCCCAATATTATCTTCATAAGCTTTTTTTGGGTCTTTTCCAGCCTTTATATCTTCCAACATTTTTCCAACCTGAACAAATTTATATCCTATTGGTTGCCCATCTTTAACTCCAACCTCTAAAATATATCCTTCGGCCATTTCTAAATATCTAACACCTTTTGCTTTAGTAGAAAAAATAGTTCCAACCTGCGAACGAAGCCCTTTTCCTAAATCTTCCAAACCTGCTCCAACAGGAAGCCCGCCTTCAGAAAAAGCAGTTTGACTTCTTCCATAAGCTAATTGTTTAAAAATTTCTCGCATAGCAACATTAATAGCATCACAAACAAGATCTGTGTTTAATGCTTCTAGCAAAGTTTTTCCTGGCAAAATTTCTCCTGCCATAGCAGCAGAATGAGTCATTCCAGAACAACCAATAGTTTCAACCAAAGCTTCTTCAATAATTCCATTTTTAACATTTAATGTTAATTTACAACTTCCCTGTTGTGGAGCACACCAACCAACTCCGTGAGACAACCCAGAAATATCCGAAATCTGATATGCCTTAACCCATTTCCCTTCTTCTGGTATTGGTGCTGGCCCGTTATTTGGCCCTTTTTTTAAAACGCACATATTTTCAACTTCGCGTGAATATTCCACAAAAAAACCTCCTCAAATGCAAATTAAAAAACATTTCAACAAAACTAACTATATCATAAAACAACAATTCTTTCAACCTTTTTTTTATTTAAAATTTTATATAACAAAATATAAACATAAACCTAATAAAAACTAATTCTACGCAATAAACCTTTTCAATCTAAATTAAAAACAATACCTCTTATTTAATTTCTTTAAACTACACCTAAAATTTAAAGAGCGTGCCCACCAGAAACTTTTATAACCTGTCCTGTAAGCATTTTTGCTTTATCACTTGCTAAAAACAAAATAGTTTGAGCAATATCTTCTGGTTGTATTAATTTTTTCATTGGTATTAAATCAACAACAGCCTTTTCTAAAGAATCATCAATCCATCCAGTTTGAGTTGGGCCTGGTGCAACACAATTAACAGTAATTCCATATTTACCTACTTCAATAGCAACACTGCGAGTTAAAGCTTCTAAGGTTGCTTTACTTGCTCCATATGTAATCTGTCCTGCAAAAACTTGTGCTGCGTCGGTGGAAATATTAATAATCCTACCATAATCTTTCCTATTGTTAACAAATTCTCGCATCATCAAAATACTTGCTTTAACATTAACCGAAAAAGTGTCTTCAATAACATTTTTTGTTATTTTTTCAATTGTATCAAACCCATTTTCGTCATCCACAGCTGCATTATTAACCAAAATATCAACTTTTTTATATTTTGTAAGCGCTACTTCATAAATCTCTTTTACAAAATTTTCATTAGAAATATCTCTTTCTAAAACAACAAAATCAGCATTCATTTTCTTTAATTTATCTTCCAAAATATTTGCATCACCAGCATTTGCTGCATAATATCTATCAACTCCATTTTTATTAACATTATTTTTATCGAATTTCCTAAACACCTTTTTATAAACCAAAACCAACTTTGCTCCTTCACAAGCAAACGAATAAGCAGTTGTAGCCCCAATCCCTTGTGGGTTATTAATTCCTGTTATAATTGCAACTTTATCTTTTAATCCATAATCCACCACTATTTTTTCCTCCGAAAATTTTTAAAATATTTTATTTAGCGATATTTAAAACCACCCAAAACAATTTTTTAACAAAAATCATCTTCTATTAAAATCTTTAGAAGTTAACAAACAAATATTTGAAAGCCTAGTTTCATCAACCAAAGGCATATAAATAAATTTTGAATAAATATATTTAAACCCCAATTTTTTCTGCAACGAAAAACTTTTAACATTACTAACCATAGAACTAGCCCAAATTTTTTTCAAATTCAACTCAAAAAAACCATATTCTAAAATTGCAACACAAGCTTCACTAGAAAATCCATTTCCCCAAAAAGGTTCACCAACCCAAAAACCAAGTTCTGCTTCACTATTTTTAACAGCTAAATTTGAACTATCTTTAAACTTTAAATTGATGCACCCAACCAAAACATTTTTGTCTTTTAAAAAAATCGCATAAATTCCTGGTTTTTGCAAAACATTAACAATAATATTTCTAGAATCTTCAACACTTTTATGCGGCAAAAACCCACAAGGATATGAAATATTCAAATTTTTTGCTAAATTAAAAAGTTCCAAAGCATCAAAAACCCTAAAACCTCTTAAAATCAACCTTTTTGTTTTTAACATACGTTAAATCCACCACTAATAAATAAAAATATTAATAACTATCATTTCAATTTATTAATTTAACAATAAAATATTTATTTTTATAAATCAAAAGCCCCACTTTCTTTAATTTTTTTCGTAAATCTCTAATAAATATATATTTAAAATTTTTTATCATAACTTATAATATTAATATATTTATTGTTTTTCTAATAATACTCTAGCAAATTCATAAAATAACTATTCGCCCATTATAATTAAAAAATTAAAAAACCACAATACCCTTAAATTTTATAAATTAACTTTATTCTAAAATTTCTATTTTTTATTATATTGCTAATAAAAAATATAATTATATTATATTATATTAAAAATTTAACAACCCAAATATACAACTATTAAAAAACATCAAACTTCAACCAATATTAACTAATTTTTAATCCCTTAACAAAAAGCTACTTTGCAAAATCTTCAACTCTGCTTTCTCTAATTATGTTAACCTTAATCTGCCCAGGATAGCTCAAACTATCTTCAATTTTTTTAACAACTTCATGTGCTAAAATAACCATCTCATCATCCCCAACAACATTAGGTTTAACCATAATTCTAATCTCTCTTCCAGCTTGCAATGCATATGAACTTTCAACCCCTTCATATGAATTTGCAATTTCTTCTAATTTTTCTAGCCTTTTAATATAGCTTTCTAGGTTTTCACTTCTAGCCCCAGGACGTGCAGCAGATATAGCATCAGCAGCCTGAACAATGCATGCAATGGTGTTTTGTGGTTCAACATCGCCATGATGTGCTTCAATAGCATGAACAACATCCAAATTTTCTTTATATTTTTTAGCAATTTCAACTCCAATTTGAACATGAGACCCTTCAACTTCATGACTCAAAGCTTTCCCAATATCATGAAGCAACCCCGCTCTTCTTGCCAAAGACGGGTCTAAATTAAGTTCACTGGCAATAACTCCAGCTATGGCAGCAACTTCTAAGCTATGATTTAAAACATTCTGCCCATAGCTAGTTCTAAATTTAAGCCTTCCAATAATAGAAACAAGATCAGGATTAATTCCCTGAACATTCGCTTCCATAACAGCTCTTTCCCCTTCGGATTTAATCATCTGCTCAACTTCTGCCTTTGCTTTTTCAACAGCTTCTTCAATTTTAACTGGGTGAATTCGCCCATCATCCATTAATCTATTCAAAGCAATTTTTGCAACTTCTCTTCGAACAGGATCAAAACAAGAAAGAGTTATAGCTTCAGGAGTATCATCAATTATTATATCAACACCGGTTAAATTTTCAAAAGACTTAATATTTCTTCCTTCTCTTCCTATAATTCTCCCTTTCATTTCATCAGAACGAATAGGAACAACACAAACAGATATGTCGTTAACATAACTTCCTGCATACTTTGCAATAGCAAGACCAATTAAATTTTTAGCCTTTTTTTCAACTTCATCCTTAATATTCTGATCACAAACCTTAATTTTCAAAGCCTTTTCATGGTTTAATTCATTTTCAAATGTATAAAGTAAATGACTACAAGCTTGTTCCTTTGTCATTCCAGAAATTTTTTCTAACATGTTTAACTGATTCGTTTTAATTAACTCAGCTTCTTCCAACATCTTATCTGCCTGAGACGTTTTTAAAAGCAAATTTTCTTCTTTCTTTTCACATTGTTCTAATTTTCTTTCTAAAGTTTCCTCTTTTTGAACTATTCTTTTTTCTTGTGCCCCTAATTCCTCTCTTCTTTGTTTGATTTCTTTTTCTGCCTCTTCTCTTAAAACATGAATTTCATCTTTAGCTTCAACAATTGCCTGTTTAACCTTTGTTTGTGCATCATTTTTAGCATCTTCAACAATTTTTTTTGCATGCTCTTCAGCACTTCCAATTTCTCCTTCAGCAATTCTTTTTCTATATGTTATTCCAAATTTAAACGAAAAAAACGCAATAAAAAAACCAAAAACAACAACACAAATAACAATTAAAAGTATAACAACCGAAATACTCAAAAAATTCACCACACTTACCATCTAAAAATTTTGAGCCACAACGCTTAAACAACCCATAAATTCTCAAAAACTCAACATTTTATATTGTAAGTGTACAAAAACAATAACATCAATAAAATGCACAAAAATATTTTATCTAAAACAAAAACCAAAAAATAGTTTCAAAAAAATAAATCTATGAGTTAAGCGTAACATAACGCGACAGATGCATTTTATCACAAAAATAACTAAAAGTCAACTAATTTTAACTAATTTTTAAATCCAAACCCTGCAATATTTCCTCTTCTAATAGCACCAAAAATCCTTTTTTTAAAGCCTTTATCACTCTTTTCTTTTTCCATTAAAAATTTTTTCATAGTTTCTCTATATGTATCGCCATCCTTTGGGCACAAACTTTTAGAAACAGTAAAATTTAAATTTTTAAGTGCTTTTTTAATTTGACGTTCCTCAACAAAAATAAGTGGTCTAACCAAAAACAAATCCTGCCTTGAAAAAAATGTAACCGGAGAAAAGCAACCAATTCTTCCCTCAATAAAAAGATTCATCAAAAAAGTTTCAACAACATCATCAAGATGGTGCCCAAATGCAACCTTATTACATCCATTTTCTTTTGCAATTGTGTTTAAAACTCCTTTTTTTAACTTAGAACAAAGACTACAAGGGTTTTTTTCTTGTTTTTTTTCATTAAAAACAATATTAAAAATTTCGGTTCGCTCCACTATATATAAAATATCATATTTTTCACAAATTCCTCTAGCAGTTTTGTGGTCTTCTTCTTTTTCAAACCCTAAATCTATTGTTATTGCAATAATTTCAATATCTAAATCTAAAAACTTTTGAATTCTTGCCAAACCTTCCAACAAAATTAAACTGTCTTTTCCACCAGAAACTCCAACAGCAATTTTGTCTCCTTTTTCAATTAACCCAAATTCTCTGTTAGCTTTTAAAATTTTCCCAACAATTTTTTGCATTTTCCACTCCCTTTTCTAAACTTTTAAAACATTTTAATTATATCAAACATTTATAAATTTTGTAATCAAAAATTTAATAATATTACAATTTTTTTAATTAAAAACCTATAGTTAACTAAAAAATAATAAAAAAACCATAGCCAAATTAAAAAAAATTAAAATATTGCTAAACCTAAATAAAATCTTTTTAAATTTTCAATTTATTAATGTTGCAACTCTTTAATTAAATAATCTACCAAAAAATTTAAAATAAAAATATTTAACAATCACTATCTATAAAACCTACTCAATTTTTTAGCTTTAATGCCCTACTAAAAAAATAATATGTAAATCTTCATAAAATTAAAAAACAAAACCTACTACAAAAATTTTTTCATAAGCTTTCTTTAAATATCTTAAACAAAAATTCATCATTTAAAATATTTCAAATTTCTAAACTGTTCATCATCATTCAAACTTTCAATTTGATAAATAAACAAAATTTTATCATAATCATTTTTCTTAATATTTTTTAATTTTTCAAAAACTTCATCTTTAGAATAATATATTTCGTGCAGATTGACAACGGTTATTTTTTTGTAGTGTAGTGGAAAAAATTGCATTAAATTATTGATAGAATCATCCGAAAAAATTAAAAGTTTCTCTTTTTCTTCAAGATTTGTTTCAACTTCTTTTAAAACAGCATTTCCGCCAAAAATAACATGCGTTTTATCATAATCATTAATCCTATCTAAATCGTAAATTGTTTTTCTTTTTAAAACCGTTCCATTTCCATAGGTTTCTTCAACACTAAAATCAATATCTTTCCCATTAAACCTAAAAATATCAATAGTATCAGGATTAATGTTCCTACCAAAATTTTTACTATATAGTTCACCATAATAATCGTCAACAAGATGATGAATATTAAAATTTTCTATATCATAAACATTTTTCCCTAATTTTTTCATATTACTGCAATAAAGCAAATATGCTCCATAAGAATTTAGTCTATTGCTAGTTCTATAATATGGGTTAACCTCTTTTGAATTTTCATATAAAATATTATTTTCCAATGGAATTAAATATTTTGTTTTTAACCTTTCAATTTCATATTTTATTCCAGAATCTTCATAAAATTTAAAAACACCATCGTTTAACTGCAACTTAGACGGAATAAATAAAAAGTAAGCTTGCTTTTTTAAGTCTTTTAAAAATTTTTCTAAATGAAGCCCAAAAAGCCAAAACTTATCCTCATTAGGAAGTTTATGTATTTTTGTTAATTCTTGCCCACGAACCAAAACACCGTTAGAAACAGTTTGCCCTGTTAAAACATCAAAATTATTTTTCAAAAATGTTAATTTATTGTAGACAGGAAGTTTATCTTTAAAAAAATCATTAAAATTTTCTTGATATTCACCACCTAAAAAATCTCTAAAATTAAATCCTTTAAAATAGGCCCAATCTATAAATCTCCCAAAACAAACCAAAAAAATAATAGGTAAAATTAAAAGAAAAATAAAACTAAAAACAAAACATTTTTCTAAATTTAATTTTTTAAAAATTGTAATCCCTCCTTTCTAAACTGTTAAACAGTAAACAACCGACACCAAAAACAAAAATAAATATAAAAATTTTCTAATAAATAAAAACAAATTATAATATTTATTTCTAGGTTTTTTAAGCCACTTTAAAAAATAAACAACTCCAAAATAACAAGCTATAATAAATGAAAATTTCAAAAACATCAAAATAAAAGCTAAAGATTTATCAAAAAACAACCACCTCTTCCCGAATAGCAGCTCAAAATTTTTCCAAAAAAATCCTCTTGACCCAAAACAACCAAAACCAAAAATAACTAAAATAAAACAAAAAATTTTCCTAATAATTTTTAAATTAGCTATTTTTGAAAAGCGCATAAAAAATCTATTTAAAAAAACATATTCTAAAAAAACTAAAATAAAAAAATAAAATACATCAAGTTGAGTAACAAACATATAAACAAAACACATACTCATATATTTAAAAACTTTAAACATTTTTCCACTATTTCTAGCCCAAGGAAAAATATAAAATTTTAAATAATTTGTAAAACTAAAATTAAAATTTCTAACAAATTTGTTTAAGCTAGTGTAGAAAACTCTCTCAGTGAAATTTTCGAAATAGGGAAACCCACAAAATTTTAAAAGTCCATTCGCCATATCACAATATCCAGAATAAAAAAAATAAAAATGAAAAAAAGCAGAAAGTGCACCAACCCAAGCCGTGCAAAAAGAAAGTTCCTCAAAAGTTTTAAGATAAATAAACCTTCTAATTTCGCCAACTTCAAAAGCTAAAACCAAAACTTTAAAAAGCCCTAAAATAAACCTTTCAACTCCCTTAACAACATCATCAAAGTTAAAGGATCTTTTCTCAATTTTGCTTTTAATTTTATAGTATGGAATAACAGGCCCAACATAAAAATTAAAAAACATAAAAACATATAAAAAATAATTAATAATATTTTTAGAAAATTCGAATCTATTTTTATATGCATCAAGCAAAAAAGAAATATTATTCATAAAAAACATAATAATATATAAACGAAAGCTAAAATTAAAAAAATAACTATTAATTTAAAAACGGTTGCAAATTTAACATTTTGAAATTTTAAAATTAAAAATCCTGCTATGTAATTTAAAAAAGCACACCCTAAAAAATATAGAAAAAGTCTTGGTGTCCCCCAAAAAAGCATTATAAAACTAAAAAACAAAATAACTAAATTTTTCAATTTCAAAGGAGAAAAATAATATGTTATTAAAAACAAAGGAAAAACAAAAAACAAAAAAACAACACTTGTAAATTCCATTAAACCTCCAAATAATATCATCTAAATTAAAAAATAAATTCTAATACAAATAAAATTAATTATCATATTAACTATTTAAAATTATTATAAAATCTATAACAAATTTTCTACATCAACCAAAAAATAAAATTAAATATATGCTAAATTATATCATATTTTTAACATATTTACAAATTTTTATTATTTACTTTAACAAAATTTTTAACTTTTAAAAATAACATAATTTTAATTTTTTAAAACCACAAACAAAAATCAAAATATAAATTTTATCTAACTATATTTAATTTATAATTTTATACTATGTAAAAATAAATAAATTTTAAATCTTAACGATAAAATCTTTAAATAACCATCAATAATAAACTAAATAAAAAACTAAAATATAATTTCTTCTAATATAAAACAAAATTTAATTAATCTTTTTCAAAATAAAAAAATAATAATAAAAATTTTAACCTATTTATAAATCTTAAAAAACTAACCACAAATTTAATAGAATATATTAAATAAAAATTTTACTAAAGCAATATAAAACTTCTTTAAAAACTTTAGTTTTATATATAAAAATCTATTACAAAAATTTCTAGTTCATAATAATTTTAAATATTTTTACTATCAAAAAATAATAATAAAAATTTTAAACTATTTATAAATCTTAAAAAACTAACCATAAATTTAATAGAATATATTAAATAAAAATTTTACTAAAACAATATAAAACTTCTTTAAAAACTTTAGTTTTATATATAAAAAACTATTACAAAAATTTCTAGTTCATAATAATTTTAAATATTTTTACTATCAAAAAATAATAATAAAAATTTTAACCTATTTATAAATCTTAAAAAACTAACCATAAATTTAATAGAATATATTAAATAAAAATTTTACCAAAACAATATAAAACTTCTTTAAAAAACTTTAGTTTTATATATAAAAATATGTTACAAAAATTTCTAGTTCATAATAATTTTAAATATTTTTACTATCAAAAAATAATAATAAAAATTTACATAATCTTTATTTTATATAATATTTCCTTAATAAAAAACTAAATAGAAAACAAAAATTTTTCCAACAAAAAATCTTTTTTAACATTTTTAGTTTTAAAAGAAATATCTAAATCCGCTAACAAAACAACAAATTTGCGCAACTTTTCAATAGAAAAAGCATCGCAGTTTAGCATAGCATTTTTAATTCTAAATTCTTTTCCTCTATAGTCATAAATTTTAGCAATATCGTTTAACCTAACTCCGTTTAACTTAGCACATTTAGCCCGATATAAATCAACAAAACAACAACTAATGGCAGAAAAAATCAAAACGTCATTAGTTCCAATTTTCTTTAAATCGTTAAAAATTTTTAAAGCTTTTAATTTATTCCCAGCAAGAATATTTTTTGTTATGTTAAATGCATTTTCTTCAACATTTTCACTTGTTAAGTTTAAAATATCTTCCCTTTTAATCTCGCCTTCTAAAACGAAAGAAAAAATTTTTTCAAGCTCAACCTTTAAATTTTCAATACTTTTTGTAGATCTTCTAATAAAAAAAATTAAATTTTCTTTTGAAATAGAAAGCCCTTTTTTTTTAATACTTTTTAAAAGTGCATCAAAAAGCCACTGCTCACTCTTATAAAGAAATTCAACAAAAGCCCCCTCTTCAACCAATTTTTTAAATGCAGCAGTCTTTTTAAAGCCATATGAATCTTTAAAAATAGTCAAAATCAAAACAGAAGTTTCTGGCATATCTTTTAATATTTTTTTTAATTTTTCAACAAAAGAAGTGGTTAATTTAGAAATTTCAACATCCTTTAAAAGAAAAACTCTTTTTGAAGAAAAAACAGGCGCCATGTTTAAAAAGATTTCTAATTCATCAAATTTAAACTCCTCAAAAAAACATTTCTTAAAATTAAAATCCAAAAAATTTTCTAAATCAAACGCTTTTAACATTTTTTTTGTGAAATTTTCAATTAAATATTTCTCTTCTCCATAAAAAACATAAAAATTAAAAAACTCTTTTTTCTTTATTTTTTCTTCTAACTTTTCTTTTGAGTATATCATAACAAAATAACCCTTCCATAAAACATAACTCTACTAAAATATATCTAAAATATTATAACACACAAAATTTATATTTTTAATATATAAACTACCATGAAAACATTTAAAATCATAATAATCTGCATATATAAAATTAATAACTTTTTTAAAATAATATTTTAATTTGAATTTCATAAATTATAAAAAATTTATAATAAATTTAAATCTATAAAAATACACAATCAACTAAAAATTTCTTTTTATAACATAAACTACCATAACATTTAAAATCATAATAATTTATACATATAAAATCCATAAACTTTTTTAAAATAATGTTTTAATTTGAATTTCATAAATTATAAAAAATTTATAATAAATTTAAATATATAAAAATACACAATCAACTAAAAATTTCTTTTTATAACATAAACTACCATAAAAACATTTAAAATCATAATAATCTGCATATATAAAATTAATAATTTTTTTAAAAATAATATTTTAATTTAATTTCATAATTTATAAAAAAATTTATAATAAATTTAAATATATAAAAATACACAATCAATTAAAAATTTCTTTTTATAACATAAACTATCATAAAAACATTTAAAATCATAATAATCTGCATATATAAAATTCATAACTTTTTTAAAATAATATTTTAATTTGAATTTCATAAATTATAAAAAATTTATAATAAACTTAAATCTATAAAAATACACAATCAACTAAAAATTTTAATATATTAACACAATAAAAATAATATTTTCTACTTTTCTTTTTTAAACCTCCATCCATATAAAACAAATTCTGTTATTCTATTTTCTCCAACAGATTCAAACGATCCTTTTGGCAAATCATTATTTAAAAGCCCTAAACAACTTCTAACTTTTAAATTTTCTGCTCTTTCAACATCTGTTATTTTTTCATCCAGAATAGCAAAATTAATATTTTTATTTTTAGCCATATATTCCATAAAATCTAAATTTTTAGAATATCCTATGCAGGTTCCACTAAAATTAAAATAAAAACCAAAATTTTTTCCATCATTTAAAACATTAATAGAAACCGGATGATATTCCAAATAAAACTTATTATTTAAAATAATATTTGTTTTATCTAAATCAATATAGTCTAAAATATTACTATTTTGTGCATCTTTAGAAACAACAAAACATGTTGGGTTAGTGGCATTAATAAAATCAACCACTCCTGACATATGCCTTTTTTTAGATGATGCTAAAACAAAAATATCAACCTTTAAAATTCCTTTGCTATCTAAAAAATCAACGAGTTTTTTTGCAAAAATTTCTCCCCCACCACAATTAACAACAACAGTTTTTCCACAACTATTAATAACAACACTTGTGGTATATCCACTCTTTAAAACATAAATTCTAGTAACATCTTTTTTAAAAATTAAACTAATAAAAAATAATAATAAAATAAATAAAACAAAACCAAAAACAAATTTTTTACTAACTCTATATTTTTTATAGATACAAAGATAAATAAAAAACAATAAAGACGCTAAAACAACAATAATTCTAACCAAAATATGATTAGCAGCAATATAGCAAAAAGGAAATCTTGAAATAAACCCTAAAATATAAAAAATAGAACCAAAAAGTCCTTCACAAAAATCTCCAACAAAAAATGCAGCTGAATCCGAAAAAAATCCAAAAAAAGAAACTAAAACAGAAAAAATATATAAAATAGGTAGAAAAGGAACAACAAAAAAATTTGAAATAGGAGCAACAATTGAAATTTTCCCAAAAATAAACATCAAAAAAGCAGACGTTGAAATAGTTGCAGCTAAAGAAACCGAAAAAGCTTGCAAAACCAAAATAATAAATTTATTACTAATTCTAAACCTATATATAATAAAATTAGATATTTTGTTAGACAAAAACATTATTCCAAAGCAAGAAGAAAAAGACAAAACAAAAGAAATTCCTAAAATAGACATAGGCCAAACAACTAAAATAAAAAAAGCAGAAAGCAATAAAGCTTCAACAGGCTTAATTTTTTTGTTAAGAAACATAGAAAAACATACACTAAGAGACATAAATATGGCTCTTAAAACAGAAGCAGAAAACCCAACAACAAATGCATAAATAAACATAAAAACAGCTAGAAAAATCAAACAAAAAAGTTTAGGTGCTCTAAAAAATCTTAAAATTAAAACAAGAAAAACCGATAAAATACAAATATGTAAACCAGAAATAGCAAAAATATGTGATACACCACATCTGCTAGAAATTCTATCTATTTCAAAAGGAATATTTCTAGTTCTTCCAAAGATAATTCCACTTGCTAAAAAATTATATGGTTCTGCAACAAAAAAATCTATGTTCTTAATCATAGCATCTCTTAAATTTAAAAAGTTAGCAAAAAAACTATCTTTTTCAAAAACTTCAATTTTAGATAAAACTTTTCCACTTAGAAAAATCTTTTTACTACAGCTAGAGTCGAAAAAATTAAACCATCTATTTTTAACACAAGATTTAAGTTTCACTTTAACCTTTATTTCATCAAAATAATTGCAATCCACTTCATTTTTTTTATTTACATATAGTCTTAGGTTAAACGGAAAAAAAACCTTAGAATCTCCAATTTTTTTAACATTTAAAATATAGTCAGATCTACCATTTTCATAATATTCAATATCTTTTAATGTTCCAACAACTATTTCTTCTTCTCCATCAAACTTTTCTGAAAAATTATATGTAAAAAAAACATTTAAAGAAAACCAAAAAGCTCCAAAAATCGCAAACAAAGATAAAAAAGAAAAATCTTTAATATTAATCTTATTTTTAAAAAAAATTGAAATTAAAAAAACAACAGAAAACAAAATCAAAGGAACAAAACAAAGCTTAAAACCAAAAATTGCAGCTCCCGTTAAACCAACAACAAAAGCTGCAGAATATTTTAAAAATTTTTTAAAATCTATAATCTTCATTTAAATTAAACTTCCCTATTCTAAAAAACATTTTTTTAAATATAATCCTTCATTATCTCTAAATTTTTTACACAAAATTAAAATTAAATCAACTAAAACTCCAATTCCAACGCCACCAAAGGTTAAAATATAAACCACTCCACTAACTATTTTTCCACAATAAAATCTATGCAATCCTATAAATCCTCCAAAAAAACAGAGCAAAAATGCAATAAGCCAGTCTCTATCACTAACCCTGCTATAATATTCCATTAAATCAACTCCAAAAATTTTCATAATACAAAAAATCTATATTATATATTATTTTAACAAACATCATATTTATACATCAGTTTTATTATAAAAAAATTCAACAAAAAACGCAACAAAAAATCCAATTAATGCCATCTTTAACTAATCAATAATAGAACTCTTGCAAACCAAAGCCCCATCAATATCCCTAAATTTTTTACAAACAATTAAAATTAAATCTACTAAAACTCCAATTCCAACGCCGCCAAAAGTTAAAATATAAACCACACCGCTAACAATTTTCCCACAATAAAATCTATGTAAACCAATATATCCTCCAAAAAAAGCTAGAATTAAAGTAACAAGCCAATCTTTTCTACTAATATTTTCTAAATCCATAATAAACCTCCAAAAAATATTCTTTAAAATTATATTACTATTCTTTAAAAAATTTGCTACAACAAATAACTTTTCCTTCATTGTCTTTAAATCTTTTAGTTATAATTAAAACCAAATCAACGAGCATTAATATTCCAACAATATAAAAAGGCAACCTACAAAAACCATAAAAGTTACAATTTTTATAATAACAAAATTCTTCAAGAACAATCCCTAATATTAATATAAACAAATATGCAATTCCTGTTTTTTCCAAACACTCCAAAAAAAAAACAAAGCAAAATAGAAACAACATAATCTTTATCACTAACATTATTTTCCTTATCCAAAAAAATCACCTTCAATTAATATAATACCCATTTTATTTTAAAATTAAAATATCAATTTCAAATATTATATCAAAAATTAAATTATTTTACAAATTTTAATTATATAAACTAATATAAATAAACTAAAAAACTCTAACATTTCTTGTTTAATATTACATAATTTTATAAAATTTTTAATATGTTAAATAAAATCAAAATAATAATCTTTTAAACTATTTTAAATTTATATAAAACTCTTTAATCATACATTATACCATTTTAAATTCTTATATAAATAATTTTAAAATAAACAAAAAATATCTGCTAAATTTAACCTCTTTCTAAAAATCCAACTTAACAAAATATTAAATTTTCTACATAAAAATCAATCTAAAACATTATATCAAAAATTTTGCTATAGCAAACAACTTTTCCTTCATTGTCTTTAAATTTTCCACAAACAATTAAAACTAAATCTATTATAACAAAAGTTAAAAAAACTAAAGTTAAAAACAGAAAAATAATTCCATTCTCCTCTTTAAAATAATTAAAAAAATCATATAAACTATAGGTTCCTGATTCAACATAATAATTAAAAACAGTTTCCATACAACTACTATAAAACACACCAACCAACTTTTGCCCTGAAAAAAACCACCCAACTAAATATAAAATTCCGGTGAATATTTTCCCGCAATAAAACCTGTGTAAACCATAAGCAAATCCATATCTTGCTAAAAAAACAGTAACCAAAAAATCTCTTTTACTATTTTGTTCTAATTTCATAACAATCCCCTCATAAAGTGTAGCAAAATTTTTAAAAATATCTAATAATAAAAATCAAAATAATTTAACTCTATATTATTATATGTTTAAAAAAAATTCAATAACAAATTAAAAAATCTACAAAAGAGATACAATAACAAAAAATAATTTTTTCAAATCTTTAATATAAATCTCATATAATTTTTAACATATTCTTCTTAAAACAATATTTTGAATTTTTAAAAATATATCATTCATATTTAACTACTTCTAATAAAACATAAAATAAAAACCGTTATATAAAATATAAAAATAAAAATAAAAAACTTTAAATCTAAATATTTCAGTTTAAATATCAAATCTAAACCTTAACATAATAATAATATCTTTCATCTTCTAAAAAACCATCAATAAAAATAGTATTCATCGGTTCTTTTAAAACAAACAATCTTCCCGTCTTTATCTTTAAACATCTTTTTTTCAATTAAATGTCTATCATATAAAACTAAAAAATAAATAGTAAGCTGAAAAACAAAAATAAAAATAACAATATATAAAATTTTAATATTTATAAAAAATTTTGAAATCAGAAAAAAATAACTCAAAATATTTAAAACAATATATAAAAAGCCCTTTTTAAAATGCCCTGCATAAAATAAATATATGCCAAAACAACTAACCAAATCCCCTTTGCCAAGCCTTGTTAATCTAAGTAAAATATTTAAATCTAAAGGACTAATTTTTTCATCATCTAAATTCTCATCCTTGCAACAATTTTTTTTAATAACCTTTCCTTCTTTATCTTTAAACCTGCCTGTAACAATATAAATTAAATCTTTAATATAAAATAAATGACTAACAAATATTCCAATAAAAGCAACAAAAAAATGAAAATTTCCAAAATCACAAAAAGAATAAAATTTAGATAATATATGCCAAATAAAAACAAACAAAATTATACCAAAACTAAAAAAATTATATAAAATTCCACTAAAAACTTTTTTAACATAAATTCTATGCATTCCAAAAAAGCCCCATTTTAAAGCAATATTTAAAACCTTTGAAAATTCCTTTTCACTTAAATTCTCATCAACTTCTTTTTCTTTTAGTTCTAATCGCAAATTAAAAACTCTCCAATCACATATTTAAACTTTTAAGATTCTAAAATAAAATTTATAATTACAAAAAACATTTAATTTAAAACAAACTAAAAATTCCATTCAAAATCTACTAATAAAAACTCTAAAAAATCCATATTTTTATTTATATTAAATAATTAATATTCTACAAAACTGTTAATAAAAATTATATTTATTAGTTCCTTTAACACAAACAATCTTTCCATCTTTGTCTTTAAACATCTTTTTTTTTATTAAATGTCTATCAAATGAAACAAACAAAAAAACAGGCAGATAAAAACAAACCAAAAAAACAACTATAAGTATATAATTTAGAGAAAAAGAAATACATGTAGAAATAGAAAGATACCCCAACATATCTAAAATAATATAAAACATACCCTTTTTAAAATGGCCGGCATAAAATAAATATAGCCCCAAATAACCAGCATTATCCCTTTTATAAGCCCGTCTTGATAATTTTATTCTAGATAATCTAAGTAAAACATTAAAATCTAAATGGCTAACATTTTCATCATATAATAATTTGCTACAAGAACATTTTTCTTTAATAACCTTTCCTTCTTTATCTTTAAACCTTCCTGTAACAATATAAATCAAATCTTTAACATAAAACACATAAACAAAAAAAAGCACATAAAAAATGAAAAAAACCATCTTTTTTGCCTCAATTTTAAAAATAAGACAAGGCATAAAAGCAACCACAACAAAAAGAATATATAAAATTCCACTAAAAATTTTTTTAACATATATTCTGTGTATTCCTAAAAAACCCCAACTCAAAGCAATTTCTAAAACCTTTAAAAATTCCTTATCACTTAATTTTTCATCAACTTCTTTTTCTTTTAATTCTAATCGCAAATTAAAGACTCTCCAGTCATTTCTTGCGGTTTTTCAAGCCCTAAAATATTAAGCATAGTAGGCGCTATGTCACAAAGTCTTCCTTTTTCTTTTAGTTTGCAATCATGAAATAAAACAGAAAAAATAACAGGGTTTGTTGTATGAGAAGTTAAAACCCCTCCTTTTGAATCAATCATCTCTTCAGCATTTCCATGATCGGCAGTTATAATTAAAACTCCTCCAACCTTTTCAACAGCTTTTAAAATATCTAAAACACAGCTATCAACAGTTTCAACAGCTTTAACGCAAGCATCAAAAACCCCAGTATGCCCAACCATATCGCAATTTGCAAAATTTAAAATAATAACATCATATTCTAAAGACTCAATTTTTGAAACAACTTCACTACACACTTCAAAAGCACTCATTTGAGGTTTTAAATCATATGTTGCAACAGCAGGAGACTTAATTAAAATTCTATCTTCATTTAAAAATTTTTCTTCTTTTCCACCATTGAAAAAAAATGTTACATGTGCATATTTTTCGGTTTCTGCAATTCTTAGCTGTTTTAGCCCTTTTTTTGAAATATATTCCCCAAATGTGTTTTTTAATTCAACAGCATCATAAGCAACCAAAACATCTTTAAAAGTTTCATCATATCTTGTCATGCAAACAAAAAAAACTTTAAAATAACCTTTTTCTCTTTCAAATCCATCAAAATCTTTAAATGTTAACGCTTTTGTTATTTGTCTTGCTCTGTCCGGCCTAAAATTAAAAAATATAACTCCATCGTTTTCTTTTAAAGATACTCCTTTTAAACAAACACAAGGAACAATAAATTCATCGGTGATTCCTTCTTTATATGAATCTTCAACAACTTTTAATGGGTCTTCTTCAAATTTTCCAATTCCGTTAACAATAGCATCATATGCTTTTTTAACTCTATCCCACCTATTATCTCTATCCATTGCATAATATCTTCCACTTATGGTTGCTATTTTTCCCACACCAATTTCTTTTATTTTTTTGGTAAGTTCTTTAATAAAAGAAACAGCAGAATTAGGCGAAACATCCCTTCCATCGGTGAAAACGTCTATATATACTTCAGTTAAACCTTCTTTTTTTGCAAGCTCTAATAAAGCATAAATATGATTTATATGGCTATGCACTCCTCCGTCGGACAAAAGCCCCAAAAGATGCAAAGCGGAAGAATTTTTTTTGCAGTTATTAATAACACTTAAAAAAGCTTCATTAGAAAAAAAAGTTTTGTCTTCTATGGCGTTATTAATTCTAGCCAAACTTTGATATACAATTCTACCTGCTCCAATATTTGTGTGCCCCACTTCAGAATTTCCAATTTGCCCTTCTGGCAAACCAACAAAAGCCCCACTTGCTTGTAGCATAGCAGTTGGATATTTTTTAACTATAGCATCTAAAGTGGGAGTTTTGGCAGCTTTAACAGCATTTCCTTCTTCCTTTTTTGTTTCTCCAAAACCATCCAAAATCGCCAAAACAACTGGCCTTTTCACGAAAAATCACCTCTTAAATTTATTATACAACATAAATTCCTATATACAATATAACCTGTTTTTATTTATAAAAATTTATACCGTAACCAAAATATAAACACATTAAAATAATAAATAAATTTATTTTAAATTCCCTAAAAATAACAAGATATATTTTCTAAATTTAAATTACTTCATGCCTTTTAAAACCCTTGTTCAACAAAATAAAATCAAAAAATAGCTTTCTTTTAATTACATATAAAAACAAAAACAAATCACCGCAAATTATTAAAAAATCCTGTTAACTGCTATTTCCTGTTTATATAAAATTCAAATAAAATTAATAAAAATATACACCAAAAAACTATCTTATTTTTTCAGCAACATCAACAATTTTCAAAAATTCTTCTGACTTTAAAGAAGCCCCTCCAATCAACCCGCCATCAATATCTTCTTCTTTTAACAATTCTTCACAGTTAGCAGGTTTCATAGAGCCACCATATAAAATTAAAGTCTTTTGTGCAACTTCACTATCATAAAGCTTTTCTATTTCTTTTCTAATTTTTTTGCAAACATCCTCTGCCTGCTCTTTTGTTGCATTTTCTCCAGTTCCAATAGCCCAAATAGGTTCATATGCAATAACAACACCATCAATTTCAGCTTTTGAAACATCTTTTAAAGCAGTTTTAATTTGAATTGCAATAACTTCGTCTGTTATGTTATCTTTCCTTTGCTCTAAAGTTTCTCCAACACAAACAATAGCCTTTAGCCCTTCTTTTAGAGCAGCCTTTAGGCGCAAATTAACAGTTAAATCTGTTTCGTTAAAATATTGCCTTCTTTCACTATGCCCCAACAAAACATATCTACAACCAAGTTCCTTTAACATATTAGCAGAAATTTCTCCTGTGAAAGCTCCTTTTTCTTCGAAATGGCAATTTTGTGCCGCTATTTTAATTTTTGAATCTTTTGTTTTTTCTAAAGCAGTTTTTAAATCTGTAAAAGGCACACAAAACAAAACATCAACACCAAAATCTTTTTTAAAAGACATAAACATATCAAAAAATTCTTCTGTTTCTTTTAAAGTTTTGTTCATCTTCCAGTTTCCAGCAATTAAAAACCTTCTTTTTGTTCCTTGCATCTTTTTTCTCCTATCATAAAAATTTTAATCAATGCATTCAATTCCAGGAAGAACTTTTCCTTCTAAAAATTCAAGACAAGCTCCTCCTCCAGTTGAAATATGACTTATTTTATCAGAAAGCCCTAGCATATTAATTGCAGCAGCAGAATCTCCCCCTCCAACAATTGTTATTGCATCAATTTCAGATAGTGCCTTTGCAACAGCTTTTGTTCCTGTTGCTAGCTGTTTATTTTCAAAAACCCCCATAGGCCCATTCCAAACAACAGTTTTAGCATCTTTTAAAGCATTAGAAAAAATTTCAGCTGTTTTAGGTCCAATATCAACCCCCATCAAATCTTCTTGCATTCTTTCAACAGGGCAAACAACAGGGTCAACAGGAGAATCAATAGGGTCTGGGAAATCTTTAATCATCAAACAATCAACCGGCAGAAGAATTTTAACTCCTTTTTGTTCTGCTTTTTCCAACATCTTTTTACAATAAGGAATTTTTTCTTCATCAATTAAAGAAGTTCCAACAGAAAGCCCCTTTGCTTTTAAGAATGTGTATGACATTCCTCCTCCTATTATTAAAAGATCGGCAGAGTTTAATAAATTATCAATAACACCTAATTTATCAGCAACCTTAGCTCCTCCCAAAATATTAACAAAAGGTCTTTTTGGGTTTTTAACAGCCTGCCCCAAAAATTTTAATTCCTTTTCTATTAAATATCCAACAGCAGTTTCTTTAACATATTTAGCAACCCCAACAGTTGAACAATGAGCTCTATGAACAGCACCAAAAGCATCGTTAACAAAAACATCCGCCAACGTTGAAAGTTCTTTGCTAAACTTTTCTTCATTTTTTGTTTCTTCTTTTCTAAAACGCGTGTTTTCCAAAAGAACAACATCACCATTTTTCATATTTTCAACAGCTTTTTTTGCGTTCTCTCCAACAACTTCATCATCAGCAGCAAAAACAACATCTTTTTTTAACTTTTCAGATAGAGCCTTGCAAACAACTTCCAAAGAAAACTCTTTTTTAGGCTCCCCTTTTGGTTTTCCAAGATGCGAACAAATAATTAATTTCCCGCCCTTTTCTATTATTTTTTCAATTGTTGGCAGTGCCTTAATAATTCTATTTTCATCGGTTATTTTTCCTCCTTTTAAAGGAACATTAAAATCGCACCGCAAAAGCACTCTTTTTCCAAACAAATCTAAATCATCAATTGTTTTTTTCTTTAAAAAATCCATAAAAAATCTCCTTTCAAAACCTTATTAACATTTCCAAAACAAACAAAAAAACTTCTGCCATAAACCCAAACAAACCTAAATCATCAGTTGTTTTTTTTTTAAAATCCATAAAAAAATCTCCTTTCAAAACCCTATTGACATTTCTAGAAAAAACAAAAAAATTAAATAAAATAATTAAAGGGCACACACCACTCCAACTAAAAACAACCTCTGTTTTATTATGCAAAACTAATTGGGAATTTTTTTAATCACAAAATATATTAAAAATCTCAACTTTTTGCATTATATCATTTTTTGATTTTTTTTACAACAATTCTTTTAATTTTTTTTACAATTTTTATTTTAAACAATAAACTAAAACATAAAACAATAAACCTATTTAAAAAATACAACCATTCTATTGAAAAATTTAATTTGTCTTGTTAGAATTTAAAGAGCTTAAATTAAATTTAAACATTCAAATTTATTATACTTAAAAAAAGGTGGAATTATGAAAAAAGTTATAATATACACGGATGGAGCTTGCAGCAAAAATCCAGGCCCTGGTGGATGGGCTTTTATAATAAAATATGGCGAACATATTTTAGAAAAAAGTGGTGCTGAAAAAGAAACAACAAACAACAGAATGGAACTAACAGGAGTTATAAACGCACTAAAATCTCTTAAAACAAGTTGTGATGCAGAAATATATACAGATTCTAAATATATCGTAGATTCAATTGAAAAAGGTTGGGTTTTTAGATGGCAACAAAACAACTGGATGAAAAACAAAAAAGAAAAAGCGCTGAATAAAGATTTATGGGAAGAACTTTTAAATCTTTTAAAAACACATAAAACAAAATTTAATTGGGTTAAAGGGCATGCCAACATAAAAGAAAACGAAAGATGCGACAAGCTTGCTGTTAGTGAATATAAAAAGCTACAAAAAGAAACATAGATTTTATTTCAAATAAAAAATATTTAAACATAAAAAACCAATTTTAAATAGTTCATAACAAACAGTTATTATTAATTTAAAAATCAACCATAATTTTAATCTGCTAAAAATTAATATTTTTTAATAACTACGATTTGTTTTTATAATTTAAAATAATAAAAAACTTCTAAATTAAAACCAACTTCTATATATTCAAAAAATTTTTAAAATAATTCTAAAAATCTTATGCAACTAATTAAGAAATCGTATTAAATTCTAAATCTATTTAATAAACAAAATTAATAAATAATTAAAATAAATATATTTAAAGATCATTATGTAACATAAAACATACTTTAATCTATTTATCTTAAACCATAAAATATTAAATTTTTAGTTTTAAAAAATAACCTATAATTAACATAAAAAACTAATTTTAAATAGTTCATAACAAACAGTTATTATAAATTTAAAAATCAACCATAATTTTAATCTGCTAAAAATTATTTTTTCAACACCACCATTTCTAATAGAAAAAACCATCTCCCCTAAAAAACAACTCATTAATAATAAAAACAACCACAAAATTTCAATTTAAAATAAATTTCATCTTAACAACAACTAAATATATCTTTACTAAACTAAATATAACAATCATAATTGCAACTAAAACTATCTTAATTAACCTAAATTATTTTAAGAAAAATATATAAAAAATATTTATCAAACTACCAAATTTAAAATTAAATAATTAAATTTAAAATATTTTAATTGCTATTTTTAAAAACAAAAATTTAACCATAAGGTATATTATTTAAAAAATAACAAATTTTAATATAGTTCTAAGTTTATGCTTTATATTAAATTTAAAATAACATCAATTAAATATAATATCAATTTTTATTATTAAATTATAAAATGAAATCCCCCATTTATATATCTTAATTATATACTCAATTTTAAAATTAAAACCAAAAAACTTATTTCAAAATAACAAAAAAAATCTAATAATTTATAACTATATAAAAAATAAATAATAAAATACATCCAACATTATTGAAAGTGAAAATATTTAGTGTTATAATTTAAAAAATATATGAAATTCTAACAAATTGTGAGGTGAAAAAATTGCCTGAAAAAATAATTTATGTTGATAATGCTGCAACAACAAAAGTTTCGAAAGCATGTTTAGATGCTATGCTACCTTTTTTTGAAGATAATTATGGAAATCCAAGCAGCATATATAAAATAGCTCATACTGCAAAATTTGCATTAGAAAAAGCAAGAGAAAAAGCAGCCAAAGCACTTGGAGCAGAAAAAGAAGAAATTTTTTTCACATCATGCGGAACCGAATCAAACAACTGGGCCATAAAATCTTGCGCATTTTTAGGAAAAGAAAAAGGAAAAACACATCTAATAACATCAAACATAGAACACCACTCCGTTTTAAACAGTTTTAAAAGTTTAGAAAAACAAGGCTTTAATGTAACATATCTTCCGGTTAACAGCGATGGTTTAATAGATAAAAATCAGGTTGAAAAAGCAATAACAGAAAAAACTTCTTTAGTTTCAATAATGTATGCCAATAACGAAATAGGAACAATACAACCAATTGAAAAAATAGCAAAAATATGTAAGGAAAAAAATATAACATTCCACACAGATGCCGTTCAAGCAGTTGGCCACATAGATATTTCTTTAAATAAAGGCAATATAAATCTGCTTTCCATTTCAGGACACAAAATACATGCTCCAAAAGGAGTTGGGATATTATATATAAAAAAAGGCACCAAAATAAAAAGTTTTTTAGATGGCGGAGGCCAAGAAAAAATGCTAAGAGCAGGAACAGAAAATGTTGCCTTTGCAAATGCAATAGCAACTGCTTTAGAAATAGCAACAAAAAACATAGAAGAAAAAGAAAAAAAAGTTAAAATTTTAAGAGATATGTTACTACAAAAAATAGAAGGAAAAATAGAAAAATTTAGAGTTAACGGAACATTAAAAGAAAGGCTAAGTTCAAATTTAAATCTTTCTTTTGAAGGAATTGAGGGTGAGTCGCTACTACTTTTGCTAGATTCTAAAAATATATGTGCATCAAGTGGTTCTGCCTGCACATCTAATTCTTTAGATCCTTCGCATGTTTTATTAGCAATAGGGCTAAAACCAGAACTAGCTCATGGGTCTTTAAGAATTAGCCTAAGCGAAGAAAACACAAAAGAAGAAATAGACAAAATAGCTGAAGTTTTAGTTTATTCTGTAAATAGACTTAGAGAAATGTCTCCAATTTGGAATTAGCAGTATAAAAAATTAGAAAGAAGGTAAATATAACATGGCAATGGAATATTCAGAAGAAGTCATGGATCATTTTATGAATCCTAGAAATGTCGGAGAAATAGAAGATGCAGATGCAATAGGAGAAGTTGGGAATGCAAAATGTGGCGACATAATGCGTATGTATCTAAAAATTGAAAACGGTATAATAAAAGACGTTAAATTCAAAACATTTGGATGTGGTTCTGCAATAGCAACAAGCTCAAAAGCAACAGAAATGATTAAAGGGAAAAATATAAAAGATGCTGCACGTTTAACAAATCAAGCAGTTGTTGAATCTTTAAATGGTCTACCAAAGGTTAAAATACACTGTTCTGTTTTAGCAGAGCAAGCCGTTAAAGCAGCTCTTTTAGATTACTGCAAAAAAAACAATTTAGACGTTAAAAAAACACTAGGAGAAGATTTTAACATAAAAAACGAACACGAATGCGAAAGTTGTGAATAGGAATTAATGTTTTGAATATTAAAACTTCTGAAACCATTAAATTTAAATAAGGTTTAAAGGAGATTTAAATATGAAAAACAAAAATAAAAAATCCATAAACCTGCTAGCAATAGAAGTTTTTTTGCTTTTAACTGCAACAGTTTTAACAACGGTTATAGCACTAAGCAAAAATCAAAATAAAAAAGAAAACGAATCGCAACAAAATCAAGCCGAAAAAGAAACAAAAATATTAGACATAGAAACTATTAATAATGAAAAAACCAAAAAATATGATGAACCTGAAAAAAACAAAAAAGATGACCATGAAGATGATGAAAATTATGATGAAGAAAATTATAAAATAGAAAATGAAAATTTAAAAAAAGATAATGAAAAAACATATTCAGAAAATAATGAAAAAAACAAAAAAAAAGATTTAGTTGTTATTGGAAGTTTTGAAACAACCATAGAAACAGAACGAGAAAAAGAAAAAAATAGAGTGCACAACATAAAAACAGCTGCAAAATTTTTAGATGGTGTTATAGTAAACCCTGGATGCACATTTTCATTTCACAGAAACACCTGGGATGAAGGAAAAAATAAAGAATATAAATATGCAGATACATTAACTCAAAACGGTATGGATAAAGGGCTAGGTGGTGGAATGTGTCAGGTTTCTTCAACACTTTTTGTTGCATGTTTAAAAACACCCGGAATAGAAATAACAAAAAGACAATCACATAGCCAAAAAGTTCGATATGCTCCTTTAGGTTTAGATGCATCATATGTAACAGGAGCAAAAGATTTAGAATTTAAAAATACACGTAAAACTCCAATAAAAATAAAAACATATTTTAAAAACAATAAACTAAAAATAGAAATAATAGGAGAAGAAGATGAAAAATATAAAAACTATAAAATTATATTACACCCTGCTAAAAAAGAAATTGACAAAAAGACAAAAAAAATGAAAACAGATGTTTTAGTTGAAACATTATATAAGGGTGAATCAATAAAGAAAAAACATTTTTATAGTGAATATAACATAGACTAGAATGTAAATAAATTAAGGAGAATATATATTAACATGACAAACAGAAATAAAATAATAATAGCTATTTCTTCAGGAATTTTATCCGCATTTGGTGTTGTTGCTTTTATGATTTTTATGCGCAAAATGGAAAAACTTCCAGAGAATGCTAGTTTTTCAAATGTTAATCTTTCGCAAATGACGCATGACGAAGTTCAAGAAGTTGCCGATTCAAAAATAAATAAAATATTCGAAAAAGAAAAAATAAAACTAGAATTTGAAGGTAGAATATACACAATGAGTCCAAAAAGTATCGATGCTCATTTTGATGCTGAAGATATTTTTAAATATGCAAAAAAAGAAGATGAAAAAACAGATGAAAATAAACCAAAAGTTAAGTATGACAAAAAAAAGCTAGAAAAATTTATAGAAGAATTAAAAAATAAAACTATAGTAAAGCCAAAAAAATATGCTTTTAAAAAAGTAAAAACCGATGTATTAATAAAAGAAGGAAGTAATGGAAAAGAATTAGATGTTGAAAAAACAATGGAGGAAATAAGTAAATCTTTAGAAGGATTAGATTTTAAAGTTATAAAAGCTCCATTTAAAGAAATCAAGAGTGAAGAAACAAAAATAAATTTAAAAGAAATAAAAAAACAAGTAGACACAAGAGTAAAAGATGCTGAATTTAAATTAGTTAATGGAAAGAGAATATACACAAATGAAGAAATTGGAACCACGTTAGATTTAAAAAAAGCAAATGAAATAGTTGCGAAAACACCAGCTGGAAAAATTATAAAAATTCCACTAGACACAACCAACCCAACAAAAACAGTTGCAGCCCTTAAAAATGAAATAAACAACCCAAAAACCCCGCATGTTCTTGCTTCATTCACAACAAAATTCCCAAGAGGAACTGATAGACTAAGTAGAAACAGAAACCAAAACATAAAAATAGCAGCAGCAGCAATAAATGGAATAGTTCTTCTACCTGGAGAGGAATTCTCATTTGGAGCAACAGCAGGAGCAGCAAAAGGATATTTAGAAGCAATTACATATGAAAACGGTAGAAAAACAACAGGAATAGGAGGAGGAATGTGTCAGGTTTCTTCAACATTATTCACCCCAGCCTTAAAAGCAGGATTAAAAATAACACAAAGACAATCTCACAGCAGACCAGCTGGTTATGTTAAACCAGGAATGGATGCAACCTACGATTCATCTGGAACAGACTTTAGATTTATTAACTGTTTAAGTAACCCAATAAAAATTCAAGCTTCAACCACAGAAACATCTGTTACAGTTAATATTTTAGGAACAAAAATTCCAGAAGAAAACTTCACAATAACAATAGATCCAAAAATAACAGAGCAAAATGCATCATATAGAAAAACAGTAACCACGGTAACAAAATCTCTAAACGGAAAAGTTTTAGAAACAAGACAATTTAACAGTAAATATAACCTATCAAGGAATTAGATTAATTTAACCCTAAGTATATTTTATTAATATCTCTCTTTTTAGCTAAAACCTTTAAATTTATATATTATCTCTTTGCAATAATCAAAAAAATTTATAAGTTTAATATTAATAAACAAAATTTTTATATATTATTTTTAAAATTCTCATCTACACCACAAAGTTTAAAATTTTTTATTAAAAACAAAAAAATATTCAATATGTATATTATAATTCTATTTCAAGATAAACTACTAAATAAAAATTCCAAAAAATAATAAGTATTATTTTATTAATAGTAGAAATTAACCTATAAAAATAGTTAAACCTAAATTGAAAAATAAATATAATATTAACAATTCTATTTCAAAAAATATCAAAATAAAATGTTTATCAATAAACATAATAAATTAATATTTGCATATGTTTTAATTTAAAAAAATACAAATAAAAAATAAATTCAACCTTTTTTTATTTATCAAAAATTTTACAAGAAAGACAAGAAATACAAAGCAAAACATTAGCATTATTCTTCAAATTAACTAAAGCTTCTTCAACCAAATTAAAAGTTCTATAGAAATTTTCAATTTGTTTAAAATTTTCTGTTTTTAAATTATTAATAAAAATATTCATTCTCTTTAAAAAACAAGATAACACTAAAAATATTAAATTTAAATCTTTTTCTAACTTTTGCAATATAGAATTAAATCTTAGTTCATCTTTTTTTAAAAAAACTTCGAACAAATCCTTAGAAAAAAATAAAGCCTTCTCACCCTCTGGCGTTAATAAAAGCACTTTAAATAAACCAACCTTGCCTTGACTTAAAACAAAAACTTCTTTTAAAGTTTCTTTTTTTATGTTAGGGTTTTGCTCACTAAAAAATTCCAAATAATCTTTTAAAGGAGGAGTCGAAACAAAAAAACTAACACATCTAGAAAAAACAGTTTTCAAAACCCTATTTTTATTGGTGGCAGTTAAAATAAAAACAACTCCTTTTGGTGGTTCTTCCAAAATTTTTAATAAAGAATTAATAGCTCCACCAAAAAGAGTTTGAACATCATTTAAAAGAAAAATTTTATATTTAGATTCATTAGGTTTAACAAAAGATTTTTCTATTATTTCTCTAACATCTGAAATATTAAAACTTTGTCCTTTAACATTTTGTTTTCCAACCTCAAAAAAATCTGGATGATTCCCGCCTAAAAATTTTTCACAACTAGAACAAGAGCAACAAAAAAAATCTTTATTTTCACATAAAATAGTTTTAGCAAACAAAGTTGCAACCTCTTTTTGTATTCCATATTCATCACCATAAAATAAATATGAATGCGATATTTTATCTCTTTTTATAATTTCTTTTAAATATTTAATTAGTTTATTATTTTTCAAATATTCCATTTTAGTGCTCCTAAAATTAGTTTAAAAATTCTATAAGTAATTATAACTAATATATATAAAACAAACAAATATTTTAATTTAAAAAACTAATATTAAATTAACTAACCAAAATTATCTATATTTAGTAACTTTTTAAATAAAAAAATAATATTGGTTTAAACAAAATTTCTAGTTTTATATTAACTAAAAATAAATTATAATATTAAATTAACTAACCAAAATTATTTATATTTAGTAATTATTTTAAATAAAAAAATAATATTGGTTTAAACAAAATTTCTAATTTTATATTAACTAAAAATAAATTATGATATTAAATTAACTAACCAAAATTATTTATATTTAGTAACTGTTTTAAATAAAAAATTAATATAGTTTAAACAAAATTTCTAGTTTTATATTAACTAAAAATAAATTATGATATTAAATTAACTAACCAAAATTATTTATATTTAATAACTATTTTAAATAAAAAAAATAATATTGGTTTAAACAAAATTTCTAGTTTTATATTAACTAAAAATATGATTTTATGATATTAAATTAATTAATAATTCTTTAAATTTTATTACTATCATAATATAATTTAATCTATTTAATTTTATTTAATTTTTTTTAAAATTTTTACGATTCATTAACTTTATGAAACAATATAAAAAATATGTTTTAAAACACCTTAACATTAACTATATATTAAAATTTTAACAAAACAAAATTAATAATATTAAATTAACTACAAAAAACAAATTAACAAACAATCAATATACTATTTTTTATAAATCATTTCAAAACGGTTATTTTTTTAACTCCTTTTTCTTTTAAATATAAAACAATTTCTTTTGTTATAATTTCACCATATGTTAAAACCAAAACGCCAGGTATTTCAGAAAAAACAATATCAGCAAAAACTCTACCACAAGCATCATCAACATCAACAGTTTCTTTTTCTTTAAATAAAGCTTCTTTAAGCCCAAAATACCTTTTAAAATCAAATTTAAAATCTTTTTTTTGTTCTTCTTTTTTGATTTCTAGTTTTTTTAAAACAAAACTTAATTTTTTCCAATCCTCTTCTTTCAAAAAAGGAGAAACAATAAAGCAAATAAAACGAAAATTATAAAACTCAGGCTCTATTTTAAAGCTCCTCAAAAAATCAACAACATCTAAAACATCTAATTTTAAATTAGAGCAATCTAAAACAAGCTTAGATGGATCTGTTTTTAAAAAGTTTAAATTTAAACTTTTAATAAATTTCTCTCTTCTTTCTTCTAATTCTAAAAAAGCAGAAAACCCAAATTCCAAAAGCCAATCTAAACAAAGCCCAATAGAGTCCATAATCAAATATGAAGGGCTGCTAGTTAAAAACAAAGCCATAGCCTTTTTAACAACTTCTCTTTTAAATAAACCTTTTCTAATCTGCAAAACAGCAGACCCAGTTAAAGCCGGCAAAGTTTTATGGAAACTACAACAGCAAACATCAGCCCCAAAAAAAATAGGGTTTTTGTTTTCTTTTAAAAATCTTAAATGTGCTCCATGCGCACAATCAACAACCAAAATTGCCCCGAATTTTTCACAAATCTTTTTAATTTCTATAATGTCTAAAATTTCTCCATAATAATTAGGAGAAGTTAAAAACAAAACTGCCCCTTTTTTAGTTTTTAAAAGAGCATTTTCAATTTCTAAAATAGAAACAAATCTATAATCCCCAATAATTATAGGCTCAATAGAAAAAATTCCAGCAGCATTAAAAAAGCTATAGTGTGCTCCTCTTTGAACAATAAATTCTTTTTCTTTAAAAAGCCACAAAATTGTTTGAATTAAAGAAGTAGACCCGCCGGTTGAAATATAGCAATCGGAACAAAACAAATTAGAAATTAAATCTTCTAATTTTTTTATTATTCCATCCGGAAAAAATAAATTATCAGCTCCTTTAATTTCGGTTAAATCCAACAAAGGAGATATATTTTTGTTTAGATATAAACACTTTCCCTGATGCCCAGGCATAAAAAGACGCAAAAAATCTTCCTTAGCATATTTTCTTAAAAAACTGCTAAATTCGTTCAATTTTTCTACACTTCCTCTTTAGCTTCTATTTTTAAAATTGAAAACGAATTCTTTAAAACATTCAAAACAGCAACACATAAACAAACCCTAAAACGCAAAATTTCTTCCTCTTGCCCTTTAATTTTACAATTAACATAAAATTTATGAAAAAGTGTTGATAAATCAAAACAAAAATGTGCTATTCTAGATGGATTATATGTTAAAACTGCATTAATAATTTCTGTTGGAAACTTTGCAATCTGCTTTATTAAATCTATTTCTTCTTTAGTTTTTGAAATATTAAAATTAACATCTTTAAAATCTAAACTATTTTCTTCTTGTTCTAGTTTCTTTAAAATTCCACAAGCTCTTGCATAGGCATATTGCACATAATAAACAGGGTTTTTGTCAGACTCCTGCCTTGCTAAATCTAAATCAAAATCAAAATGCGTGTTTGGCTCTTTCATATTGAAAAAAAATCTAGCAACATCAATAGGAATCATATCTAATAGAGAATTTAAGGTTATTGTGTTTCCTGCCCTTTTGCTAAGCTTTAGAGTTTTCCCTTTTTCAACCAGGCGAACCATCTGCATCAAAACAACTTCTAAAGAACTAGAATCAACCCCCAAAACACTGAGTGCTGCTTTTAATCTTTTAATGTGCCCATGATGATCTGCTCCCCATATATCAATTGCAATATCAAACCCTCTTTTTTTAAATTTATCAAAATGATAAGCAATATCGGATGCAAAATAGGTTGGAACTCCATTATCTCTAATTAAAACTTCGTCTTTGTCTCCCCCACACTTAGTGAAACTAAACCAAGTTGCTCCATCTTTTTTAAAAGTATATCCTTTTTCTTCTAAATCCTTAACAATATCAAAAACAGAATTATCTTCATATAAAGAACTCTCAAAAAACCAATTATCATATAAAACCTTATATTTTTCTAAATCTAATTTTAAATTTTTAATATTCAAAGGAAGAGCATAGTTAAGAAGAGCAGTTTTTCGTTCTTCTACATCTTTTTTCATAAATTCATCTTTATATATCTTAGCAAAATTTTCAGCATGTTCTTTTATGTCTTCTCCTAAATAACAGTCCTGCGGCATTTCAAAATTTTCATCTTTTAAAAAAATCTGTTCATATCTTAAATTTAAACTTTTTTTAAACTTTTCAATTTGATTTCCAGCGTCATTAACATAAAATTCCTTTAAAACTTCAAAACCAGCAAACCTAAAACATTCTGCCAAAGAATCTCCAATAGCCCCACCTCTAGCATTTCCAATATGCATAGGCCCTGTTGGATTTGCTGAAACATATTCTAAAATAGCTTTTTTTCCTTTTCCATATTCCGTTTTCCCAAAATTTTCTCCTTCATTCAAAACCTCTTTTAAAACGCTGCTATACCATTCATCACCTAAAAAGAAATTTATAAAGCCAGGCCTTTTAACCTCAAATTTTGAAAAAAAAGTTCCATCTAAAGAAATATTTTTTAAAAGTTTTTCTGCAAGTTCAAAAGGATTTTTTTTAAATATTTTAGCAGCAACCATAGCAATATTTGTTGCAAAATCTCCAAACTTTTTTTCTTGTGGAACCTCAACCAAAAAATCAACCTTTGTTTTCTCTATTTCTTCTTCAATAAAGAGTTTTTCTAACCCTTGTCTTAAAATTAAATAAAGCTTATCTATTGCTAAAGAATAAAAATCAACCATATTTTAACTCCCTTATAAATTTAAACCTTAAACTATAATTTATTTAATAATTCTTTAAAAAATATATAAAAATTTAATAAATTCACTAATAACATTATATCAAACTTTTTAAATAAATAACATATTAATTAAAAAATACATAAACTAAATATTAACTTTAATTTAAATAAATTATTAATTTTTAAACTGCAAATATTAATCCAACATCTAAA
>CACXZI010000026.1 GCA_902772105.1 Oscillospiraceae bacterium | reverse complement strand
AACAAATCAAAAAATTTAATAGTTATTATAATCAATATAAATATAAATTTAAATAAAACATTAAATCTAATTATAATAAAAACTATATTAGATATAATATAAAACTAAAATAACAAAACAAAAAATTCTAGTTTGTTTATTTCTATTTTAAAAACACTATTAAAACAAATTAAAAATATTTTAAAAACTTTGAACAGCTAAACAAAATAAAAAATACTTTAAAAATGTAATAACAAAAAATTTTCATTAACATATTAAAATATATTTTTTTGGTATATTTCATTTTAATCTAAAGATATATATTATAAAAATCCTACCACACAATTTTTTTAAAATTAGATAAAAACCATATAAAACTGTTTATATATTTAAAATAAACTTTAAAAGAGCGCACAAAATTTTATTAAACCTTATAGTAACAGCCCTATTTTAAATTAAATCAAAACAAACACTTACTAAAAATTTCTACGATTTTAAAAATTTTTTCATATTGATCAGTTTATTTATTAAATTGTCTACACTATTAAAATCTTCATCTTTAAATAAACTAATGCAGTCTTTTTTAAGTTTATTTAAATAATCTAAATTAAATTCAACCCATTCCCTTAACATGAACGTGTTATTCTTGTTATTCTCAATATATTCTAATATATATTTTATGTAATGTTTTTTTAATATTTCATATTGAGCATTTAAAATTTCTTTTTTTGTTATATCTATTTTTTCTTTATATTTAATATCTTTATTTTCATCAATTTCTTCTATAACTTTACTAATTTCTTCTATATAGCTTTTCCAATTATATAACAAAGATAAAAAAGTAAGACATTCATCATTTTGTGAATTTGTTTTTGCTTTAAAGCAATATATTTTAATTAAATTTAAATTTATGTCAAAAAATTCATCAATTAATTTATTAATTTTTTCTTTAATTTCTTTATTATTTGTTTGTTCTTTTAATTCTATTAAATCTTTTTGACTAAGTTTCACATAAATTATATCTTCTTCAATTTTATCTATTTCTTTATCTTCACCTTTTTCTGTTTTTACTTTAACTATGCATCTTTCAAATATTTCAAATATTAAATTAAAAACTCTATTAAGCAAAAAACTAAATTTATCTTTATTGCTATTTTCTGTTATGTTCTTTAAAATTGTTTTTAAAGTTGAAATATCCTCTTTTAAATAAAATACAGTATCTCGCATATTTTCAAAAGATTTATTTCTAAAAGATTTGTTTTTATTAATTGTTCTTTCTAAAATTTCTGTTCTTCTATTAACTTTTTCATAATATTTTTCTAATATTTTATTTTGTATATCTAAAACCGATTCATTTAGTTTAGACGATTGTTCTTTAATTTGTTCACCAAATATTTTTTCTTTATTTTCAATATTATTAATTTTCTCTAAATAATCTTTATAGTCATATAAATAATATATTAGATATGTATTTTTTTTGTTTTCTTTTTCTATCACACACATATCCGTTTTAATTAAAAAGATAGTTATGTTGCAACATTCATTTAATAGTCCATTAATTCTATTTTTAATTTCTTCGTCAAATATTTTTTGTTTTAGTTCTGTTAAATATTTTTGATAGATTATTGTTTTGGTTATATAAGTTCTAATTTCTTCTGTTTTTATATTTTTAACATTCTTTATTTCTGTGTTTATTTTAACTAAACTTTCCTTTAATAAAGCTAACATTAAATTAGAAATTCTGTTTATTAAAAGCCAATAATTGTTTTCATTTTCACCATAACCTAAATATTTTTTTATTTCGTCTATATAGATATCTAAATTACGTATAACAACATCTACTTCATCAAAATTAACATTTTTAACACCCTTTTTTTCTATTTTTTTAACATATTTAATTATATTTTCTATTTTATTTTTATCTTCAACTTTATAGTTTATTTCATTTGATTTTTCGGTTATTTTATTAGTGTTTTCCATAGCGTTAACACCTAAACAAGAAATTAAAAAAATTAAAGTAATAACAAAAAATTTTATTTTTGACATGTAATCCTCCAACAAACAAATTTTGACAATATTTTATCATTATAAAAAAAATATTAAATAGAAATTTGTTAAATAAATGTCTAATTTTTTTGAAAAAACTATTACTTTGAAATTTAATTTGAAGTTATTTTATTAAGTTAAATTTTATTAATAGTGAATTAAATTCAAATATTTGCTTATTTAATTAATTTTAATGTAATAGATTGTTATGTATTAAAAAATAATTAACGAAAATTTTTTTAAATTAAATAAAATTTTTAAACTATACAATTAGTAATAAATATTAAATTAATATAAATATAAATTTTTTCTATTTAGATAATTTAAGATTTGTAATTTAAAAATATATATGATATTAGGTTAATTTAAAACAGCAGAAAAGCAAAATCAAAATTAAAAAATTAACAAAACATTAGTTTAACATATTTTTTAATAAAACTATTAATTAATTTATATTTAACTAAAGATTTAATAAACTTTTTATTATGAAATTAACAAAACATTAGTTTAACATATTTTTTAATAAAATTATTAATTAGTTTATATTTAACTAAAGATTTAATAAACTTTTTATTATGAAATTAACAAAACATTAGTTTAACATATTTTTAATAAAACTATTAATTAGTTTATATTTAACTAAAGATTTAATAAACTTTTTATTATGAAATTAACAAAACATTAGTTTAACATATTTTTTGCAATTTATTTTATTGAATATAAAACAAACAAAATTTAAATTAATTTTTAAAGTTTTGATATAATATAATTAAATTGTTTTTAACATAAAGGAGAATAGAAAATTGTTTGGATATGTTCTACCATATATACCAAATTTAAGGGTATTTGAAAATGAAATATATAAAGCAACATATTGCGGTTTATGTAAACAACTAAAAAAAGAATTTGGGTTTCTTTGCAGGTTGAGTTTAAGTTATGATATGGTTTTTTTAACCTTTTTTTTAATTTTTTATTTAGATGAAAAAATGCAGTTTGAAAAAAAGATATGCAAGCTTCATCCTTTTAAAAAAAGATTAGTCTTAAAAGAATCTACCTCACTAAAAAAAACAGCAAACATAGGAACAATTCTTTTTAACTATAAACTAAAAGATAATGTTAAAGATTCAAAACATATAAAAAAAATGTTGAGTTTTATTTTTTTTATTCTATTTAGAAAAAGTCATAAAAAAGCCAAGAAAAACGAACAAGAAATAGAAAAAATTATTTTTAATTTTATAAAAAACCAAAACCAAGCCGAAAAAGAAAGAAAAAAATCTTTGGATTTTTATTCCCATCCAACCGCAAAATGTTTAGGAAAAATTTTTAAAACAATATCTAAAACAAAAAAAGATGAAGAAAATTTATATAGAACAGGTTATATGCTAGGAAAATATATATATTTAATGGATGCTTTAGACGATTTAGAAAAAGATAAAAAAAACAATAACTTCAACCCTTTTTTAGAAGAAGATAAAACCAAAAAAGAAATAATAAAAAGTTTTAATGATATTTTAAATTTTTCTATCGCTCAACTAGCCGAATCTTTTGAAGAAATTTTTGCAAACAAAAATGCTGATATACTACGAAATGTTATATATTTTGGTATGAAATCTCAAAAACAAAAACTAATAAAAAATTTTCATAAAATAAAAGATTCCGTTTTATGATGAATTTATTTTAACTTTTAATTTTTAACTAAAATGCCATATTTATATTTTTATTTATTTCATTATTTTAAATTTTTTAAAATTCATACTTCACATAAAGTTTAATATTTATTATTTCCCCAGCTAAATATTTTTTAAAAAACTAATATTAAAACAAATTAATTTTTGTAAACCTTTTTGCTAATCCAATTTAAAATTAAAAAAATAAAATTCATAAAATATTATTTAATTACAAATTCAAAAAATTTAATATAAAAAATTAAAAATATTAGAATTTGACGACAATAATACTAAGGAAAAGGTTTGATTTTTGCTAAATAAAATTTTTGATTTGATATTAAAACGTTTGAAAAATATATAAGTTTCTTAATATAAATTTAAATATATCAAAAATCTATATTTATTGTATTTTTTAGTTATATATATTATTTATAAAAAATTTTAAATGCATAACATAATATATTAAAACATCACTGTTTAGGTTATGTGAAATGACATATCAAATATAAAAAAATTAAAAATATGAGAGAAAATTTGAGTGATTATAATTTAAATTTATTAAAATAAAATTATAACCAACTGTATTAATTTATTCAAAAATAAATATGTAATAATATAAACTATTTAATTAATAACCCTTCTAGCCTAAAAAATAAAATTAAAAACAAATAAATTATTTTAAGTAGCCGATTTGCTTTAAGTTTTATGGCTATTCACTAAAATATTTTTAACCTATAAAAAATCTTATAAACATTATTTTAAAACCACAAATAAAAATTTATTCTAACTATATTATAGAATATGTTATTTCTAATATTATAATTTTAAATTATAACTATACATTATATAAAAATTAAACCATATTCAACTATTGGTGATATTTTATATAAATTTAATTTAGTTTTTAATATATTTTTTAGTTTAACATAACTAAAAATTCATAATTTAAGATATTAAATCCGTCTATTTATAATTTTAATTATAATATTTTAAAATAAATTTAATATAATTAAATATTATGATATAATTATTCTAAAAGTTTGATATAATGTGAATATAATTCAAAAAACTTAGAATTTTTATTTAACCTTTAAACTAAACTGCAAATTTTAAATTTAAATTAAATTAACTAAAAAATAAAGAACAAAATAGAAAAATTAATGTTATATATTCACTACTATATAAAACTAAATATCTATTAAATAATATAAAAATATAGAATTTAAGTTAAATTTTAAACATTAATATAAAAAATAAATTTAATATAATTAAATATTATGATATAATTATTCTAAAAGTTTGATATAATGAAAAAATTGGAGGAAAAATTAATGGAAGAATTAAAAAAATATTATGATATTTTAGAGTTGGAAGAAACGGCAACAGAACAAGAAATCAAAGATAGATATATATTATTAAAAAGACAATATGACCCAGAAAACTATGAAAAAGAAGATTTAAAAAAACATGCACAAGAAAAAACCAAAGAAATAACAAATGCATTCGATATTATTATGAATAATATACGAGCAAAAAAAATAGAAAACAAAATCGAAGGTGAAGAAGAAAATTTTGAAAAAAAACAATTTAAAAACATAGAAGACCTAATAGAAGAAAATCAACTACAAAAAGCAGAAGATATTTTGATGAACATCCCCGAAGAACAAAGAAGCGCTCATTGGTATTTCTTACGAGGAGCTATTTTATATAAAAAAGGATGGCTTATGGAAGCTTCAAACTTTTTTTTAACTGCAAGTTCTATGGATCCACAAAACGAAGAATATAAAAAAGCATATGAAAAAGCACAATGGCAGATTAATGGAGGCTTTAACACTAAAAATCAAAATAGACCATACTACGACCAATATCCACAAGGAGGGCCTATGGGCTGCAGCTTTTGTGATATTTGTAGTGCTATGATCTGCATGGACATGTGTTGCGATTGCGGCGCTCCAAGAGGGCCATATAGGTGCATTTAGTTTAAACAATGAAAAAAACTAAAAAAATAGCCTTTTGCTCTATGTCTGCTGCTCTTATTATTTCTTTTTTCTTTTTAACATCTTTTCTAGAAATTGTGGCTTCTATCGCTGGTATTTGCGGAATTATAGTATATTTAATAAACCTTATGTTTAACACAAAATATTCTTTTTTGGTTTATGTTGTTTCCTCAATTATTTCTTTAATTTTAACACCAACCAAATCTGCTGTTATTTTATATATAGTTTTTTTTGGAATATACCCTCCCCTATATTCTTTATTAAACAAGATAAAAAATAAAATATTAAAAAATTCAATTAAGATAGCAAGCCTAACAGTTTTTTCTGTTATTTTAAGCGTTCTTTATGATTTTGTTTTTGGTTTTTCAAAATGGCAAAACAAAAAGATGTTTTTATTATCAGTTGCAATATTTTTAATATTAACACTTTTTTATAATTTAACTTTGTTCTATTTTAAAATATACTACAACAACATTCTAAAAAACAAACTTAATTCTTTTATTACGTAGTAAGTTTGATTTAACTTTAAGTTTGTCACTCGCCATAAAGTTTAATCTAATTTAAAAACCTGCTAAATTCTTTTTCAGTACGTAAAAAATTTAATCTAACTTTAAGTTTATCACTCGCCAGAAAATTTAATCTAATTTATAAACCTGCTAAATCCTATTTAAATTAAGTCACTCGCCATAATGTTTAATCTAATTTTATTTGGCCTGCTAAACTAGGTTTTAAGTTTTTTCAAAATTTAAAATATAAAACTTTAACAAACTATATTTGGTTTTAATTTTGAGTTATACTATAAGTTTAAAATTGTGTTTATATTACAAAATACTTATATTTTGATTCTTTTTTTCATCACGTAGATGGTTTCATTACGTAGATAATTTGATGTGAATTTTAATTCATCACTCGCCATAAAGTTTAATCAAATTTTATTTGGCCTGCTAAACTAGGTTTAAAGTTTTTTCAAAATTTAAAATATAAAACTTTAACAAACTATATTTGATTTTAATTTTAAGTTATACTATAAGTTTAAAATTGTGTTTATATTATTAATTGTTATTAAATTTTTAATTAAATATAATATTTAATATATTTTTAAATAAACATCTTAACGTTAAATTTAAATTAAGTTTAAAAAATTTATACTATTTAAACACTATCTATGATTTTATGAAAATTAAAAAATATTAAATTTATAAATTATATTCTAATTTATAAATCCTAAATTAATTTAAAATATTATTAAAAAAATAAATAATTTGTCGTAACCATATTTCAAAAATTATATAATTTATATCACTAATTTTTATGTTATTTTTAACATGATTTTAACTTTTTCTTCAAAATATTATATAAACATAAAAATTTTCCAAATATTTTTACATATTTTTGCATATATTTCTTTTTTGTGGTATAATTATCTATATTTTGTAAATGTGGAGGATAAATATGTCAAAAATAAGGATTTTAATAACAACTGTTTTTTGTGGTATTTCTATGTCAATGGTGCCAGCAGTTGCTATGAATAAAAATGTTAAAAAAGATATGATAAAAAATGTTGATAATGCTATGGTTATATATGAAACTAAAATACCAGAAGAATATTGCTTTATAGATCTTGAAAAAAATTTTGACTTAGAAAAGATTAATCAGATATTTAATGATGCAGTTTATAATAAGAAATATAAAGATTCATTTAATGATAAAGAATTTATTGAAAATATCCAATTTAAAGATACCATTAAAAATATTAATAACCTTATTTATATAGAAAACATTATAAAATTTGTTAAATCTAGCCAATTTAAAAAACTTATTAAACTTAAAGAAGTTGATGCTTTTTTAGAAGAACAAAATATTAAAAATTTTATTGAACCTAATCAATTTGAAAATTTTTCTAAACTCAGTGAAATTATTAATTTTATTAAATCAAAAGAATTTGATAACCTTATTAAATCTGGCGAATTAAAAACATTTACTACATCTGACGATTTTAAAAATCTTGTTATATCTGAACAATTTAAACAACTTATTAAATTTAAAGAAATTAAAAATCTTTTAAAATCAAAAAAACTTGAAAATCTTATTAATTATGAAAAAAATAAAAATTATATTAATCCTGAAAATATTAACGATTTTGTTAAATTGAAAAAATTTTTTAAGTTTTTAACTTCTAAAAATAATGAACCTATAGAAAAAAATATAAATGATAAAATTTTTCATTATGATGATCTTTTCAACAATGTTGTAAGTCACTATATTGAAAATATTGAACAAATAAACCAATTAATTGATAATATTAAACCTATACTAAATAATATTTCTAAAAATTCCACTAAAAATATAAAATACAGTGACATGAAAGATTTAGAAAAATTTAAAGATATTATTGAAAGTGCAAAGTTTGCAGATTACGTTAATCTAAAAGAATTTAATAAATATATCACTAATGAAAGGTTAACTAAACTTTTATCTCTTAAAAAAATCGAAGATATCGTTGAAAATGAAAAACGTGTGATTGAAAGCAACAATCCATATGATTTAAGTTGGGAATATTATTTTAAAGACTTAGAAAAGTGTATAGAAGAAGCAAAACAAAATAATATTATTGATAAAAAAGATATGGTATATATGGAAGATTTTAAAGATCAAATTGAAAATATTGATTTAAAAAAACGTTCAATTATTAATAGGTTAAACGCTGCTGTTGACTATTATCAATTGGAAAAGTTAATAGAAACAGCAGAAAACAATAAGTTTATTGATAAAGATACTCTAAAGAATTTTAGAGATAAAGCTAGCGACAATACTATACAAAAACGTTCAATTATTGATGATTTAAACGATGCCATTGAACAAAATCAATTGGAAAAGTTAATAGAAACAGCAGAAAACAATAATCTTATTGATAATGCTACTTTAAAAAATTTTAAAGATAAAGTTAATGACAATAGTATACAAAAATATTCAATTATTAATGATTTAAACGATGCCATTAAAAATTATCAATTTGAAAAGTTAATAAATTCAATAAAAAATCGTAACATTAATAAATCTCTTAAAGAATCTAAAGATCAAATTAATAATAAATATTCAACTTTTAATAGCTTAAACGATACCATTGAACAATATCAAAAAGAAAAAAAAGACGCCATTCCAAAACAAATTAAATTTATTGTATATAAAACCGAAAATGAAAACAACAATATAAAAAAATATTCAAAAATTTATGAATTGGATGAAAATTCAACTGAAAAAAATTTAAAATATAAACCAAATGAAAAAGTAATAGAAGAACAAATTGAAAAAATACCTGAGTTTCCTAAATTAAGTGAGAAAAAAATTGAAGAATTAAAAATACTGTTGGAAAACTATTCTTTAGATACTAACAGTATTAGCACAGAAACATCTATAAAATTTTCTATCGAAAATTTAAACAATGATCAATAAAATATTAATTTCGTTATTATTTTTAGTTTATCACTCACTAAAATGTTTATTAAAAATTTAAACTAACTACGTCCTGCCAAATTTTTTCATTACGTAGTTAGTTTAATTTAATTTTTATCACTCACCATGAAGTTTAATAAAACTTTATTCTACCTCCTGGTTATGCAAAATTATTTTCTGTTTTAATTTCTTTATTATTCTCTATTTTAATTTCGTTTTTGGATTTATTTAAAATATCTTTAATATCATTATTATTTTCTGTTTTAATTTCATTTTTAGCTCTATTTAAAATATCTTTAATATCATCATTATTTTCTATTTTAATTTCGTTTTTGGATTTATTTAAAGTATCTTTAACATCATCATTATTTTCTATTTTAATTTCGTTTTTGGATTTATTTAAAGTATCTTTAATATCATTATTATTTTCTGTTTTAACTTTGTTTTCGGTTATATCTAAAATATTTTTAATCTTATCATTATTATTTTCTGTTTTAATCTCATTATTATTTTCTGTTTTAATTTCGTTTTTAGCTTTATTTAAAATATTTTTAATATCATCATTATTTTCTGTTTTAATTTCGTTTTTGGATTTATTTAAAATATTTTTAATCTCATTTTCAGCTTTGTTTAAAATATCTTTAATTTTATTATTACTTTTTCTTTTAACTTCGTCTTTAGCTTTATTTAAAATATCTTTAATTTCTTTATTACTTTTTGTTTTAATTTCATTTTTAGCTTTATTTAAAATATCTTTAATTTCGTTTTCAGCTTTGTTTAAAATATTTTTAACTTCATTCTCAGCTTTGTCTAAAATATCTTTAATATCATTATAATTTTCAAATCCTTCTAATATGTTATCTTTCCGCACTTCATATTTAAATTTATTTTGTTGTTCTATATTTTCATCAGAAAATAGATCTTCTATTTTTTCATTCATAGCATCTTGAGATTTTTTTAACATAGGATATATTTCTTTACATAAATTATAAAACCTAAAATCTTTCCATGGTTTAATATGTAATTTAAAAGGTTCAAAAATAGATGCAAATTTTTCGGTTTGTTCAAAATAATCAACACCATTTACATACATTAATTCGATAAATTTTTCAATAAAATTATCTACTATAAATTTATATTGGTAGATATATAAATTATTTTTATATTTTTTACCTTTAGCAATTCTTTTTATTATTTCCCATCTCAACGACGCTAAATCATCTAATCTATATAACATATCTTTTAATAAATAAATATATATTCTTTTATATTTTTCTATTCTTCCTTCATCTTTTAAATTTTGAAAAAACCACCGATATTTATTATCAAACATATTTATATAATATTGCAACGAATAATCTTTTGGATTATTAGTGTTGTTCTCCAATTGTCCTATTCTAGATTTTTTATCTATTGTATAATATTTTTGCAATAATTCTTTTATAGCATCTCTAACATCTGTTATATTTGGTTTATCTTTTTGTGACCGATATTTGAAATTTTCTATTTTGTTCATTTTCTTAACTGCAGTTATTATATCTTTTTTTAATTGATTTAAACTAAACATAGGGATTTTTTCTTCTTGGTTTCCTTTTAAATATTGTTTTGATAAAACATCAGGGAAAGATTTTATTAAATTGTCAACTATTTCTTCTTTTTCTTTTTTAGTTTTATTCTTAAAATCAACATCATCACAATTTTCAATATATCTTTCTTTTATTTCATCCATTTTATACATGTTGTCTCTACCATATATATTGGGGACATTTTTTAATATATTAAAGTGAGATTTATAAAATTCTAGTTCATTATAGTCCTTTTTAATTTCTTCTAAATTCTTACAATAAATTAAATTTTCTTCTTGTGTATTTGAATTTTGTGTATTTGAATTTGAAATTAAATTTTCTTCATTTTGTGTATTTGAATTTTGTGTATTTGAATTTGATGGCTTTTCTTTGTTCTCCATCGCATATGTAGGTGTTGATGCGAACATTCCTATGGAAATAATTGCTATTAAAAATCTTTTTTTTGACATAATATATTCCTCCTATTTACAAAATATATTTTATTTTATCAAAAAAAAGAAAAATACACAATCAATATATTAAAAATGTTAAAAATTGTATAAAATCACTACATAATTAAATACTAATCAACACCCTTATGATGAGGTGTTTTTTTTAATTTTTAAAAAATTTTAAACTTAGTGTAGAAGTTTATTAAATTTAGTTAAATTTTCTGGCGAGTGACTTAATTTAAATAGGATTTAGCAGGTTTATAAATTAGATTAAATTTTCTGGCAAGTGACTTAATTTAAATAGGATTTAGCAGGTTTATAAATTAGATTAAATTTTCTGGCGAGTGATTTACTATTAATTTCATCAAACTTACTACGTACTGAAAAAAATTTAGCAGGCCAAAACAAGTTTTATAAAACTTCTTGGCGAGTGACTTAATTTAAATAGGATTTAGCAGGTTTATAAATTAGATTAAACTTCTTGGCGAGTGATTTATTTTAAATAAGATTTAGCAGGTTTATAAATTAGATTAAACTTTATGGCGAGTGATTTACTATTAATTTCATCAAATGTTCTACGTACTGAGAAAGTTTTGTTTTATGAATAATATCTAGCAGTTCCATAACATCTTTTTTTAAATATTTTTTTATTTTTTAATCATTATTTTTATTTTCAAAATATTTATAATAATCTCCTAGATAATCATCTTTATCGTTGCCATCGCCTTCTTCTCCATTTTCTTCGTTTTGATTATTCCCTTCTTCAACATTTTCTTCGTTTTGATTATTCCCTTCTTCTCCATTTTCTTCGTTTTGATTATTTATTTCTTCAACATTTTCTTCGTTTTGATTATTTATTTCTTCTCCATTTTCTTCGTTTTGATTATTTATTTCTCCTTCAGCATTTTCTTCGTTTTGATTATTTTCATTGTTATTATTTGGAATAATAATTTGATCTTGATTATTCCCTTCTTCAACATTTTCTTCGTTTTGATTTATATTATTTAGATTAACAATTTGATCTTGATTATTCCCTCCTTCAACATTTTCTTCGTTTTGATTATTTTCATTGTTATTATTTAGATTAACAATTTGATCTTGATTATTCCCTCCTTCAACATTTTCTTCGTTTTGATTATTTTCGTTATTGTTTTCATCTAAATTTTGATTTATATTATTTGGATTAACAATTTGATCTTGATTATTTATTTCTCCTTCAGCATTTTCTTCGTTTTGATTTATATTATTTAGATTAACAATTTGATCTTGATTATTCCCTCCTTCTCCATTTTCTTCGTTTTGATTATTTATTTCTCCTTCTCCATTTTCTTCGTTTTGATTATTTTCATTGTTATTATTTAGATTAACAATTTGATTTTGATTATTTATTTCTTCAACATTTTCTAATTTGCTAGTTTTATAATTCTTTTGTTTATTTATGTTTGTTTTTTCTTTTATGATTTTATTTTTCAACTTTTCAATAATTTTTGTTAACTCTTTCTTTTCATTAATTGTTTGTTTAAACAAATATTTAAATTGTCTATATGTAAATATTTTCCCTTTTTTCTGTCTCTTTTTTTCAAGTTCTCTTAAATCTTTTAACAAATTCTCTATAAAATTTTCTATATATTTTATATCATTTTCTAAATCTTCTAAACAATATTCTTTTTCTGCTTCATAATAATTTTTGTAAATTTCTGAAGATTTGAATATATTAAATTCATTTTTATTAAAAATATAATAATTTTCTGCAAGATATCTGCCGGAACAATAATCATAATCATCTTCTCTAAATTTTTTTAGATGTGCAATAATGCCATCGTCTTTTAAATCATCTTTTTTGTCCATATAATATTTATCAATATGAAAAAAATGCCAATAATAAACCATCATTTCATTACGTTTATCATTTATTTTTTTATTGTCTTCATCAAAATTATATAAATACCCCCATTCCACAATTTTATTTAAATAGCCATTTAGTTTATTTCGTATACTACTTATATCTTTTTGTTTTTCTTTTAGCTTATTTTTTTCAAAATCACTTCCAGATTTTTCTATTGACTCTATTATCATATCAACATTTTTATATATTTTACATAAATTGTTTGCATCTTCCACAATATATTTTCGCTTAAAATAGCTACCGTTATTTTCATATTTTGACCTAATATATCTATTTATATTTGATATTTTTTGAAAATTTATCATATTAGAAATGTTATATTTCACATATATATCTTCAGAATGCTCATTATCATAATAAGGATCATATTTATTTTCTTCAAATATTGTTTTAAAATGTATAACATAACCATCAAGTTGATCAATATATAAATCTAACAACTCAGTTTTATTACTAATATCATAATATTTAATTTCATCTTCATCTTTTTCTTCTTTGATAATTCTAACCTTTGCATTTTTAATTTTACTTAAATCTAATTGACTTAAATCTTTTAAATCATACTTTCTAATTATTTTAACTTTATTCTCATCTTCTTCATTCTCATCTTCTTCATTCTCATCTTCTTCTTTAACTTTATTCTCATTTTCTTCTTTAACTTTTCTAAATTCCTTAAAACTATTAAAAATCACATCTTCTATATTAATTTTACCTTTAATATTTTTTATTTTTTTTTGCTCTTCTAATTTTTCTGTTATGGCATCTTTAACTTTTTGTTCTATTTTAAATTTTTCTATTAATCTATCAATAAAAGCTTTTAAACCATAATTTGAAGTATTTATTTTATAATCCAATGATAAAAGTTGATTTCCAAAACCTTCATATATATTATAACTATCATTTTGTTTAGCTTCCATTTTTTCATACGTTTTAGATATTTTTATATATTCTTTTATTTTGTCTTTCATTATTATTATATCTGCTAGATCATCTATTAAATTTTCTAATGTGTAATATCCATTTGATTTATCAAATCCTTCATAACGTTTTAAGTAAAAATAAGATTTTTTAAACATATCAAACACGGATTCATCTTTTAATATATGTTTTATTTCATCTTTTTTAAAATAACCTGAAACTTCATCTTGTTTTTTATAATATTCAAAATCTCTATAATCTTGTAATTTCGCAATAGTATAATTATCACTATGAAAATTAAATGAATCAATAGCCTTATTATCATAATATATTCTATTATTTGCATCTAAGTTATTCAAAAAAAATAAACATGAATCAACATAGTTATATAACGATTCTATATCTTCATTATATTTACCATTATCTTTGCCATATCCATAATGTTTTCTCCAATGTTCAATATTTTCTTTTATGATATCAAACATTTCAGAAATTTTTTCTTTTAATAATGTTAAATTAGTTGCTTGTTTTTTTAAATCATATTCGTCCTTGTAATTATCTACTAAAGGCATTATATCATTATCTATATCACTAATTATTTTTTGTATATTATAAAAATCTTCTATAACATCTTTTACATCATAACGACCTCTTTTTTTTAGATATTTATAACCAATACTTATATTCTTTTTTAATATTTCTTCCAAAAAACTGCCTTTCATAACATTATCTAAATTATGTTCAAATTCATTCACATTATTAGATACAAAAGTATCATTTAAAGAAAATTCTTTAATCACTTTTTTAGGATATTCCATAAAATAATTTTGTGTTCCGTTTCCACAATCGCATAGTTTTAATAATACAATTTTTTTATTTTTTTTATATCTAACATTATTATTATCTATAAATAATTTTTTAAAATGTATATTATAACATTCTAATTGCTCAATATATAAATCTAATAAATCATATATATTACTGGTATCATAATATTTAGGATTTAACTCCAATTCTCCCTCCTTATTAATAACTCTAACTTTTTTGCCCTTCATTTCTTTTAAATTAAACTCGCTTAAATCATCTAAATCTATTTTTTCACTATTTTTTAAATTAAGAATATCTAGATTTTGATTTTGTTGATTATTGTTTAATCCAGTTATGTTTTTATTTAATTCACCTATAAAATTATTTAATTCGTCTATTTTAATATATTTATAACTATCTTCAATTTTAGATTCAATATTATTTTTATTATTTTTGTTTCTATATTCTGTTAAAACATCATTCCTAATTATTTCTTCAATTTCACTTTCTTCTTCATACACTGATTCTTTTATTTCTTTTAAAAATTTTTTTAAATCATCATTTAAAATATCTTTTTTCATTATATTAATATCTTTTTCTATTTCATTTTTAATACCTTCAGCTTTTTGTTTTATAAGATTATTGTTTAAATATCTTCCATTTTCAATTTCTTCAATTTCTTTGTTTGCTTCTTCAAATAAAAGTTCAAATTGAGTATATATAAAATCATCACCTTTTTCTTTAGCTTCCTCAGTTTTTTCTTCTGTTAATATATTTATATATCTTTTTAATTTTAATGCAATAGTTAATATGTTTTCTATGTCGTTTAGTAACACATCATCAATTTTTTGGTCTTTATCTACGCTTTCTAATTTTTTTTGTATTGCTTCTTTGCATGTTTTAATCACTAATCGTGCTAAATTTATTGTTTCACCATATTCATCTATCATATATTTTAATCTACATTTTTGAATATTTTTTTTTAGTTCTACTATATAATTTTTTATTTTTCCTATGTATTTTTGTGGTTCTTCTATTTTACTTACTTTTTCTTGTAGGCATCGTTTAGTTTCTTTTTTTTGTTCTAATTTTTTTTCCTCTTCTGTTTTTTTTGTCCATCCTTTTCCAACATTTGTTTTTTTATTTTCATCTCTTTTCTTCCTCCTTACTGTTTTTTCTAGAACGTCTATTTCATTGTTTATTTTATGTAGTTCTTGTTTGTTTTTTTCATATTCTTTTTTATTTATACAACTTAATATTTTTTCTGCATCTTTAATTATTTTATTTGCATTTAAAAAATCTTCAAATAAATATTCTATTTTATAAAAATTCATACCATTTATACATCTATATTTTAGAGAAAGTTTAAGATTTCTCGCAGTAATACCAACTATATATATTTGATTTGTGTTAATATAAGAATTATATAAACATTCATCACTCTTATATAAAAATTTATCATTTTTATGTGAAAAATCATTGCTATTATATAAAAAATTATCATCCTCATATGAATAATCACTGCTGTTAAGTCTTTCTTCTGAACTTTTAAGTCTTTTTTCTAAACCAGAGTTATTCCATTTAAAATGTTTACAATAGGTATCAAGTTGATCAGAATATAAATCTAACAGTTTTTCTTTTTCTCTAGTTTTATAATATTTAACGTTTTTTGTTAAATAATGATTAGATAAATATTCTGATCCTGGTAATATTCTAAATGTTATATCATCATCTATATTAATTTCACTTAAATCAGTTATATCAATATAATTTAAGTTTATTTTATCTTTCTTTTCAATATCATTTATAATAGTAGCATTATCTATCAATTCTTGTTCTTCATTTTCGTTTTCCTTATCTTCAAATTCTGTTAATTTTAAAAAACCAACAAGATTTTTAATAACTTCTTTTAGTTGCTCTATATTATTATTAGTTTTTTCAAACTGTTCAGATATAAATCCTTCTTTTTTTTGAATACTTTTCATATATTCTTCTGTTTCTTTTTGTATTTTGAATATATTTCTTATATCACCTTCTAAATCATGTAAATAATATTTTTTAATTTGACATTCTTCATTATAATATTTTTTAAAAATATCAGAAGAACAAAAAAGTTTAAATTCTATATCGTTTTCAATATTAAGATAATCACGCATTTCTTTCACATCAATTTTTTTATTTTTTTTCGATTCATCTAATTCAATAATAGGTTCTTCAAAATTCGTATAATTCTTATTAAAATCTAATTGATTATATACATTACTTAAATGAAAATAATATATTTGTATTTGATTAGATGCTTCTATTATTTTTTTTATTTTTTCGCCCTGTTCGTATAAATCATATTTTAATATCCATTCTTTTATGGTTTCTTCTATTTGTGGCAGAATCTTTTTTGCTTTTTTTAATATTTCATCTTTATTTAGTTTTGACGTTTTTTCATCTTCGCTATTAACTAAACTATTATTCTTCATATTTTTTAAAATTTTAAATATTTTGTTTGCTTTGATATAGTCATCAATAACGTCCACTCTTTTATAGTAGTAATTATTTTTATCTTTTTCCCATTTTTCTAAAATAGTTTCATCACTTTTAATTTTTGTTTCTAGGTCTTTATTAATGCCATTAATTTTTATATATTCATATTCAGAAAAAATAGAGCTCTGCGTTTTATTATCATCAGAGTCTTTATATTTAATAACTAAATCAAAAAAAGAATTATAGTAATCAAGCATTTCAATATTTTTTTGTAATTCGTTTTGTTCATTAATTTTTAGATCTTTATTATTATTTTCTAAAAACAACATATCTTCTTTATTTAATGATATTTTTTCTTTTTTCATAGCAACGGCTGGCATTGTTAAAATAAAAATACCACAAAAAACATTCGCTATTATAAATTTTAATTTTGCTTTTGACATATTTTTCCTCCACACTTACAAAATATGACTAATTATATCACAAAAAAAGGAAAATATACAATAGAATATATTGAAAAAATATTTAGGAGAAATTTTATAAGAATTTTAATAAAATTTAATATAGATAAAAATAACAAAATTACATCAATATAAAAAAATTCTGAAAACCTCACACCCCTAAAATATTACACCAAAGGTGATATCTATTTTAATATTTTGTTTTTTCATTTTAACCTCCTTATTTTTCCATATATAGCAGGTATATCAAAAATTTTCATTCTAACTTTCAATTTATGATATTTTTGCTTTAATTCTAAATTTTTCACTTACCACGTGTTTAATATAATTTAATAAACATACTAAATTTTTTCTAATTAAAATAGAATTTCTAAAAACATATATAAAACATTTTGAATTTATATTAAAAATATCTTTACTCAAAAAACTATATATTGATTTTTACCATTAATTGTTATTTGCCTTCCAGATTATAATAAAATTTGTAAATATCTTCTTTACAATTGCTTTATTTTTGCGTATAATGAATTTGTCAAAAAAAGTAAAATTTTGGAGGAGATTATGTCAAAAGTAAAATTAAAATTTATAATAACAACGGTTTTTTGCAGTATTTTCATATCAACAATATCGGTTTTTTCTATGAAAGAAACTAAAAAAGATGAACATATAAATCAATCAGAAACTAAAAAAGAAAACTGTTCAATAAATCTAAAAGATTTGAGCGATCTTAATTTAGATGATATCAACCAAGATAAAACAAAAGAAACAAAGGTTTGTGTTATTTCATCACAAAATGAATCAAATGATGAAAATGATAAAGAGGATGAAAACGATGAAAATGATGAAAACGATGAAAATAAAGAACAAACAAATAAAAAATATTATAATATTAATAATGAAATGGAATTATTAGATTTATACGCTGAACAACTAGATGCCTATCAACAACATTTTACTATAATTGATAGTGTTTTATCTAACGTAAAATATTTTGAAGAAAAATGTATAAATTTAGATATATCATATAAAGATAATATAAAAAATATAGGTTTAAAAAATGATTATATTGCTTCACAATATGTATATTATGAAGGGTGTTATGATTATTATGAATCCCAACAAGAGCCAGCATGTTATTATTTTACTATAAAAGATTTAAATGAAAATTTTAAAAAAATAGATAAAATAATAAAAGATTTACAAAATATTTTTAATAAAATAAAACAATCTAAAAACAATAATAATATTGATATAGCATTAAAAGGAAAAATTGAAAATTTAAATAAGGATATTTTAAATATAAAAAAATTAAAAAAACGTATAGATGATAAGATAATCACAGAAAATGTAAGCGAAGATGTAGAAAACAAAGAAAACGAACAAGAAGATTCAAGTGGAAATAAAGATTTAGATAAAGCATTTTGTGATATAGCTCTTAATGATTCAAATTCTGATGATTTAAATAAAGAACAAAATATGAATTCTAATATGATTTTAGGCGATATAGATTCAGAGAATGAAAAAGAATCTAAAAAATATAGAGATTTGAATGATTTAAGTGAAATTGATTTAGATATAGATTTAAATAAAGATACTTATATTAGAGTATTACCAAGAGGATTATTTCGAACAAATTATACTTTAAAAAACAGCTATCCATACTATAGCATTAAAGATAGAAATAGTATAATGAAGTTATATCACGACCAAATTTATAATTATAAAGAACATTTTTTTAATGTTAAAATTGCATTAGATAAATTATCATTAAACAGCACTTCAAAAACTGCAATGACATATAATAGTGTTGATATGAATGAAATAGGAAATAGCAACGCTAAAATCTATTCAAAATATAACAAAGAACATAATCTTTATAATATATCTTCCTTTATTGAAGATTTTTATAATTTAAATAAAATAATCGTAGATATGAAAAGAATAATTGAACATCATAAAGATTATTTTAAATCAATTCAAAATGACGAAGAATATAAAAAACTAAAAGAAGAAACAGATAATTATATAGAAAACATAAGCAATGTATTTTTCGCTAAAGATATGAAAAATATAATGTTCAAAAGATATATCAGTTTATATGATTATTATAATGAAATATTAATTAAGGCATATATCGTAATAAAAAAATATAAAGAAAAAATTTTTTCCGAAATAAGTAACAATAATATCAATAATTTAAATGAAAAAAAATTAGCATATTACCAAAAAAAATTAAACGAAATTAAAGAGGATACAAAAAAATATATATCTTTTATTAAAAATGATATGGAAAACTCCGTTAAAGATATATATTTACGATTTAAACCTTTAATTGAAAAAGTTATTTATGAAATTGATGGAAACATATTAACCGGAAATGAAATAGACGTCATTTTAAATAATAAAATTAACAAGATTTCGCATGACGAAAAAATAAATTTTATTTGTAATTTTAAAGAAAAAATTAATAATATAATAAAAAATGAAAAAATAAGCACTAGTAGTTTATATGAATTAAATTTGCTAAATGAAATTAAAAAAAAGAATAAATTTCAACCATATGCAGAAAAATTATTACAAAATTATTTAAAAGCGAGAAAACAAAAATTTGTAGACGAATTAAAAACAGATAAAATTTTAGAATTAAATTATAGTAATGTGGATGATTTAAGTGAAATTAACTCAGATGATGATGTAATATTTAGTGTATTACCAGGAAAAAACCGTTTAACAAGTAAACTCCAATATTACGATAATAATAAAAAAAAAGAACTACTACCATTATATCTCACACAACTTAGAACTTATGACACCCATCTTTATGATAGTAAATGTGCTTTATGTACAAAAAATAAAAATGATGATTTTGCTTATGATATATATATTACTAATAAAAACCACCATGTAGATCTTATTGGTAGCTTTAATTCTAAAATTTATTCGAAATATGAATGCAAAAATAATGTTTTTTATTATAAAATAGAATATTTGCTTGAAGATTTATTAAATATAAATAAAATATTAAAAGATGTAGAAAATATTCTTAAATCAATAGATAGATCTAAATGCGATGAAAAAACAATAAAAAATATAGGGGATATTGAGTATACAAAAAAAAGCATAGAAAAGTATATACATGAAATAAAAGATCAAATTTCAATATGCAGATTAAAATATATGATAGACGAATATAGTGAAACAATAAATTTAGCAAGACATTTTATTGAGTTTTATAAAAAAAGATTAGAAAAAGAATTAGAAAACATAGATAAAAACCAAGAAATTGATAAAATGGTGTTAAGTGATATAGAAAACATAATAAAAACTAAAACAAAATTAAAAAGATATATAGAAATATTAAGCGAAAAAAAAATTGAGGAAGCCAAAAAAAAAGGTTATGAATTTATACATACTCAATTTACAAATTTATTTAATCAAGCTTATAAAGAAATTGAAGATGAAAGCTATTTAAAAAATAATATCATAGAACAAAAAGTTAAAGATGTTAAAAATGAAATAAAAGAACTTGTTTATAACAAAGAAGAAAAAAGTTTTATTAAGGATTTTAAAGAAGATTTAAAAAAAGTAAAAGAAGTAATATATGGAAAAGAAGAAGATATTAAACAAAAAATTGATTTTTCTTTTTCAACAAGAAGTGAAGAAGAAAAAAATGAATATATAAAAAACGATATTTTTGATATTAAATCTAAACATTTAGATAACATAACAAATGAATTAAATGAAAATATTAATTTATGTCAAAATCAATTAAATCAAGATATAGATAATTTAAATTCAAAAAATTATGGACAAATAACCATAAATGATTTAAGTGAGCTTAATTTAAAAAAAGAAAATTATGGAAATATTAGAGTTCTGTCAATGAATGATAATCAAGCACAAAACAGATATTATGATATTAGTAATATTCAAGATTTATTCGATTTATATATCGAACAATTAAAAGTTTATGAACAACATTTTAAAACATTATTTAAAGCAACTATTGAAAAAAATGAACACCAAGGAGTAAAACGTAATCGTAGTGATGGGAAATATTATCTTATTGTCGATGAATTTGAAGACTTCATAAATGTTGATGAAAATATTGTTTTGGATAAAATATTACGAAAGAATGCTAGTATTTGTAATAAATATTTAAAAGAAAAAGGTTTATATGAATCGGAAGCAGCAATAGAAGATTGTTGCAATGCAGAAAAAATAATTAAAAATATAGAAAATTGTGATATGGAAAATTACACATCAAGTGAATCTTTAGAGGAAAAAATAGAAGAAATAAGATCATTAAAAACAAAAATTAGAGAAATGTTAAAAGATATATTAGAAAAAAATATTGTAATATGGGAAGTGGTTCCTAAAAGCAAACTTAAATATAGCAAAATATTAAATGATATACATAATGATATCAAAATATATTTATTTTTTTTAAAAATCATATTTGAAAATAATGAACATTATTATAAAAATGAAAATTATAATAAAAATTCTGTTATTGCACAATTAAAAGAATATAAAGATTTTAAAGATTATACAGAATTACCGGAAATTAAAAATTATTTGTCAAATAAATTAGAAGATTCTGATGTATTAAAAAGTGAAGTAGAATTTAATACATTTAAAGGGTCCAGCCTTTATTCTAAATATTTTACAAAACTTAATAAAGATGGTAAATATGATGATTGTTATGTATATTATTATACATTAGATGAATTAATAAACGATATAGCAAATATAAAAATAGTATCAGAAAAAATAAATAAATATATGGAAAAATTTGAAAAATATAAAAAAATAGAAGCTCAAATAAAGAAAAGTGATATTATATATAAAAGATATAGATATAGAATGGGCCGAATTAATTATAGGAACAATTCAGAAATTTGTGGGTTGAAAAGTATTATAGATGAGTTAATAGAAAAATTTAATATAAAAAAAGAAGTTGATGCTATAAAAGAAAGATTAAAAGAACTAGAAAAAAACAAAAATGAAAATAAAACACAATCAGAAAATATTAATAATAAATACAAATCAGATGACCAAAAAGATATTTTTGATAGGTTAAATAAATTTATAGGAGTTATAGAAAAAAATGAAAATAACAATCAAAACCAAATAGAAGAACAGAATAATCAAGATAACCAAGCTGAAAATAACAATCAAAACCAAATGAATGAACAGAATAATCAAGATAACCAAGCTGA
>CACXZI010000025.1 GCA_902772105.1 Oscillospiraceae bacterium | reverse complement strand
TTTTAATATCATTATCATCGTCGTCACTTTCTTTTATTGGTCTTAATTGTGACCCGATATTATAATAATTTTTATTATTTATAGCTAAATGATTTATGTAACTTTTATCTTGTAAATATTTAGTTGGTGAAGTATAACCTTGTCTTGAATTTTGAACTAATTTTTTAAAGTCTTCTCCTCGTTCTTCAAAATTATTATATAAATCAAAACTAGCGCAAGCAGGGGAGAAAAGAACAAAATCGCCATATTTTGCTATTTCTTTTGCTTTTTTAACGGCGTCTTTCATAAATTTCACTTTATATATTTTAAATCCATCATAGAAATTTTTGCTGCTTTTAATTGAGTTTTCTATTTTGTCTGCTGTGGAACCCATCAAAATTAAACTTTTAACCTTTTTTAAAATTGAATCTGCTAGTTCATCAAAAGGCAAATTTTTGTCATATCCACCTGCTATTAATATTATGTTTTTATCAAAACAATTTAGCGCCGCCATTGTTCTTGTTGGAGAAGTTGCAATTGAGTCGTTATACCACATTATTGAGTTTTCTTTTTTTATTAGTTCTAATCTGTGTTTAACGCCTTTAAATGTTGTTGCAACACTTTTAATGCTTTTTATGTCCACCATGTCAAATGTTGCTGATATTGCTGCTAAAAAATTTTCCACATTGTGTTTTCCAAGAAGTAATATTTCCTCTTCTTTTAAAACTTTAACTTTTTTTCCATTTTTTGCGTAATAAAGAGTTTTTTCTTGTTTGTCATAAAAAGAACCATTTAAAACATTTTCTTTCATACTAAAACTTTCAACAAAACCTCTTGCATTTTCTTTTAATGAATAGCAAATTTTGTTATCTTTGTTTAAAATAACCTTTCCAAATGCATTTTGGTGAATGAAGATATTTTCTTTTGCTTTAATATATTCTTCCATATCTTTGTGCACATCTAAATGATTTTTCGATATGTTTGTTATTACTGCAACATTTGAAGATTTTCTCAAAGATAAAAGTTGAAAGCTTGAAAGTTCAACAACCGCAATATCTAGTGGATGAATGTTTTTTAGTTCACAAAGTAGAGCTTTTCCTATGTTTCCACCTAAATGAACCCTATAGCCTTCTTCTTCTAGAATTTTTGCAATTAGAGTTGTTGTTGTTGTTTTTCCATCAGAGCCAGTTACTGCAATTATTTTACAAGGGCAAAATTCAAAAAAAAGTTCCATTTCAGAAGTAACAACAGTTCCGCTTTTTATTGCTTTTTGAAGTCTTTCGTCGTTAAAATACATTCCTGGAGAACGAATAACAATATCATATTCTGTTAAATTATCTAGATATTTTTCACCACAAATGAAATTTGCTCCAAGTTGCTTTAAGGTTTCATATTTCTCACCTATTTTTTCTTTTTCTTTTTTGTCTAGAATAGTAACATCTATGTTGTTTTTTAGAAATAAAATAATAGCATCAAAATTAGAGACACCCATACCTATGAATGCAACCTTTTTGTTTAAACAACCTTTTAAAAAAACATTCAAATCATATGACAAGATAAACACCCTCCAAGAAATAAATTCAGATATATCAAAACAAAGTTTAAAAATAAACTATTTTGTCGTAATATATACTATGTTTATTTCTTAAACAAAGTAACAAAAATTTATTTTTATTTAAAATTTTTGACAAATTATAAAGTTTTATTCATACTAAAAATTTTTTATATTCTAGCAACATTTGTTTCTCTTGCTGCTTTTGAAACTGCATTAGATATTTTTTCTTTAACTCTTGGGTCGAATGGAGCTGGAATTATATAATCTGGTTTTAGCTCGTCTTCTTTAATTATGTTAGCAAGAGCATATGAAGCAGCTATTTTCATTTCGTCGTTTATGTCTTTTGCACGAACATCTAAAGCACCTCTAAAAATTCCCGGAAAAGCAAGAAGGTTATTTATTTGGTTGCTAAAATCACTCCTACCTGTTCCAACAACTGCAGCTCCTGCTTTTATTGCAATATCTGGCATTATTTCTGGTGTTGGGTTTGCCATTGGAAAAAGAATTGGGTCTTTTGCCATAGATTTAACCATAGCTTCTGTTACTGTGTTTGGAGCAGAAACTCCTATGAAAACATCAGCCCCTTTTATAACGTCTTCTAGTGAACCTTTAACCATATCTTGATTTGAAATTTCAGCCATTTCTTGTTTTTCTTTGTTTAAATTGTCTCTGCCTTTATATATAGCACCAGTTCTATCACACATAATAACATTTTTAAGGCCAACTGCTATTAAAAGTTTTATTATTGCAATTCCTGCTGCTCCTGCTCCACTTGTTACAACCTTTATGTTTTCTATTTTTTTTCCGGTTAGTTTTAAAGCGTTAATCATAGCTGCTAAAGTTACAACAGCGGTTCCGTGTTGGTCGTCATGAAATATTGGAATTGAAGTTTTTTCTTTTAGTTTTCTTTCAATTTCAAAACATCTTGGTGCTGAAATATCTTCTAAATTTATTCCACCAAAACTGCCACTTATTAAAGCAATTGTGTTAACAATTTCATCAACATCTTTTGATTTAATGCAAAGTGGAAAAGCGTTAACATCTCCAAATTTTTTAAACAGTGCACATTTTCCTTCCATAACAGGCATTCCGGCTTCAGGCCCTATATCTCCAAGCCCTAAAACAGCAGTTCCATCTGTTACAACAGCAATTGTGTTCCATCTTCCTGTTAGTTCAAAACTTTTGTCAATATCTTTTTGTATTTCAAGACAAGGTTGAGCAACTCCTGGGGTGTATGCTAAAGACAAATCTTTAACCGTGTTTAATGGCGCTTTTGGAACTATATCCAGCTTTCCACGCCATTTATAATGTTCTTCCAAAGACATACTATTAAAATCCATATGTATAATACCTCCAAATATCTTATTTAATTAAAATAATTTTAAACAATAGCCGATTCATTAACTATATCATTAAAACTGGTTTATTGTCAAAATATATTTAAAAATGGTGCGCCCGACAGAATTCGAATCTGCAACCTTTGGAGCCGGAGTCCAACGCTCTATCCAATTGAGCTACGGACGCAAAGAAAGACATATTAATTTTAAAGGATATTTTAATTTTAATCAATAGCAAAATTAATAAATTTTATTTATTGACTAAAATTTTAAAATATGTTATCATCTTTGTGTTGAACAATAATTAAATAAAAGTTTTTTGGGTTGAATTAATATGAAAAAAATTATTGCTATTTTATGTTTTTGTTTTTCTTTTATTTTTATTTTTTGTGCTTGCAAACATGAAAACGAAAACGAGGGTGGAGTTTTAAATAAGAATATTAAAATTATAACAACAATTTTTTCTCAGTATGATTTTGTAAAACAGCTAACTAAAGATGTTGATGGTGTTGAAGTTTTAATGCTTTCTTCTCCTGGAGGTGATGTGCATTGTTTTGAGCCGTCCCCAAAAGATATGAAAAATATAAAGTCTGCTGATATGTTCATTTATGTTGGCGGAAAAAATGATTCTTGGGTTGAAAAAATTTTAAATTCTGTTGATGGTAAAAAAAACAAGACCGTTTCTCTTTTTGAAATTTTAAAAGATAGAAAAAATTTAAAAGACGAACATGTTTGGACTTCTGTTTTAAATTGTATAAAAATTGTTGAATTTTTAGGGGAGAAGCTTTGTGAAATAGATGAAAACAATAAAGAAAAATATTTGAAGAACACAAGAGAATATGTTGAAAAGTTAAAAGAATTAGACAAGGAATTTAGGGATGTTGCTTCAAATAAAAAAAGAGATTTTGTCGTTTTTGCAGATAAATTTCCGTTTACATATCTTTTTGAGGATTATGAAATAGATGCTTTAAAAGCGTTTCATAACTGTTCTTCTAAAAGTGAAGTTAGCTCTTTTGAAATAGCAAAGATAATCGAAAAAGCAAAAGCTAACAAAGTTAAATTTATTCTAAAAACAGAAGGAACAACCGATGATTCTGTTGCAAAAACTATAGCAGGGGAAACTGGTGCTAAAATTTTAACTTTAAATTCTTGTCATACTTGTTCTAAAAAAGATTTTGAAAATGGAAAGACTTTTTTAGAATTCTATAGAGAAAACCTAAAAACTTTAAAAGAGGCATTGAGTTAAAATGAGTTTGGTTAGTTGTAGAAATTTATTTGTTGCATATGAAGAAAACATTGTTGTTTATGATCTTTCTTTTGATATAAAAGAGCAGGACTATATATTTATATTAGGAGAAAATGGGTCTGGCAAAAGCACTCTTTTAAAGACTATTTTAGGGTTAAAATCAAAGAAAAAAGGTGAAATAGTTTTAGAAAATTTAAAAAGAAATGAAATAGGATATCTGCCGCAGAAGGTTTTAATACAAAAAAACTTTCCTGCTAGTGTTTTTGAAGTTGTTTTGTCTGGTTTTGTTAACAGTTTAAAATTTTTTCCTTTTTTTAATGCAAAACATAAAGAAAAGGCAGAGCAGATTTTAAGGTTTTTAGATATGGAAAAATTTAAAAATGTTTCTTTTAGGAAACTTTCAAAAGGTCAGCAACAAAAAGTTTTGTTGGCAAGGGCAATTTGTTCTTCTAAGAAGATTTTGTTTTTGGATGAACCTTGTTCTAGTTTAGATCCTATTTTCACAAAGGAGTTTTATTTGTTAATTAAAAGGTTAAACGAAGAAAAAAAGATTGCAATTGTTATGGTTTCACATGATGTTGAAGCTGCTTTAAAAAACGCTAAAAAAATTTTGCATATGAAGAAAAAGATGCTTTTTTTTGGAGAAGTTTCTGAATATTTAAAAAGTGATGTTTCTAAATGTTTTTTGAAAGGAGGAGATATTTTTGATAAAGGCTGTTGTTGATCTTTTTAAATATCCTTTTTTGCAAAGAGCTTTTGTTGCAGGAATTGCAATTTCTGTTTGTGTTGCTATTTTGGGTGTTAGCTTGGTTTTGAAAAGATATTCAATGGTTGGTGATGGGCTTTCACATGTTGGATTTTCAGCTTTTTCGGTTGCTTGTGCTTTAAATTGGGCACCACTTTTTGTTTGTGTTCCTGTTGTTGTTTTTTTTGCTGTTTTTTTGTTTTTGTTGGGTGAAAATAGCAAGATAAAAGCAGATGCGTTAATTGCTTTAATTTCTAATAGCTGCCTTGCAATTGGAATTTTAATAATATCTTTGTCTACTGGGATGAACAATGAGGTTTTAAATTTTATGTTTGGTAGCATTTTAGCCTTGAAAACAGTTGACTTAGTTTTTGCTGTTGTTTTTTCTTTGATTGCTATTTTGTTTTTTGTTTTTTTCTATAACAAAATTTTTTCTATTACTTTTGATGAAGATTTTGCAAAAGCGGTTGGAGTTAATGTTAGAATATATAAAATTTTAATTGCTGTTTTAACCGCTTTAATAATTGTTGTTGGTATGAAGATGGTTGGCGCTTTGCTTATTTCTAGTTTAATTATATTTCCTGCTCTATCTTCTGGAAGAGTTTTTAGTAGCTATAAAAAAATTGTTTTGTTTTCTGCTGTGAATTCTATTTTTGCTTTTGTTGTTGGGTTTTTTGTTTCATATGTTTTTTCTATGCCAACTGGGGCTACTGTTGTTGTTTGTAATTTGATTTTGTTTTTAATTTATTATTTTGTCGGAATTGCTAGAAATATGCGATTTAAAATTTATAAATAATTTTGTTATTTAAAATTTTATTGATATAGTGTTTAAAATAGGTGTTTTCTATTTAATTGTTTTAAATTTTAAACAAAGGTAGAATATTATCGTTTGAATTTATTTTTTAAAAGTTGTTTTTTGATTTAAATTTAAATAAAAAATTTAGTTTTATTTTTAATGTTAGTTAAAAATCATTATGTTGTTATATATTTAGTTTTAATTATTAAAAATTTATTTTATTTATGTAAATTTGTTTATGATTATTAAAATTTGTAGTAGAATAAATTAGTTTTCATATATTTAAACTTATTTAATAGCCATTTAAAGTTTTGTTAATAATTTATGATTTAATTAAGGTTTGTTTAAAGAATTTTATATTTAGTTAGATTATTTTATTAATTAATTGTTTGTTTTTAATATTTAATAATAATTTATTGTATTTTAATTTAAGTTTATAGATAAGCTAAGAATAATATTTTTTAAATATATATTTTTGTTATAATATCGATAAATATTTTATGTTTTTAAATAAGCTAGAAAATTTTAAATTTAAAGGTTTTTGATATAGAGATGTGAAAATTAATTTTATTTTTAATGTTAGTTAAAATTGTTATGTTGTTATATATTTAGCTTTAATTATTAAAATTGTATTAAAATAAAAAATATTTAATAAAATTTATTATTTAAAAATTATGTATTTTGTGTAAAAATTTAAAGGTTTTTATTATAATTAGTTTTCATATATTTAATTAGTTTTCATATATTTAAACTTATTTAATAGCCATTTAAAGTTTTGTTAATAATTTATGATTTAATTAAGGTTTGTTTAAAGAATTTTATATTTAGATAAATTATTGTATTAATTAAATATTTATTTAGGTAGTTTTAATATTAATTATTGTTTGAAAATTTATTTATGTTTTTGTGGGTTTAGTTTTGATATTTTTATTTTTAATAAATATTTTTGTATTTAGTTAGTTAAATTGATTTTTTTAAGAAAATTTAAAAATATTATTTTTAGTATACAATAAATTATAATAATTTTATAAGTTTAAATTTAGAATTTGTTATTAATATTTTTATTTACATATATTTTTAGTTTTGATATTTTATATCTATATTTAAATAGGTTTTTAGGGGGAAGTTTATGGTTTATAAAAACGTTAAAATTTTTTTGGATGAAAATAAATATATAGAAAACGGTTTTATTTTTTTTGAAGATTCTGTAATTAAATCTGTTGGAGATATGAAAGATTTTAAAAAGCAGTATGAAGAAGGTGGATTTGAAGATTTAAATGGATATAAAATATATCCTGGATTTGTTGAAGCACATAATCATATTGGAATGTGGGAAAGTGGGCTTTGTTTTGAAGGAGCTGATGGAAACGAAGAAACCGACCCAATAACTCCAAATTTTAGGGCAATTGACGCTGCTAACCCAAAAGATGAAGCATTTTCTTTAGCATTAAAAGCAGGGATAACAACAGTTATTACAGGGCCTGGAAGCGCAAACCCTATTGCTGGAAGTTTTGTTGCTATTAAAACTTATGGGGAATGTATAGATGAAATGGTTATTAAAAATCCTGTTGGAATTAAATTTGCATTAGGAGAAAATCCAAAAACAACATATAATGAAAAAGATATGACACCAATGACGAGAATGGGAATTGCTGCTTTAATTCGAGAACAGTTAGAAAAAGCAAAAAGATATAAAGAAAAGCTAAATGATGAAGATAAACCAGATTATGATGCTAAATGTGAAGCACTAATTCCTTTGTTAGAAAGAAAAGTTAAAGCTTTTTTTCATTGCCATAGAGCTGATGATATTTTCACAGCTATTCGTATTGCAAAAGAATTTGATTTAGATTTAACCTTGGTGCATGCAACTGAAGGGTATTTAGTTGCTAAATATTTAAAAGGTGTTGATATAATTTCAGGGCCTATAATATCCGATTTGAGTAAACCAGAAGTACGGCAGGCAAGTGAAACAAATCCTTTTATATTATCTAAAAATAAAGCAACAGTTTCAATATGCACAGATGCTCCTGTTTTTCCAATACAATATTTAAATTTATGTTGTGCTATTGCTGTTAGAAATGGGTTAGAAAAAGAAAAGGCAATTGCTTCTATCACTAAAAATGCTGCAAAGGTTTGTGGAATTTTTGATAGAGTTGGGTCTATAGAAAAAAATAAAATTGCTAATTTTGCTATATTTAAAGTTGATGAAGATATTTTTTCTGCTTATGTTCGGCCAAGTTTTGTTGTTGTTGATGGAAAAATTGTATATAAAAAATAGTTCTAATTTTTTAAAAGAATAAATTAAAAATGTTGTGAATAAGCTATATAAACACAAAAATTAATTTAGGATATGGTTTTAAAAATAAAGAAGGAGTGTTTATATGCAAGAAATAAAAAAAATAAAGGGTTTTTTCTCAATGTTAAAAAACCTAATTTTAAAAAAAGATGATGAAGAAGATTTTTTAATTTTAGAAAAAATAAAAAAAGAAAAAGAGGAAGAATTTAGGTTATTAGAACAAATCGAAAGTGTTAAAGAAATGCTTAAATTTGCAATAAAAGAATTCAATCAACAAACCGAAGAGGGGTTGGTTGAGTCTTCAATATATTTGGTGCTTTCTTTGGAAGCAAAACTTAACTATTTAATTAAACAGGCAAAAAGAAAAAATATTAAATATGATGAAAATATTTTAATGGCAGGTTAATAGAATTTATGTTTTTATATTTAATTTTAATTTTGATTTTTATTTTTGTGCTTTCTTTTTGCTCTAGGTTTAAAAATTTTTTAAATGCTCTTATTTTAAATTCTTTTTTAGGTATTATTTTATTTTTAACTGTTTTATATTTTTTTGAAAGCTATATTAGTTTAAATATATTTTCAATTTTAATGACCTTAATTGCAGGAGTTCCTGGCGTTTTGTTAAATATTTTTATTAAGTGTTTGGTTTAATCTAAATTTTTAAGTTTTTTGTTTATGAATTTAATTGTTTTTTCATCTATGTTTTTTGCTCCTTCTGTGCTATCAGATTTTAGAAAAACCATTAGTGTTCCAAGAATTATTTTAAGGTCTAGCCATAGTGAATATTTTTGTATATATGAAAGGTCTAGTGTTAGTTTATCTTCAGGTGTTGTGTTATATTTGCTCATAATTTGTGCAAGCCCTGTTAGCCCTGCTTTAACCTTTAATCTATATCTAAATTCTGGCAGAATCTCTTCAAATTTTTTAACATGTTCAATTCTTTCAGGACGCGGGCCCACAACACTTAAATCTCCTTTTAATATGTTGAAAAATTGAGGTAGTTCATCTATTCTAAACCTTCTTAAAATTTTTCCAACCGGTGTTATTCTTTTGTCATTTTCTGTTGCCATTGTGTTTTCAATTCCTTTGTCGGCATCAACAATCATAGAACGAAATTTTAAAAGGTTAAATTCTTTTCCTTTGTAGGTTAGTCTTTTTTGTTTAAATATTATGGGGCCTTTATCATAAAGTTTAATTGCAATTGCAGATATTAAAAAAATTGGGCTTGTTAAAATTATTGCAATTGTAGAAAAAATAATGTCGCCAAATCTTTTTATGAAAAGTTGTTCTAAACTTAAATTATAATCTGTTGAAGAAAAAACTGTTGTGTCATCAACGGTTAAACTTGTTGAACTATATATAATAACATCACAAACATCAGGGCAAAGATATATATTTTTTCCATATTTATAGCAATATTTTAAGAGAAAGGTTCTTTGGTTTTTTGGAATATTTAAAAAGAAAACAGAATCGTTTTTTTCAATTTTTGTTAATATGTCTTTGCTATTATATTTAACAAGATCAACAATTTCCCATCTAAATGGGCTTTTTCGAATTTTTGAAACCAATATTGCAAGTTCTTTTGTTTTTTTATATATAATCATAGTTTTTTCTGGTTTGTTTAATTTAAAATATAATGCATTAGAAAATGTTGAAAATAGCCATATTATGATGATTTGTATTATGAAAATAATTAAAAATATTAAAAAACTTGGAATAACTATATTTTTAAAATATGAGCCAATAAAAACAGAAAATTTTGGTTGAATTATTTCTTCTAAATCTTGTTTTTGTTCTATATATTTAGCGGCAAATTCATAATATTTTATGCTGCTGGCATTCATTATATGAAGTGTTATGAATGTTATTATATCTGCTATTAATGTCCCTAAAATAGCGGAATTTTTAATGTCGCTTGTGTGTTTTTTTCCAACTAAAAATCCACCATAAATTTTAATCGCAGCATAGATAGTAACAAAAAATGCACAAACAGAAATTATTGACGTTCTATTTATTTTTTTTAGTTGTGGAACTATTTTTGAAAAGAACGCAAAAAATATCATTGCTAAAATTAAAAACATAGTTAATTTTGCTATAAATATAAAACTCTTTTCAAATTTTTTGAAAAATTTCATGTTTTTTTGTGCTTCTCCTTAAAATTTTCTACATGTTTTATTTTTTTTGCAAACTTTAAAATAAATTCTATTATTAAAACTCTGTTGCACATAACGAAATAGAATAAAACTAATATAAAATATAAAAAATTAACAAGCGAATTATATTTTAAAAATATTAAAGATGTTAAAATATAAACTGGAACAAAATGAAATAAAAATTTAAAATTAAATTTTAAACCAGCCTTTATTTTAACAAATATAAAGCGAAGAACTGAAACTGTTAAAAAGCAAGCAGACATAGCCAAACCAGCAGATTGTAATCCAATTAAATTTGTTGTTGTGAACATAACTAAAATTGTTACAAAAATACCTGCTAACTGTGAAAAAAACATTAAATTAACCTTCTTTTCAGCTTGCATTATTGAACCTAAAAATATTTGTATTGAGTCTAAGATGCTGCTTAAATATAAAACTGGAATTAAAAATTTAGCATCTTTATAGGATGAGCCTATCATGAAAGAGAAAAAAATGCAAGTTGTAGGGAGAAGTAAAATGGTTCCACTGCTTATAAATCTAACAAAAGAATTAAATGTTTTATTATATATTTTTTCTTTAAATTTGCTTTTATTCATTAAAAAAGAATATTCTTGAAATGCAAAATTAAAAGACATAACAAAAAGCCCAATTAAAGAAGTCATTCTAGACGGTGGGGTGAAAATTCCAATTGCTGCGTTATCATAAAATATCTTTAAAAGCCATATATATGCAGATTGGTTAAATTGATATGCTATGCTGTTTAGTGTTGTTGGAATTGAATATTTCATCATTTTTTTTATTATTTTTATTTTGATATATTTTAATTTAAAATATTTTATTGTTCGCAGGAAAAATTCTATGAAAAATCCTTGACTAAAATATGAAATAGCGGTTGAAAGAATTAAAGCATGTGAGGTCATTTTAAATAAAAACAAAAATATAACACTGGTTAAGAGATAGAAAAAAGATCCAAAAATCCCAGATAAAACATATAATTTATTTTTTAAAAGGCCTCTGCATGCAAATTGAACAGATTGGTTGAAAACATATGAAAAACTTAAAAAAAGCAGTTCTAAAAAAAACCATATGGAATATTCTTTAAAACAGCAATATATTATTAATAAAACTGTGTAGAATAAAAAACTTAAAAATCCAATAAAATAACCTGCAGAAATTATTTTAAATTTATTTTTTTTGTCTTTATAATCAAAAACAAATCTTATTATTGCCATCCAAATTTGAAAACAAAAAAGTGTTAGAAAAATATTTGTTGTTTGTGAAATAAAGTTAAAATGGCCTAAATCTTCTTTGTTTGTTAAAACATGCGTTGCAATTAAAAGAACTATTATTCCCATGAACCTGTTAATTGTGTTTCCGATGAAATATATAACAACATTTTTAGAAAGTTTACTCATAAAATCTCCCTTTTATTTTTTGAATTAAAAAAGCAACACTAGAAAAGAATAACAAAAAAATTAAAAAAAATCTATCATAAATTTAAAAATAAATTTAAAATTGTAAAATTATATTAGGTATATTTTGAATATATGTTTTATATGTTATAATAGAACTTGTATTATATGACAATGGAGGGTTTTGTTTGAAAATAGCACTTTTTACAGAGACATATTTATCATTTGTTAACGGAGTTGGAACTCACGTTAAAACTTTAAAAAATGGTTTAGAAAAGTTAGGACATGAAGTTTTGGTTGTTTGCGCACTTCCTGGAATTAAAAAACATTTTATTAAGGATGGAGTTTTGTGTTGCCCTAGTATGAGTTGGAAAAAAGTATATGATTATGGAGTTGCAAAACCAATTAGTCCAACTAGATTTAGATATATTAAAAATTTCGCTCCGGATATAATTCATATACACACAGAATTTGGAATTGGGTTTTCTGGAGCTTCTGCTGCAAAATTATTAAAAATTCCTTATGTATATACAATGCACACTATGTATGATGAATATATTTATTATGTTGTTCCAAAAAAATTAACAAAAATTGCAAAAAAAATTGCACATTTTTATGGAAGGCAGCTTGCACAAAGAGCTTCTGTTGTTGTTGGGCCTTCTGTTAAAATTGAAGATTTTTTAAGAAGTTGTGGAGTTTTAAAACCAATTGAAATAGTTCCTAATTCGGTTGAAGTAGATTTATTCAATCCTGAAAAGGTTAGCGAAATAGAGAAAAACAACATTAAAAAAGAACTTTCGTTAAAAGATACAGATTTTTTAGGCTGTTTTTGTGCAAGGCTTGGGAAAGAAAAAAATATTGATTTGTTGATAAAAAACTGGAAAGAACTTGTTAAAGATAACAATAACAAAAAACTTTTAATTTTTGGTGATGGGCCATATAAAGAGGAGTTTATAGATTTAGCAGAAAGTTTAGATATTAAAGATAATGTTATATTTTTAGGAAAGGTTGAGCATAAAAAGTTGCCACCATATTATTCTATTTGTGATTTTTATATTACAGCGTCTTTGTCTGAAGTTCATTCTATTTCAACTTTAGAAGCAATGGCAAGCAAACTTCCTGTTTTTCATATTTTGGATGAAAGAAATCAAAACCAAATAAAAGAGGGAGTTAATGGGTTTATTTATAAAGACGTTTCTGAGATGAAAGAACTAATTTTAAAATATGAAAATATGAGTGAACAAGAAAGACAAAATTTAAAAAATAGCACAAGAAATTCTGTTTTAAACAGTGGGGAATTGCAGCTTGGTGAAAATATGATTAAAATTTATAATATGGCGCTAGACAACTATTCTCTTAAAAAGAAAAAGATTAGAATTTAAATTTTATGGTTTAAAATAAAATTTAAGATTAGTTTTGCTAGAGTTTAATTAAATAAGCAAATTAAAGTATTTTAAATTTGTTCGGAAAATTGTTTGAAAAGTAGTTTAAAAAATAGGACTATAAACTAGATTTAATTTTATTATTTTTTAAAATAGATATGTTTTTAAAAGTTTTTTAGATATTAGAGTTTATATATAAAGATTTATATTTTTTAACAAAATTAGAATTATATATTTGAGTTAATAAAAAATAAATTAAGTGAAATTATTAACAAAATAAATATTTTAGGAATAAAAAAGTAGCAATATTATTTTTATTTTGAAAATTTATATTGAAAAATAGGACTTATAAATTAGATTTAATTTTATTAATATAAAAAACAAATGATATATAATTTATTATAATTTTTTTAAACACTATTAATAAAGTTATGGGTAGCGTTTTAATTGGCATATATTAATTTTTTATTGGGAAAATTTAAGTGGAATAAAGTTGATATTAAATAAAATTAACAATTAATTTGCTAGTTAGTTTGTTTTTAAATATTCACGATAAATAATGTAAAAAATTAAATTTGGTTAAATGGTTAAGAAAAGAAATTTTAGATTAAACTAATTGAAATTAAATATATAGTTTTTTTATGTTTTAAAATATTTTATTAAATATAATTTATTTAAAAAAATTTTATTGTTGGTTGTTGTTTTAAAAACATAAAAAAAGTGACCATTTTTAAAAAGTTTGATGTTTTTTCGGTGTATTAAATAAAAAAATTTGTCTTGAAGTTTTTATTAAATATTAAACCTATTTTGAAAATTTTGTTGATTTGTTATGATAGTAAAAATAAAAAAATTTAATATTTGCAACTTAATTTTTCATATTGTATAATTTTCTTGCGTAAAGATTATATATTAAGTATATAGGCAATATATTTTGGAGGGTGTTTTGAAAGAGTTATTTATTTTCATTTCGAAGATTGTTGAAAAATTCAGATTAAAAACTATTGTTCTTCCCAACAATTTTGAAGAAATAAAAATAAATGTTAAAGAAATAGATAGAGCTGGCCTTAATCTTGCTGGATTTGATAAATTTTTTGATGTTAGAAGAATTCAAATTTTTGGTGATTTGGAAATAGAATTTTTAAGAGAGCTTTCGGAACAAACAAGATTAAAACTTATGTATAAATTTTGCAAAAAAGGAATTCCTGCTATAATAGTTACGAACAAAAATAAAATTTTTAAAGAAATGGTTAAGGCTTGTAGAATGTTTTCTGTTCCTTTGTTAAAAACAAATGAAGAAACTTCCATTTTTATGGCGTCTTTGGTTTATTTTTTAAACGATTGTTTGGGGCTGTTTGTTGGAATTCATGGTGTTTTGGTTGAAGTTTTTGGGAAGGGAGTTTTAATTTTAGGTGAAAGCGGTGTTGGAAAAAGCAGAACAGCGCTTGAATTAATTAAAAGAGGACATTTTTTTATTGCAGATGATATGGTTAAGGTTAAAAAAGATATTAATAAAAATATTGTTGGAACTTTCTATAAAAACATAAAAAACCTCATGGAAGTTAAAGGAGTTTCTATTGTTAACCTTAAAGATCTTTTTGGGGATAGGGTTTTAAAAGAAAAAACTAAAATAGATTTTGTTGTTGAATTACAAAAAAACATAAAAGATAAAATTTTTGGTTTTTATGAATCTAAAAAAGGGAGCATTAAAATTTTGGATGTTCGTTTAAAAAAATATGAGTTTATGGTTGAAGAAAAAGATGATATAGCAAGTTTAATCGAAATTTTAGCTTTAAAAAACAAACAAAATGAAAATGATTTTTAATTTTATATATTTTAATTTAAAAATTAATGTTTTTTAATTATAGGTGGTTGGTTTTATGAATATATTCGATGAACTGTTAATATTTTTAAAAGAAAAAGAAATTACATATGAAAAAGATGTTAGCATGAAAACTTTAACAACCTTTAAAATTGGTGGCCAATCTAAGTTTGTTTGTTTTCCTCAAAATATAGAAAAATTTAGAATTTTAATAGAATTTTTAAAAGAAAAAAAAATTAAATATTCTTTTTTAGGGAATGGTAGCAACATTTTGGTTTTAGATTCAGGATATTTAGGAGTTTTTATTAGCACAAAAAATTTAGATAAAATTAAAATTTTAGGCGATTTTATGATATATTGTGAAAGTGGGGTTAATTTAGTTTGGCTTTGCAAGTTTTTAAAAGAAAATTCTTTTTCTGGAATGGAGCCGCTTTTTGGAATTCCTGGTAGTTTGGGTGGCGCTATATATATGAATGCTGGAGCTTATGGGGCTGAAATTAAAGATTTTGTTGTTTTGGTTTCATATTTAGACAAAGATAATAATTTAAAGGAACTAAAATTAAAAGATTTGTCTTTTTCATATAGACACAGTATTTTTCAAGAAACAAATAATTTTATTGTGGGCGCTGTTTTAAAATTAAAAAAAGGTAATAAAAAAGAAATAGAGAAAAATATGAATTTATATATAAAAAAAAGAGTTGAAAAGCAACCTTTAAATTTTCCTAATGCGGGGTCTATTTTTAAAAGGCCGGATGGTTTTTTTGCAGCAAAGTTAATTGAAGAATGTGGGCTTAAAGGTTTTAGAATTGGAGATGCTAAAATTAGTGAAAAGCATTGTGGGTTTATTGTTAATGTTGGAGATGCTATGGCAAAAGATGTTGAAAAATTAATTGAAAAAATTAAAGAAACGGTTAAAATAAAAAAAGGAATTGATTTAGAAACAGAAATAAAAATAGTAGGTTAATAGGAGTTTTAATGATATGGAAATGCTAATTATAACAGGGTTATCTGGATCGGGAAAGTCTAGAGCTATTAATGCTTTAGAAGATATGGGATTTTTTTGTGTTGATAACCTCCCAACAAAACTAATTTCTAAGTTTGCTGAAATTAAAAAAGCTTCGAAAGGGAGTTTAAATAAAATTGCAATTGTAACCGATGTTCGTGGTGGCTGGATGTTTTCTAGCATATTTTTAGAACTTAAAAAGTTAGAAGAATTTGGAGTTAACTATAAAATATTGTTTTTTGATGCTAACGATGAAACTTTAAAAAAGAGGTTTAATGAAACAAGAAGAAAACACCCATTAATTGGGTCGGACGGATGTTTTAACATCGAAAAAGCAATAGAAAAAGAAAGAAAGGCATTAGAAGCAATTAAAGATAAGGCAGACTACATTATAGACACTTCAATTTTAACAAATTCTCAATTAAAAGAACATATTTGTAAGCTCTTTTTAAAAGAGAGGAATAAAATTTTAATTGTTGAAGTTTTATCTTTTGGATTTAAATATGGTGATATTTCAAGAGCAGATTTGGTTTTTGATGTTCGGTGTTTGCCAAACCCTTATTATGTTGAAGAGTTAAAATTCAAATCTGGAAAAGAAAAAGAAGTTAGGGAATATATTATGTCTTTTAGCGAAACGGTTGAATTATTAAAAAAATTAGAAGATTTATTTAAATTTTTATTACCGCTTTATGTTAAGGAAGGAAAAAGTCAACTAACAGTTGCATTTGGTTGCACAGGAGGGGCACATAGATCTGTTATGTTTGCTGAATATTTTTATAAAGAGTTTTTAAAGTTTGGTTATGAAGTTAGTGTTAACCATAGGGATTTATATAAGAATTTTTAAAGTTAAGGAGAAAAAAATGGAGTTTGTCCATTTGCATATACACACAAGTTTTAGTCTTTTAAATGGTGTTTGCAAAATAAAAAAATTAGCTAACAAATTAGAAGAATTAGGGCAAAAAGCTGCAGCAATAACCGATCATTCTAATATGTTTGGTGTTGTTAGTTTTTATGATGCTTTAAAAGAAAAAAATATAAAACCAATTATTGGATGTGAAATTAATTTAAGATTTTTTGGCTCTATTTCACATATGACTGTTTTGTGTGAAAATAAAACTGGCTATAAAAATTTAATTAAGATTGTTTCTAATTCATATCTTGAAAATTTTAATGGAGAAGCTATTGTTGATTTCGATTTTTTAAAAAAACATAAAGAAGGTTTAATATTTTTATCTGGTTGTTTTAAAGGAGAAATTTCAAAAAATATTCTAAATGGTGACTTTAATAAAGCAAAAGAAGTTGCTGCATTTTTTAAAGGTGAATTTAAGGAAGAAAATTTTTTTTTAGAACTTCAAGATTTTGGATTTTCTAAAGATATAGTTCTAAAAAATAGTTTAATTAAATTAGCAGAAAATTTAAATTTAAAAATTGTTGCAACCAATAATGTTCACTATCTTGAAAAAGAAGAAAGAATTGTTAAAGATATTGTTCATTGTATTAAAAATTTTGAAGTTTTAGATAGAGATATGGCAAATGAAGAAAAAAATTCTGAGCAATATCTAAAAAGCTATTCTGAAATGGAAGAAAATTTTAAAGACCATAAAGAAGCTTTGAAAAATAGTGTTTTAATTGCTAAAAGGTGTGAATTTCAATTTGATTTTTTTAGAGTTAATATTCCAAAATATAAAACAGAAAATGGTGAATCTGGGGAGGTTTTTCTAGAAAAAAAAGCAAAAGAGGGGCTATTTTTAAATTATGGCAAAAGCCCTAAAGAAGAGGTTTTAAAAAGGTTTTATTATGAACTAAAAATTATTGTTAAAATGCAGTTTGTAGACTATTTTTTAATTGTTTATGATTATGTTAAATATGCAAAAGAACATGGAATTTTTGTGGGACCTGGAAGAGGTTCTGGGGCGGGAAGTTTAATTGGTTTTTGTTTAGGAATAACCGAAATAGACCCAATTAAATTTAAACTTTCTTTTGAGAGATTTTTAAATATATATAGAACTAAAATGCCTGACTTTGATGTTGATTTTTGCAATGAAAGAAGGCAGGAAGTTATAGATTATGTTATTAAAAAATATGGCAGCGAAAGGGTTGCAAGAATTGTAACATTTGGAAAATTGGCAGCAAAAGCAGCTCTTAGAGATGTTGGAAGAGTTTTGGGGTATTCATATGATTTTGTTGACTCTATAGTTAAATTAGTTCCAAATAAAATGGGGATTTCTTTAAAAGAAGCTGTTTTTGAATCTTTAAAACTAAAAGAATTAATTAAAACAAATGAAAAGGTTAAAACTTTGTTTTCTATTGCAAAAAAGGTTGAAGGCTTAGAAAAAAACACTTCAATTCATGCAGCAGCAGTTGTTTTAACAGAGGATAGATTAAATAGTTTAGTTCCTTTGTTTAAGGTTGATGACTTTTATATAACTCAGTATGATATGGCTAGTGTTGAGCGTCTTAATCTATTAAAGATGGATTTTTTAGGGCTTAGGAATCTAACCGTTTTGAATCATTGTGAAAAATTAATTAATTTAAAAGATAGAAATTTTAGGGTTTTAAACATTCCTCTTGACGATTTAAAAACATTTGATATGTTAGCTAATGGGGATTCTGTTGGGGTTTTTCAATTAGAATCTTTTGGGATGAGAGCTGTTCTTTTAAAGATTAAACCTAGTTGTTTGGAAGATGTTATGGCGGTTTTGGCTTTAAATAGGCCAGGGCCGTCTAGGTTTATTGATGAATATGTTAAAAACAAAAATGATAGAAAAAACATAAAATATTTAAACGAAAGTATGAAAAAAATATTATCTCAAACATATGGAGTTATTGTATATCAAGAACAGGTTATGGAAATTTTTAAAGAAATTGCAGGATATTCTATTAAAAACATAGATTTAATTCGAAAGGCAATATCTAAAAAAAAGTTTGATATAATGCAAAAAGAAAGGCAATTTTTTATTTTTGGAAGGGTTGAAAAAGAGGAATATTTAAATTGTGATGGAGCTGTTAATAGAGGAATTGATGAAAAAACGGCAGCTTTAATTTTTGATAATTTAGAAAAGTTTGCTCTTTATGCTTTCAATAGAGCTCATGCTGCTTCATATTCTATTATATCCTATAAAACGGCATATTTAAAATGCAATTATTTATTAGAATATATGGTTTGTTTATTAAATAGCGTTGTTGGCAATAAAGATAAATTAAAAATATATTTAAAAGAGTGTGAAAACAAAAATATTAAAATATTGCCGGTTGACATAAACAAAAGTGAAGAAATGTTTAAAATAGAAGGTGAAGGAAAAATTAGGTTTTCGTTTCTTGCAATAAAGCATGTTAGTTTAAATTTTGCAAGAGCAATTGTTTTAGGGCGTGAAAAAAAAGATTATTCTTCTTTTGAAGATTTTTTGATTAGAGTTTTAAATTCCAGTGAAGAAAGAGAATTTAATAAAAATGCAATTTTAACGCTTGTTTTAAGTGGTGCTTTTAATGAAATTGAAGACAAAGATTTAATTAAAGAAAATTTTGAAGAAACTTTAAAAAAGGTTAAAACAAAACAAAGAGAAGTTAAAGGGCAGATTAGTTTATTTGATGTTGGAAACTTTAAAGAAAATGATGAAAAATCAAAATCAGAAATTTTAAACTTAAAAGGAAAAGTTTTAAATATTTTTGTTAAAAAAGGCAAAAATGATATAAGATGGTATATTTTAAAATTTGTTTCGAATGAAAAAGAATTTTTAGTTTTTGCAGACGAAAAATTTTTTAAAAGCGAAGAAAAAATAAAACCTTTAAATTTTTATATCTTAAGTGTTGAGAAGGTTTTAAAAAATAATAGAACTTTTTTGATGTTAAAAGATTTTTGTGAAATTTTAAAAAAAAGAGTTTTATATATTAAATTAGTGGAAAAAAATTTTGATTTAGTTTTAAAACTTTTAAAAGAAAATGAAGGAGAAGAAGAGGTTTTATTTTTTAAAGAAGGTGGCAAAAGTTTTTTTAAAAATAAAAATATAAAAGGAGTTAAAATTGAAGAAAATTTAATAGAAAAGCTAAAAGAATTAATTGGAAAAGAAAATTTTAAAATAAAAAATTTTTCTTGTTGACAATATTTATGTTTATGGTTATAATTCAAAAAATCGATATTTATTAAAAAATGTTTTTAATTTTTGTTTTAAGGCGAAAAAAAGAAAAATATTAGTGTTCTTAAACAAAAAAGTGAAAAGTTGTCTAATTTTTGTTGCACTAAACAAATTTTAAGTATATAATATTTCAGTGTATATAAAATTTAGGCATTAAAAATTTGTCTTTTATAGAACATATTATAAATATTATTGTGGCCTGTGTTGAGTTTAAATTGTTTATGGGCGGTGGCAGTTAAGGTTTAGAAACTTTAATATATATTTTTTAGTTATAAAATGGTGTTTTAGTGTTAATAATATTTACAATTTGGTTTATCTTTATGACATAAAATCACCTGCTAAGATTTTTTATTAATTGTTTTAAAAATGAGTAAAGACATACCCTTAGCAGCTTTTTAATTTAAGATATGTGATTAAGTTAGCAAAAAATTCCTTGCTTTTTAGTTGGGAATGTTAAGAAATTAATTGGGGGCTTTGAAAATGAACATTAAAAGAATAGGAATTTTAACAAGTGGTGGAGATGCTCCTGGCATGAACGCTGTTATTTATTCTGTTGTTAAAAATGCATTTGAACATAATTTAGAGGTTTTAGGAGTATATAGAGGCTATAATGGTTTAATTAACGGAAATTTAAAACCCTTAAATTTGGATGATGTTAAAGATATAATAAAAAGAGGTGGAACTATTTTATATTCTGCTAGATGTAAAGAGTTTCAAACAGGAGAAGGTTTGCAAAGAGCAGTTAAAACTTGCAAAGACAACAAAATTGATGGATTAATTGTTGTTGGAGGAGATGGAAGTTTTAAAGGCGCTAACAATCTTTCAAAAGAGGGGATTCCTTGCATTGGAATTCCAGGAACAATAGACAACGACATAGCATGCACCGAATATACATTAGGGTTTGGAACTGCAGTTAACACAGCAATAGAAATGGTTGACAAATTAAGTGATACAATGATGTCTCATGATAGGTGTAGTGTTGTTGAAGTTATGGGAAGACGTAGTGGATATATAGCACTAGAAGTTGGAGTTTCTGTTGCAGCAAGTTACATTGTTCTTCCTGAAGTTGAGTTTGATAAAAAAGATTTGTTTTTAAAGATGGAAAAAGCTATGAAAAATGGAAAGAAACATTTCATAGTTGTTGTTGCAGAAGGGCTTATGGATGTTTTTGAATTAGCAAAAGAAATTGAAAAAACAACAGGGGTTGAAAGCAGAGCAACTGTTTTAGGGCATGTTCAAAGAGGAGGAAGTCCAATAGCAAAAGATAGAATTGCAGGGGTTCAATTTGGACAAAGAGCTGTTGAACTTTTGCTTGCTGGAAAGGTTAAAAGAGTTGTTGGGTTAAAATCTGAAAAAATAGTTGATTATGATATATTGGAGGGTTTAGCACTAGATTCTAAATTTCCAAAAGATTTATATGATGTTGCAAAAAAAATGTTTTAATAAGATATTGTAAAAGAGAATATAAAATGATATAATATTAAAGGTTTTAAAATTAATTTATTTTGTTTTAAAATAGAATAAGTTAAAAAAATAAGCATAATATTTTAAAGATGAGTGTTGTTGTGTAAAACGAAGATAAAAATTGTTGCAAAAAGTTAAAATGTGATGTAATATAATGCTAGTAATGTTAAATTTTAAAAAATAGGTAGTTGATTTGGGCTTTTGTTTTGGAGGATTTGATGAAATTAAAATATAAAAAGATATTATTAAAATTAAGTGGAGAGGCTTTAGCAGGAGACAAAAGATTTGGTTTAAATTATGAAGTCATTAGTAGTATCTGTGAAGAAATTAAAAATTTACAAAATTTAGGGGTTAGTGTTGCTATTGTTGTTGGAGGAGGAAATTTTTGGAGAGGTAAAACCAGTGAAGCAATGGATAGAACAAGAGCAGATCATATTGGAATGCTTGCTACTGCTATGAATGCTTTGGCGGTTGCGGATGTTTTAGAAAGCATTGGTGTTGATGTTAGGGTTCAAACGGCAATTTCTATGCAGCAGATTGCTGAACCATACATAAGAAATAGAGCTGTTAGACATATGCAAAAGAAAAGGGTTGTTATTTTAGGTTGTGGAACGGGTAATCCATTTTTTTCAACAGATACAGCAGCGGCATTAAGAGCGGCAGAAATAGAAGCAGATATAATTTTCAAAGCAACAAATGTTGATGGGGTTTATGATAAAGACCCAAAAAAATATTCGGATGCTGTTAGATATCAAAAAATCACTTTTTATGAAGTTATAGATAAAAATTTAAATTTTGTTGATATAACTGCAGCAACTATGTGCAAAGACAATAATATTCCAATTTTGGTTTTTAGTTTAAAAGATCCTAAAAATATAGTGAGAGCGGCTTTTGAAGAAAATATTGGAACGTTGGTTTATTAAAATTTTAAAAAAGGAGGGTTTTAATTGGAAGGTGAATTTAATATAGGGAAGTTTAAAGAAAGAATGGAAAAATGTGTAGATAACTTAATTTCTGAATATGGAACCATTAGAGCTGGAAGGGCAAATCCTGCAATTTTGAATAAGGTTAGGGTTGAATATTATGGAACTTTAACTCCAATTGAGCAGATTGCTGCTGTTTCTGTTAGTGAAGCTAGGGTTTTGGTTATTAACCCGTGGGATATTACAGCACTTCCTTTAATTGAAAAAGCTATACAACAGTCTGATATTGGGATTAATCCTGCTAATGATGGTAAGGTTATTAGGTTAACTTTTCCTCAAATAACACAAGAAGGAAGAAAAGAAATTGTAAAGCAAGTACATAAATTAAAAGAAAATGCAAAGGTTACTGTTAGGAATATTCGAAAAGACGCTTTAGATTTAATAAAATCTCTAAAAAAAGAAGGCGTTTTTAGCGAAGATGATGTTAAAAATAAAGAAAAAAAAGTTCAGAATCTTGTTGATGAATTTAATGGAAAAATTGATACTATTGCACAAAACAAAGAAAAGGAAGTTATGGAAGTTTAGCTTTTAGTTTTTGTTTAGGGTGATGTTATTTTGTATATTCCAAAACATATTGCCATAATTATGGATGGTAATGGTAGATGGGCTAAAAAAAGAGCACTTGCTAGATATTTTGGTCATATTGCAGGGGCAAAAGCAATTAAACCAGTGGTTTTGCATTGTAATGACATTGGGATTGAAGTTTTGACGTTGTTTGCTTTTTCAACTGAAAATTGGAACAGGCCAAAAATTGAAGTTGCCGGGCTTTTAAAGCTTGTTAATAACTATTTAGATAATATGGATAGATATTTAAAATATAATGTTAGAATGAAGTTTTTTGGGGATTTAACTGTTTTTAGTGAGGATATGCAACAAAAAATAAAATGTGTTGAAGAGAAGTTTAGCAAAAATACTGGGATGCTTTTTGCTATTGCACTTAATTACGGTGGAAAAGATGAAATAAAAAATGCTGTTAAAAATATTGCTAATATGGTTAAGAAAAATGAGATTCAGCCTGATGAAATTGATGAAAAGCTTATCGATGAGAATCTATATACAAAGGGTTTACCTATGGTTGATTTATTAATACGTCCTGGGGGAGAGTTCAGAATTTCTAATTTTTTGTTGTGGCAGTCTGCCTACGCTGAATTTGTTTTTTTAAAGGATGTTTTGTGGCCAGATTTTAAGCCAAGGCATATTGATATTGCAATTGATGAATATGGAAAAAGAAATAGAAGATATGGCAATGTTGTTTGAGGAGTTTTAGTATGAAAAATAGGTTGATTTCTGGATTTTTCGGGATTTCTTTATTGCTTGTTATATTGTTTTTATTCGATACTTTTGTTTTAAATGTTGCAGTTTCTTTAACCTGTTCTTTAATTGTTTATGAAATATTATGTGCTACTAAGATGTTTGAAAAGTCATATTTGCTTTTTATTGTTTATGTTGTTTATTCTTTGTTGTTTCCTTTTTTAGAAAAAGAATATTTAGGCGACTATCGATTTATTTTGATTGGTGCATTTATTATTTTTAATATATTTTATCTTTTAAAGAATAGCAGTAAGGTTAAATTATATAATGTTTTCTTTTGTTGTTTTTTTTCTATTTTTGCAGTTTTGTTTATGTCTAACATAATATATTTAAGAAGTTTTTTTAAGCCTATTGGGGTTTATTATGTTGGTTTGTTTTTTTTGATTTCTTGGATTTGTGATGCTGGGGCATATTTTGTTGGATTCAAATTTGGTAAAATTAAACTTGCTCCGAGAATTAGCCCTAAAAAAACTGTTGAAGGAGCTGTTGGTGGAGTTGTTTTAACATGTTTATTTGTTTTTTTATATGACTTAGTTTTTTTAAAGTTTATTTTTACTGATGTTAGGTTTAATATTGTTTCGGTTATTTTTTCGACTTTAATAGGAATTTTGTTTTCTATTATTGGAGATCTTGTTATGTCTGTTTTTAAAAGGCAGAATGATATTAAAGATTTTGGAGATATAATTAAAGGGCATGGTGGAGTTTTAGACAGGTTTGATAGTTTTATTTTTGTTAGCGCTGTTTTATATCCTTTTGTTAAAGTTTTTCCTATTATTAATTTTTAAAAAGTTTTTATTTGATCTTGTTTTTTAAAGTATAATATTTTTTTACTAGATATGTTAAATTAATTGTTAGATTAAATAAAAATATTAAGAAAAAGGTTAGAGAAAATGTAAATTTTCATAAACATTGTTTTTATGTTTTATGTTTTGAAAAAAATAATAATATATTTTATTAAAAATTAGAAGTTTACATATTTTTTTAAGTAAGTTTACTATTAATTGCTAAAATTTTTAACATTTTAAAAATATAAATTTTGTTTTAAAAATAAATAATAAACTAGAAAAGTTTTAATAATGTTTTTATTTTGATTT
>CACXZI010000024.1 GCA_902772105.1 Oscillospiraceae bacterium | reverse complement strand
AATCACAAATATTAATATATAACTTCATAAAAATCAACTTTTATAAAAAATTTTAAATTATATAAAACTAGAATTTAATAACAAAGCCAGTAGCATTCACACCATAACCAATTTTCAATATAAAAAATACACACAAAAACATATAAAGTTATGAATAAACCTTTTTTCAATTCACAAAAATATATCACATTAATTTAAACATTTCAAATATGTTAAATAACTAAAACAATAAAAAAACTTTTAAATAACAATAACCACAAATATTAATATATAACTTCATCAAAATCAACTTTTATAAAAAATTTTAAATTACCTAAAACTCAAATTTAATAACAAAGCCAGTAGCATTCACACCATAACCAAATTTCAATATAAAAAATTCATACAAAAAACATATAGAGTTATGAATAAACCTTTTTTCAATTTACAAAAATGATACCACGCCAATTTAAACATTTCAAATATGTTAAATAACTAAAACAATATAAAACTTTTAAATAACAATAATCACAAATATTAATATCACAAATTAAATATATAAGCTTTAAATTTATCAAAAATTCTATTTCAAAAAATTCTATCAACATTTTTTAATATAAACTAATTAAAAGTAAAGATATCTCTCATAATTCACAAAACAAAATCCATGTTATCTTATATAAATTTTATGTATTAACCTTAACTCTTATTTTTTTCATCATCTTTTTTTTCACTTTTTTCTTTGGAATGATCTTTTGTTAATATTAAAGAACTATCCATATTTTTAACATATTCCATATCAATTTTCCCTGTCATTATATCTTTAAACTCTTTTTCATCAACCTTCTCTCTTTTAAGCAAAAATTCTGCAACAACCTTAACTAATTCCAAATGTTCTCTTAATATTTTTTCACATTTTTCATAAGCAAAAACAATTATATCTTTAACTTCTTTATCTATTTGCATAGCTGTATCTTCCGAAAAACCCTTTTCACTTGCAAAATCTCTTCCAAAAAAAATATCATGCCCACTAGAACCATATTTAATAGGCCCCATATTTCTGCTAAAACCATACTGTGTAACCATACTTCTTGCAACATCAGTCGCTTGCTTTATATCCTGCGATGCCCCGGTTGAAATATCATCAAAAATTAAAGATTCACTAATTCTTCCTCCAAGACAAACAATAATAAATTCTTCCATCTTTTTCTTTCGAACATAGCTTCTGTCTCTTTGCGGCAAAGATAGTGTATATCCCCCAGCAGCTCCTCTTGGAATTATGCTAATTTCATGAACAGGATCTTGTGTTGGACAAAAATAACTAGCAACAGCATGCCCTGCTTCATGATATGCTGTGAGCTTTTGTTCATCCTCATAAATCTTTTTAGACCTTTTTTCTGGCCCCATAACAACCTTTGTTGCTGCTTCTTTTATGTCTGCATCGGTTATTGCTTTATGCCCTTTTCGAACAGCTAATAAAGCAGCTTCATTTAAAAGGTTTTCAAGGTCTGCTCCAGTAAAACCAACAGTAACCTTTGCAATAACAGATAAGTCAACATCAAACCCTAATACTTTATTTCTAGCATGAACCTTTAAAATTTCTTCTCTTCCTTTAATGTCTGGATAGCTAACAAAAACTTCCCTATCAAATCTTCCTGGCCTAATCAACGCCGGGTCTAAAACATCTCTTCTGTTCGTTGCTGCAATAATAATTATTCCTTCGTTTTCACCAAAACCATCCATCTCAACCAAAAGCTGATTTAAAGTTTGCTCTCTTTCATCATGTCCTCCACCTATTCCAGCTCCACGTTGCCTTCCAACAGCATCAATTTCATCTATGAAAATTATTGCAGGCGCCTCTTTTTTAGCTTTTTCAAACAAATCTCTAACTCTAGAAGCCCCAACACCAACATACATCTCAACAAAATCCGAACCAGAAATAGAAAAAAATGGAACATTAGCTTCCCCAGCAACTGCTTTTGCTAAAAGAGTTTTACCTGTTCCAGGGGGCCCAACCAACAAAACACCTTTTGGAATTCTTGCCCCCATATCGTTAAATTTCTTTGGACTTTTCAAAAATTCAACAATTTCCTCAAGCTCTTGCTTTTCTTCATCTGCTCCAGCAACGTCTTTAAACGTTGTTTTTTTATTATTCTTGCCATTTCCTCTAAATCCACTTTTCCCTAGTTGACCTATTCTTCCTGCTCCACCACCAGGAAATTTAAACATAAAAACAAAAAACAAAATAGTAATCAAAAGCCCTATCATGCTAGGAACGGTTGAGAAAACCCACGAATAGTCTTGCCCTCTAACATAATCTATAACATCCTGATAATTAGAAAAATCTTTTTTATTTTTTTCTTTAATAATATCGTCAACAGCTTTAACAAAAAGAACAACAGCAGGCACTTTATAAATACATCGCTTCTCTGGATCTTTTTTTAAATAATATTCTAAAGTTCCACTACTAAGCTCTAATTTAGACTTTTTTATTTCGTTTTTTTGATAGTAACCCAAAATCTGATAATATTTAGACGTCTCAGTTTTAAAAATTAAAGAACGATTATTATAGATAAATAACCCTGTAAAAGCCAAAAACAAAAGCAAAATCAAAGAAACAATAAAACCATTATTTCTATTTTTTTTCATTTTCAAAACTAAACTTCCTCCTTAAAAACTATAATTTTTCAAATATTAAACACAAAGTTTTAGTGTTTTTATCTGGAAACACACGAGGATTGCCTCCAAAACCAAACGCCCAAAAAACTCCAACACTATCTTCAAGCAAAACAACCTCATTTTTTTTATTTTTAGTCATACCTTTTTCTTGCATTAAGGCCTTTAATGTTTTCGTTGGTCTATTTAAAAGCTTTAAACTATCTTTTTCTTCTCTACTTTTTAAATATACCTTTCCATTTATTTTATCATAATCAAATCTAAAAAGAAACAGATAGTTTGTTTTATTTAAAAAATATTCATATTTTTTAATATCACATATAATAAAATATAGGTTTTTATAAAAAAATTCAACACCATCTAACAAAATTTTAAAAGGTTTAAAATTAAAATCTTCTTCAACAATTAAAATTCCCCTTTTTATTGCAATATAAATATTCTTAGAAATCTGCTCTCTTCCAAGCCCTCTAGAACAAAGATTGAAAATTTTAACAACAAGATCATTTGTTAAACTAAAATTATTATATTTTAAAAATTTAACAATAATTCTAGATTTAATGCTTTTATGCAAACTATTTATATATTTAACGTCAAGCCCAAAATTTACTTTTGCTTTTTCAAATTCTTTTTTTGTTATATCTTCTAAAAAATCCTCATCCTGCTTAACAATATTTAAAGTTTTTAAAAGATTGTTTTCAAAATTTTCATTAATTTCTTTTAACTTTGGAATAACATTAAGGCGCAGCTTATTTCTTAAATATATCTCTTTAAAATTACTAGAATCTTCAACAAATTTTAAATTATTTTCTTTGCAATAATCTAGAATATCTTGCCTTTTAAACGTTAAAAGCGGCCTTATAATTTTTCCTCTTTTTTGCGGAATAGAAAGAAGCCCTTTTAAAGCGCAACCTCTTAATATATTCAAAAAAAATGTTTCACAAACATCCGACAAAGTATGTGCTGTTGCAACTGTGCATAAAAACTCTTCAAAAAATTTATATCTTATCTTCCTGCCACATTCTTCTATTGAAATTTTTTCTTCCTGTGCTTTTTTTAAAATATCTTCCCTTTTGCAAACAAATTTTATATTATTTTTTAAACAAAATTCATAAACAAATTTTTCATCTCTTTTGCTTTCTTCTCCTCTCAAACAATGATTTAGATGTGCAACAATTAAATTAAAATTTTTGTTAGAGCTTTTTAAAGCATGCAACAAAACCATTGAATCTGCCCCGCCAGAAACTCCAACAACAATCTGCTCACCATATTCAAAAAAAGATTCAACAACTTTTTTTATACTATTCATAAACATTTCCAATCTAATAACATCATTAAATAGATAATACCCTAATTCTTTTAAAATCTCAAGCATATTATAACACATATTATAATTTAAACATAACAAAATAAAAAAACCACTGCATATTTGCAATGGTTTAAAAAATATATTTTTTTATTTATTTGATAAAATTACTAGTGTCATTTCTATTATTTTTTTCTTTCAAAAAACATTGATTTTATTATAGTTTTATTGAATTAATAATATCATAACTTTCTTCAAATCTCAAGCTCATGATAACATAATTTAATATAATTTAAAAATAAATATCAAAACAAATCAATTAAATAATATTTATTTTAATATATTAACAATAAATCACGCAAAAATTTTTTATTTTATTAAAAACAAAAAATAAAAAAAACACTGCACATTTGCAATGGTTTGAAAATAAATTTATTCTAATCCTTTATATAATTTTTTATAATCAGGAATAAAATTGATTATATCACTTTCATCCCACATTGCCAAATGCACTATTGGGTTTATTTTACGTTCTTGTTTTAAATTAAGTATTTCAAAAACCGCTCGCTCTATAAAAGCCACTATCGCTTTTCTGCTCTTATATAAATTTTCAATTGTTTTTTTCATATTTTCTTTATTCTTTGGTATTTGTCCTTCTTTTAAACTTTCATCAAACACAATAGATTCCTTAATAATTTTCATTGTTTCTTCATAAATTTTTTCAAATCTTACAAAAGATTCCTTATTTACGTTAAGTTTTGCTTTAATTTGTTTGTATAGTTCCTTAACTTTATCTTTTAAAAATTCTTCTTCTAATTTTTCTCCTATTTCATAGTTTAATTTTGGATTATTTTCATTTTTTTCATCCCATTCTATGTCATCAACTTCATCCCATTCTATGTTTTCGATATGATATTTCAATTCAATAATTTCATCAATATGTTTCTTTGTTGCAAATTCATAATTTTCATCATTACCAATAAATTTTTCGGTAAATTCTCTACATATTTTTTCCTCTTCATCCACTAAATTCGTGATTTTTGGACATAATTGATTCAATGTAAATTCTGATATATACCTTTCATAATACCTACTACTTGGATAAACAGTTTTATCTAAATATCCAAGTAATAAATTCAAATATACATTTAAATATAAATCCATATAATCTTTTATTCTACATAATATTCTTTCTTTAGGAACAATATTAGTATCTCGAATCAATTTCCAATCTAAAGAACCTTCCTCATCTATAAGATTATATAAATTTGTGCCTTTGCGTGATCCAAACATTTTTCTAAAAAGGGTTTCAGACGTATCATTTAATGATATATTTTCTATATTATTCGTAATATTTTTTTGTTTTTCTCCACCTTCCATAGCATTTATTGCCAAATTAGAAAAAAAACACATAGGCAAAATCATTGCCATTAAAATTTTAAATCTTTTCATTTTTATACCTTCCTTTTAAAATAATAAATTTATAATATTAAATAATATCTACTTTCTTCTATATAATACACCAATATTATATATTTTTATCATGTACATTCTACATTATTTAATACTTAAAAATCAACATATAAAATTTAAAAATTTTAACAAAACAATCACATAACATAAATTTATTTTTATTTTACATTCCCCTACCATCTTCATTAGTTAGCACTATTTTTATTATATAATTCTATCATAAAAATTCATTTCGCAATTTATTAAATCTATAAAATTTAATACATTTTTATATTTACTACAATATCCTAAGAAACAAAATTTATGCTTTTTTTAAAAATTAAAAAAACACATAGTTCATTATAAAAAATAAACAAAATAAAAAAACCACTGCACATTTGCAATAGTTTAAAAATAAATTTATTTTTATTTATGACATAAAATTAATAACATCACCATCATCATTTAATTTTATTTCTTCATTCAACAGCTCAATACGCTCTGGATTCAATACACGCATTTGCCATAATAACGCTATTTCAGAATTCACAACTTCGAAAAAATCTGCCATAGCTTTTCGAAATTCAAATAAATTTTCAAATGTTTTTCCTATATTCCTTTTTTAAATCTTCGTCAAATTTAATATATTTATAAATAACATCCGTCAATTTTTTCATAAAGATTTTTAAATAATTCTTACCATACAACTAATTTTTCTTTCAAAATTGTATCTTCTAATCATTCTATTTTAATTTTGCTAATCATTACTTTAAAATTAAACTTAATTCATATAAAAAATAACAAAAAATTATTATAAAACTTACTATAAAAATACACATAGAAAATTTTTGAAAAACCAAAAAACTAAATTAATTTTATTTATTTTAATATTTACCATAAAAAACATTTATTATGAAACTTTATATCTAAAAATTTATAAAACAAGCTAATTTTCATTATGATATTTGTCAAGCCCTATAAATCTTGTGAATTTTCCATCCCATCCTAACTCAAATGTCCCTGTTTCTCCATGCCTATTTTTTGCAATAATACATTCAGCAATTCCGGGTTTTGCTTCTTCTGGGTTATAATATTCATCTCTATATAAAAACATAACAATATCAGCATCCTGCTCAATAGAACCCGACTCTCTAAGGTCCGACAAAATTGGTCTATGATCTTGCCTTGCATCCGGCCCTCTTGCCAACTGAGATATTGTAATAACAGGAACATCAAGCTCCTTTGCCATAACCTTTAAAGTTCTAGTTATTTCCGAAATTTCTTGAACTCTGTTACCTTCTCTTTTTCCAGTGCTCATAAGCTGCAAATAATCTATAACAACAAGCCCTAAATCTTTAACTCTTCTTAGTTTTGCCTTCATTTCAGGAACCGTTAAATTTGGTGAATCATCAAAAAGAATATTGCAACTCGAAAGATTTTGAGCTCCTTCAATTAATAAAGCCCATTCGTCTCCTTTAATATCTCCTTTATGTATTTTGTTAGACAAAATAGAACATTCAAAAGAAAGCATTCTTTCAACAAGTTGCTGCATAGACATCTCCAAAGAAAATATAACAACCTTTTTTTTGCTTTGTTTTGCAACCCTTGTTGCTATATTTAAAACAAAACTCGTTTTTCCCATAGCAGGCCTTGCTGCTAAAATAATTAAATCTGACGGGTTTAGTCCATTTAAAATTGCATCCAACTCTAAATATCCTGAAGATAAACTAACTGCAACCTGCCCTTTTGCAATTTTATCTAAATGTTCAAACTCCTTTTCAATAACTTCATCAATTGCAATAAGTTTATTGTTTTTCTTACCATCTCGTATTTCAACAATTTCTTGTTCTGCTAAATCTAAAATATCATGAGCATCCGATTCAGACATAACCGCCATATCTATAATTTTTCTTGCAGCCAAAATAAGACTTCGAAGATCTTTTTTTTCTTTAACAATTTTGCAATAGCTCTCCAAATTCGAAATAGAAGGCACCATATCCATCAAATCTTTTAAATATTCCTTTGCCTCTTCTTTCGAACTAAAAATTCCATCTAAAATAGCAGCATCTAAAACGGTTATAAAATCTATTCTTTCTCCAGAAGTGAAAAAACCAACCAAAATTGAAAAAAGCCTTCCATTAACCTCCTGATAAAAAGAATCAGAATCCAAATATAACAAAGCTTTTGATATAACACTAGGGTCTAACAAAAGCGCTCCTAAAACACTTTGTTCAGCTTCAGCTGAAAATGGGAGCTCTTCAAAATCATAATTATCCTGCAATTAAAATTCACCCGCCAACAAAAACTTTAATTAAGACTCCTCAGCAACAAAAACCTTCATATTAGCAACAACACCAACAGCAATTTTTAGCTTTATTAAAAACTGCCCAAATGTTTTGATTTCTTGCGATTCAATTTTTCTTTTATCTATTTTAACATCATAAGTTTTTTCAATTAGTTCTGCAATTTCTTTTGTTGTTATAGCCCCAAAAAGTTTTCCATTTGCTCCTGCTTTTGCAGATATTTTAACCGTTTTATTGTCTAAAAACTTTGCTGTTTCTTTTGCTTTTATTAAATCTTGCTCTTTGTGATATGAATTTGCTTCATCTTTTGTTTTCTTTTCTGCTAAAATTTCATTAGTCACCGCAACTGCCATCTTTTTAGGTATTAAAAAATTTTTAGCATATCCATCACTAACCTTAACTATTTCTCCTTTTTTTCCTTTTCCTAAAATATCCTGCAATAAATAAACATTCATTTTAAACCCTCCAAAACTTTAATATTTTAATTATACATTCAACTTTTGCTTCTTCAATTGTTGTCCCTTTAATTTGGCATGCAGCTTGAAGTTGATGCCCTCCCCCTCCTAAATATTCCATAATAACCTGAACATTAAATTTCCCTAAAGATCTAGAAGTTATGTTAACAAAACCATCTAAACTATAAATAACAAAAGAAGCTTCAATATCTTTAATTTTTAAAAGTTCATAACAAGCTTCTTCACTAACTATTTTAACATCATATACTTTTAAATATATCGAAAAACATCAAATATAAAAATAGCACTTTTATATATCTTATCAATTCCTACATTCCCTTTTCTTATTCCTTTTAAATATAAATCTGTTATATATGCCATGCCTCCACCTTTTCTTTTATCAGTCTCATGAGCAACAATTCAACTCACCTTTATAAACTCTCCAGGGCAAAATTTAACTTTTTCTCCCCTTTTATCATATAACTCAATAAGTTTTAAAACATAAACATAACGCTTTTTTCTTCTCTATCACTAAAATCACTCTTTTGCTTCTTCAATTGTTGTCCCTTTAATTTGGCATGCAGCTTGAAGTTGATGCCCTCCCCCTCCTAAATATTCCATAATAACCTGAACATTAAATTTTCCTAAAGATCTAGAAGTTATGTTAACAACGCCATCTAAGCTATAAATAACAAAAGAAGCTTCAATATCTTCAATTTTTAAAAGTTCATCTGCAGCTTGAGGACAAATTAACCTAACATCTTTTGTTTCTAAATCTGTTGTTGAAATAGCGCAGTTTTTATATATCTTAGCATTTGTAACAATTTTTGTTCTTTTTGTATATAGCTCTATGCTGCTGGAAAAAAACTTTTTAACAGCAACAGTGTCTGCTCCAATTCTTCTTAAATATGCTGCTGCTTCAAATGTTCTAACCCCAACCTTAACGGTGAAATTTTTGGTGTCTAGCATAATTCCACAAAGCAAAGCTTCAGCTTCTTTTGAAGAAAGTTTATATTGCTCACCAAAATATTGAATCAACTCACAAACAAGCTCAGATGTTGAAGAAGCATATGGTTCATGATAAAAAATAACAGCATCACTAATAGCATCAACCATTTTTCTATGATGATCTATAACAACAACATTCTTACAGTTTTCATATAATTCATAAGACTCAATAAATTTAGGGTTATGTGTATCTACAATAATTAAAAGTGTGTTAAATTTTAAAAGTTCAATTGCAGCTTTTTCATTAACTATAACGTCTGAAAATCCTTGTTTTTTAAAACTATCTATTAAAGATTTTGCTAAACTTTTAGAATAATCAGCAACAATATAGCTTTTTTTCCCCATCTTCCTAATAACACTAGCAAGCCCAATAGCAGACCCAACACTATCTAAATCTCCAAATTTATGCCCCATCAAAATAACATTATCAGCATCAAAAATAAGCTTTGAAAGAGCCTTTGCAATAACCCTTGCTCGAACTCTTGTGTTTTTTTCAACTCCTTTAGAAGTTCCACCAAAAAACTCAAAATTATTAGGCGTTTTAATTGCTGCCTGATCTCCTCCTCTTCCTAATGCCATATCTAATGCCTGCAAAGAAAATTTAGCACATTCATTCAAACTAGATGCATATGCTCCAACCCCAATAGACAAAGTTAAACAAAAATTTTCATCCCCCATAATATCTCGAACGCTTTTTAATATGCTAAATTTATTTTTACATATGCTTTTTAGATGTCTCACCTCTAAAACAACCAAAAATTCATTTTCTCTTAACTTTTGCATAAACCCCATATATGAATCAACAAACTCTTCAATAACATTATCTATTTCACCAATTAAAACAGACTTTTCACTATCTTTTCTATTTGCCAAAATTTCTTTATAATTATCAACAATAATATAAAAAACACACGGCTTTGATAATCTATATTCTTCCCTTAAAGATATATATAAACTAATATCCTCAAAATATAAAACATAAGTTGAAGAAGTTTCTAAATATTTAGAAAAAACTCTAAAACATTTATCTTCAATAAAAACACTTTCTGGTTTATCGTAAGAAAATTCGCTCAGCTGCTTTTTTAAAATATTTTTAAAATTTTCTCCAACTAAACTTCTTCCTCCCATAATATTCCTAAAACAATCATTTTCCCACAAAATAAATCCTTCTTTAGAACAAACAACAACAGGAACCAAAAGCTTTTTAAAATCATTCTTTCCTTCAAGTTTAAAATCAAAATAAAGCTGCTTTAAAACAACATCTTTTTTCTCCAAAAATTTAAAAAAAATAAAAAGCAAGTAAAAATAAAAAATAAAAACAAACGGCAACAAAACCAAAAAAATCTTAAAACTATATAAAGAAGCTATAAAAAACAAAGCAGAAAAAAGCAATGTAAAAAAAACAAAACAAACCTTTAACATAATCAAAAATTTTTTATCAAAACAGTTTTTTAAAAATTTTTTATTATTAGCTATTATTCCATCTATTTTTTTATATTTTTTATAAAACATACACTAAAACCTTAAACTTCCATCATAATCGGCAAAATCATAGGATTTCTACGAGTTTTTTTATAGATAAAACTAGACAAATCATCTCTAAGTTTACTTTTCAAAACGCTAAAATCAGTAGGATTTTTTTCAAGTTGTTTATTCAAAATTTTTCTAATAGCACCTTTAATATCGTTTAAAAGCTCTTCAGCACCTTTAACATAAACAAACCCTCTTGTTATTAAATTAGGCCCACCAATAATTTGTTTTGTTTCTTCTTCAACAACAAAACTAACAATAATTATTCCATCTTCACCTAAAATTTTACGATCTCTTAAAACAACAGCTCCAACATCTCCAACACCCAATCCATCAACAAAAACACAACCAACAGGAACGTTTTCTCTATAGTGAAGCCCTCTTGGCCCAACTTCAACAACATTCCCAATATCCCTTATTATTATGTTTTTTTCTGGAATACCAAGCGAAATAGCAAGATCAGCATTGGCTTTTAGATGTTTATATTCCCCATGAACAGGCATAAAATATTTTGGCTTAACCAACAACAAAATAGTTTTTAATTCGTTTTGGCAGGCATGTCCTGACGTATGAACATCATACATCTTTTCATATATAACCTTTGCCCCAAGTTTCATCAAATCGTTAACAACCTTTGTAACCAACTTTTCATTCCCCGGAATAGGTGAAGCAGAAATTATTATAAAATCTTCACTAGTAATAGAAACATTTTTATGCATTCCATTTGCCATTCTAGAAAGAGCACTCATAGGCTCTCCTTGGCTTCCTGTTGTTATTATTATTATTTTATCTTTTGGATATTTAGCAATAGAATCCATAGGAACAATTAACCCATCTGGAACTGTTAAATATGAAAGTTCAATTGCTTTAGCAACAACATTTTCCATACTCCTCCCAGAAACAGCAACATGTCTTTTATATTTAACAGCATTATCAATTATCTGTTGAATCCTGTGTATATTTGAAGAAAAAGAAGCAATAACAATTCTTCTATTTGCCGCTTCACCAAAAAGTTTTTGAAAAGATTCCCCAACCTGACGCTCTGGCATTGTGTGCCCTGGCCTTTCTGCATTTGTTGAATCTGTCATCAACAGCAAAACACCTTTGCTTCCAAGCTCTGAAAACCTTGCTAAATCAATAACCGGCCCACTAATTGGGCTATAATCAATTTTAAAATCCCCAGTGTGAACAATAACTCCAGCAGGAGTGTGAAGAGCTATCCCAACAGAATCTGGAATAGAGTGGTTAACATTAATCATCTCAACCGAAAAACAACCAAGCTTAAAAATTTTTCTCGCTGTGCATACATTTAACTTAGCAGACTTTAATAAACCATGTTCTTTTAACTTTTCTTCAATTAAACCAATTGTAAGCCGAGTTCCATAAACCGGAACGTTAAATTTTTTCAAAAAAAACGGCACACCACCAATGTGGTCTTCATGCCCGTGAGTTATAACAAGACCTCTTAATTTTTCTATATTTTTTTCAACATAGCTATAATCAGGCAAAACAATGTCAACACCAAGCATATCAACATCAGGAAACCCCATACCACAATCGACAATAATCATATCTTTCCCGCATTCAAAGCATATCATGTTTTTTCCTATTTCATCAAGCCCTCCAAGATGAACAATTCTAACACTTGCTCCTGCACGAGAAATATTATTGTTAGCAGGCCTAAACTTTTTTACTTGTGGTTGCACGGGTTTTAAAACTTTTTTATTAACATTATTAACACTTTTTTGTTTATTTAAATTTTTCGAAACAACTAAAGAATTCTTATGTTTTATTTGTTGTTTCACTAATTCTTTATTATTTTTAATTTTGCTAACATCATCCTTCATTTTTTTAGTCTTTTTTAATTCTTTATTAACACCATCTTTTTTCTCATTCACAATATTTTTCCCCTTTAAAATTATTTATTTGACTAAATTAAAAATCTATTGAACCACTCCTTTTTAACATTTTTAAAAACAAAAAAACTCTAAAATCATCAGCAATAACCGATAATAAAAATAAATTCTAAATATAAAAAATATATACAAAACAACAAAAAATTGTTTAAAAAATCAAAAATTTAATCAAAAATTTAAAGATTAAAACTAAAAACAGTATACTTTTTATTAGTTTAAATGTCAAGATAAATTAAAAAATTTAAACAAAATAAAAATTCTATTCTAAACTAAAAACTTCCCATTCTTTGCTATTTTCAGATATTATTTCATCTTCTAATTTTTCTTTTTCTTTTATTTCTTCATCATCTTCAAAAGACTTAAAGCCTTTAAAACTAATCTTTTTAACAAACATAGAAATAGCAACAAAAATTCCAAAAAAAACAGTTAAAAATGCTATAATAAAAGTAAAAAAATTTCTCTTCAAATTAAAATCCTCCAATACAAAATTTTTATAAATTACCAGTTAAATACATTATGATGCTAGCAGCACAAATAGGAGCTGTTTCACAGCGCAAAATCCTTTTCCCCAAACCTTTAATTAAAACTCCTTGTTCTTTTGCATATAAAACCTCTTGTTCTGTGAACCCACCTTCACTTCCTATTAATATTCCAACTTCTTTTTTTTCTTTTAATTCAATATTATTCAAAGATTCTTTAGCATATTCATAGAACAAAATTTTTAAATCTTTTTTTTTAAGTTCTTCAATTGCTTCTTTAAAATTCAATACAGAAAAAACTTTTGGCAAAACTCCTCGTTGACTCTGGCACGCAGCCTGTTTTGCAATTTTTTCTAATCTTTTAGTTTTTTTATCTATATTTTTATCTGTTATTGTTGCAACACAATTCCTAGTTAAAACAGGAGTTATTTTTGTTACTCCTAACTCAACTGCCTTTTGCAATATAAATTCTAATTTATTTAACTTTGGAACAGCTTGAAAAAGGTGTAGATTAATTGTTGGCTCTGTTTCGTTTTTCTTTTTTTCTAAAACCTTTAAAAAAACTTCTCCATTATTAATTTTTTCAATAGCACAAAGATAATCATTTTGTTTAGCGTCACAAATGCATAAATTTTCTCCAACCTTCATCCTTAAAGATTTTACAACATGATTGCTATCTTCTTTGTCTAAAATTATATAATTTTGGTCTTTAACATCCATAAAAAAACGTTGCACTTTTAAATTTCCTTTCTTTTATTAATTTTATATGTATACAAAATATATATTTGACAAATAAACAATAAAATATTAACATGAATAAAAAACTAAACTTAATATGGTGAAAAATTATGAATATTTTAATAATTGGTTGTGGTCAACTAGGAGCAAGACTTGCAAATATTTTAGATTCCCAAAACCATGATATATCAATAATTGGTTCTGAACAAGCTTTGCTCTCAAATCTTAGTGATGATTTTGATGGGGTCTCTATTCCAGGAAGCCCAATAGATGCTGATGTTATGAAGTCTGCCGGAATTGAAGGATGCGACTATGTTATATGTGCAACAGAAAGCGACAACGCAAACATAATGGCAGCTCAAATAGTTAAAAATATTTTTAAAATCGAAAATGTTTTCGTAAGAGTTCTAGACCCAATAAAATGCAAATTCTACAAAGAAATGGGGCTTTTAACAATTTCTCCAACTTCAATTGTTTTTGAAGCAATATACTCAAAAATTTTTAACAAAGAAATAGATAGAATAGTAAACTGCGGAAAATCTTCTTTAAACATAACAACGGTTTCCTATGAAAAATGGATGAAAGGAAAAACCCTTTTAAATGTTGAATTTTTAAACGACCATAAATTAGTTGGATTTCTAAATGAAAAAGACATTTTAACACTATATACAAAAGATAATGAAAACACAAAAATAGAAAAAACATTTAAATTAATATACACAACAATTTTAAACTAAAAAGGAGAAAAAATGACCGTAATAATAGTTGGTGCTGGAAGCATTGGATATTATCTTGCAAAAACTTTAATAACAACAACAAACCACAGAGTTAAAATAATTGAAAAAGACCAATTTCGCTCTGTTATAACCGCAAACAAATTAGATATTCCAATAATAAACGGAGATGGATCTAACATAATAACTCTAGAAAAAGCAAATGCAAAATCTGCAGATATTTTAGTTGCTCTAACCGGAAAAGACGAAGACAATTTTATTTGTTGCCAAATTGCAAAAAACAAATTTAAAATTAAAACAACAATAGCAAAAATAAACAACCCAAAAAATTTAGAAGCAATTAAAAATTACGCCGCAGACATAGTGGTTTCAAACACAGATACACTTTCAAACATAATAACACAACAGCTAAATGCAATAGACTATCACTTCATGACTCATTTTACAATGGGAGACACCTCAATCGTTGAATTTTTGGTTTCAGAAGAAAGCACAATGAAAGATAAAAAAATATCCGACATAAACTGGCCAAAAGACACATTAGTTGTTGCAATAACAAGAAATAAAAAATCTATTGTTCCTAGTGGTAACACAGTTTTAAAAACAGGAGATGACATAATAATTTCCACAAAAGAACACAACAAAAAACAACTAAAAAAACTTTTTAATTAACCATTTTTCCGCAATATTCACAAAAAACTCCATTTTCATCTTCTCTAAAATATTTAGGCAAATATTGCTCGGTTTTTGTTATGCAATTTTTGTTTTCACAAACAAATTCTTTTTTTTCTTTCATTTCCTTTTTTTCTTTTTCTTCTTCCAAGAGATATAATATTAAAGCCATTCGAACATAAACTCCATTAAGAGCCTGATCAAAATATATTGCTCTTTTATCTTTGTCAACAAGAGAATCTATTTCTTTTGTTCTAGGAAGTGGATGCATAATAGCTAAATCGCTTTTTGCAAATTTTAAAATTTCTTCGTTCAACAAAATCAAATCTTCTTTTTTGTTTTGATTTTGTTCAAATCTTTCTTTTTGCATACGCGTCATATATAAAACATCTAAATCTTTAATAGAATCTTTTAAAGAACTGCTTTCAATAAATGTGTTGCCCTTTTTCTCTATATTTTCTTTTAAAGCGCCAGATAATTTAAAGTCTTCATTAGAAATTAAAACAAATTTGTTATCTTTAAATCGGTTTAAAAATTCCACCAAAGAATTAACAGTTCTGCTATATTTTAAATCTCCACAAACTCCAATTGTTAAATTAAAAAGCTGCCTTTTATATTCCAAAATAGTGAATATATCTGTTAAAGTTTGAGTTGGGTGCAAGTGCCCTCCATCTCCTGCATTAACAACACTGCAACTTGAAAACAAAGATGCAAGCATTGCAGCCCCTTCTAATGGATGCCTTATAACTATAATATCAGCATATCCACTAACAATTTTTATTGTATCTTTTAAATCTTCCCCTTTTGAAACAGATGAATTAAGTGAATTTGAAAATCCAATTGTGTGCCCACCTAAGCGATACATAGCAGTTTGAAAAGAAAATTGAGTTCTGGTTGATGGTTCAAAAAAAAGAGTTGCCAAAATCTTTCCTTCCATAGCGTTTTTAAACCTTTCGGGGCAATTTTTAATCTCAAAAGCTTTTTCTAAAATTTTTTCTATTTCATCCAAAGAAAAATCGTTAAGGTCCACTAAACTATTCACAAACTTCCCTCCAATTTAAATTTTTATCTAATATTTTTAAAAACACACTCTTTTCTTCCTCTTTTAAAAATTTTAAAGGAATTATTATGTATTTTTTTTCAGAAAAATATAAAACCAAAATATCTTTAAAAATTTTATATTTTTTTAAATCATAAAAAAAATATCTTCCACAAAGGCTAGAATCTTTATCATAAATTATATTTAAAGAACGTTCATCAACAAAAAAATTCCTTTCCTTTTCAATTATATCTAAACTTTTGTTAAACATATTCCTAAAAGATTTATGTAATCTAAAAATATTAAAAACCAAGAAACCAAAAAACACTAAAAAACCCAAAAGATAAAATAAAGTCACCTGAAAAAATAAAAGGTTTAAATAAAAAAATAATGGACCAAAAAGACAAATTATAAAAAATAAAACGAATTTTATTTTAAAAATTCCCATATTATATATAATAAACCTCTTAACATCTTTTTCGTTCAAAAAAACACTAAATTTTAGCATGTAAATCTTCCTCAAACTGTTTAACAAAAATTATTTATATTTAATATAATAACACAGATATTATTCTAAATCTATTAAAAAATTTAATTTTATAATATAAATTTGGAGGAACCATCTTATGGATATGCAATTCATTGAAAAAAATTTTAAAAAATATGCAGATGAAATGATGAAAATCTATAAAAAAAGTACAGCAAAAATTTTAAATAAAGAAGATCCAAAAAAAGAAAAAACAAATTCAAAAAATAAAACCAACCAACAAAAAAAACAAAATAATAAAAATAATACAAAAAAAAAATAAATTCTTCTATCTACAAAACCCACTACCAACATCTATAATTTCTCCATTGATATATGAAGATTTTTCATCTGCTAAAAATAAAGCAACATTTGCAACGTCTAAAGGATCTCCTATTATTCCGGACGGGATTTGTTCTTTTAAAAGTGTTATTTCCTCTTCATTTAGACCATTTAACATATCTGTTTTAACAACTCCTGGAGCTATAGCATTTACATTAACACCACTTAAAGCAACCTCTTTTGCTAAAGCTTTGGTAAACCCGATAACAGCCGCTTTAGAAGAAGAATAGATGGTTTCCATACTAGCTCCAACCTCGCCCCAAACAGAAGAAATATTAATTATTTTGCCTTTTTTGTATTTTATCATATTGGGCAAAATTTTTTTACAACAAAAAAACATACTAAAAAGATTAACACTAAAAATTTCGCTCCAATCTTTTAAAGAAGTGTCTAAAAAAAGCTTTTGTTGAGCAACTGCAGCATTATTAATTAAAACATCAACAAAACCATAATTTTTTTCTATTTTAAAAAACATTTTTTCAACTTCTTCTTCTTTTGAAAGATCTGCCTTTAAAATTTCGCACTCCCCTCCAAAATTTTTTATTTCACTGCAAAGTTTTATGGCTTTTTCTTCACTTTTAAAATAATGCATCAAAACAAAATAAGAATCCTTAGAAAAAACTTTGCAGCATGCTGCTCCAATTCCTTTGGCTGCCCCTGTTATTAAAACTATCTTTTTCAAAAAAACCTCCAAAATTAACCTTTTTATTTTATTTTAACACTAGAAATTTTAAAGTAAAGAAATTTTGAATAAAAATAGAAAACACTATATTTTATAGTAAACAAAATTTATATAATAACATATATAATATAAAAATATTTTTAATTTATTAATTTTAAATTATAATCTAAATAAAACATAAAATTTAATTATATAAAAACTAACTTAAAATTAATAATTATTAACTTTAGAAAGTCCACAACATTCATTTTTTTAATTAAACATAGATATATTAAGATTTCAATAAAAAATATTTATCTTTTTATTTATTCTAAAATAAATTTTAAATTATAATAAACTTATAAACCTTAAAAATAATCACAATACTAAACTACATATTAATTAATCAACATAAAAACAAAACAACGCTGTTTTATTTAATGTTAAATAATAACATATTTTTTAAAATCTATTCTTATTTTAATTAAACTAAATTGTAAATATTATTTTTAAAATAACACAAAATTCATATGTTTAATTTAACAAACCAAAATTTCTATATATGATTTATTACACAATTTTTCATAAATAAATCTATAAAAATTAAAACATAAAAATAAAATATAAAAAACATAAATTTAACAAACTAAAATTTTAATAATTATAAAACACTTTGTAACTAACAATAACTTTTTAAACTAATAAATAATTTATAAATTTTAAAATATTATATTAAACTCTAATAAAATTTATTTAATAACTTTAAATCAAAATATAAAAAAGCTTACTAAAACAAATTTAAACAATTAAAAATTTAGTAATATAAAAAATAATTTATAATTTAATAATTTCATGTTTTCAAATGCAAATATAAATTAAACCTCTTTTAAATATTTTATAAAAAAATCATACCAATATTTTTCAAATTAAATAATAACATATTTTTATATCTATTCTTGTTTTAATTGAACTAAATTGTAATATTATCTTTAAAATAACACAAGATTCATATGCTTAATTTATACAAATAATATTACAAAAATATTTTGCCTTTTTATAAAATTTATACACCTATTCTTGCCTTTAAATATATTTAAAATCGTCAAATTAAATAAAAAATTGAAAAATTTAAGTAGTTATGATATAATGATTCTACGTTTTTATATATTTTTTGAAAGGAGAAAAATCAATAAAAAAATTAATATTACTAATATTTTCGTTTTGTTTTCCTATATTTTATTTAACAGGCTGTTCACTAACAACAGACAGCAGCCTTTTAAAAGCCCCAGTCTTTGAAAACGAAGAATATTTAATATATAAAACTCTTAAAAATTCAATTTATTCTAATTCTAGCTTGTTTTTAGATATTCCGGAATCTAAAAAATCTGCCGTAACCTTTTTAAACAATAAAAATTCTGCTGTTTTGTTCTACACCACAAAAGAAAAAAGTAATTTAAAAATGGCTCTTTTTAATAAAACAGATTCAACCTGGAAGTATGTTTTAGACATTCCACTAGGAAATGTTAAACTTTTAGGCGTTTTAACAACAAAAAATAAAGAAGAAAATTCAGAATTTTTGATTGTTGGAACTAAAAAAAACAAAGAAAAAATATACACAATATTTAATGTTGAAGGCAAAAACATAAACAAAATTTTTTCTAACACATATAACTATATAAACCTTTTTGATAAACAAAATGGAGAAGATAAAACCTTAATAGCACTTGTTGACTATGTGTCACTATCAAAAATGAAAGAAAACAAAAATGTTGAAATAACAAAAGACCTTGAAAACGAAATAAACTCTTATGAAAAAGAATCAAAAGAAGAAAATAAAAATCCTGAAAAAAAGAACATATTTTTAGGAAAAGCTATATATTTATTTATTAATCTGCATAAAAATAAAATTAAAGTAACAGATTATTTAGAATCATATGCTAATGGTAATTATATCGACCTTAAAAATCCTGTTTGTGAAATATTCAACACGAAAACTTTAGATGCTCCGGCTTTATTTTTAGCTTTTCCACGTAAAGAAGAACCTGGCGTTAAAAATCTTTATTCAATATTTTATAAAAACAATTCTTTTAATGGACTTTATATTTCAAACACCACAACCCCTTCTTCAGTTTCTCTTTTAGATATAGATAAAAATAATAAATTAAAATATGTTGTATGCACCAATTTACAAGGTTATAACTGGTCAATAAATCTAAAACCCAACTATGAAAATTTAAGTTTAAAACAACCATGTTTATACGAAATATTAAAAATAGATAAAGCAGAAAAACAAAAAAGCACAATTCGAAATTGGTATATGATTTTAAGTTATTACAGTAAAAATGATGAAATCGACAGATCATACATAAATTTCAACCACAAATACGGAATAAAATTTCCAAAAGATTGGAACTATATAGATTTCACAGCAAAATATAAAAACGACAACCAAGATATAGATTTTTTCTTATGGGATGGTTCACTAGAAAAAGATTCACAAAAATTTCTTTCTATTAGTGTTGATTATATTTCAAACGAAAACAAAAAAAATAACGATTACTTCGTGTTAGCAAAAAAAGACAATTTAGTGTATTATGCAAATGTGTATGAAAATGCTAAATTAGATAAACCAGAATATAAACTAACAAGAAAACAGCTAAAAGACCTTTTTTTCACAATAGATTAAAAAAATTGGAGGAAACAAATGAAACAAATTTTAATATGCGAAGATGAAGACGCAATAAGAGAATTTATAAAAATAAACCTAGAAAGATCCGGCTATTTTGTTGTTGATGTTGGAAGCGGAGAAGATGCATTAAAAACATTTGAAGAAGGAGAACACAATTTTGATATAATAATTTTAGATGTGATGCTTCCTGGAATCGACGGATTTGAAGTTTTAAAACAAATAAGAGCCAAAAATAAAAATTTAGGCATTATTATGCTAACCGCAAAAACTCAGGAAATGGATAAGGTAAGAGGGTTAATGACAGGAGCAGATGACTACATATCAAAACCATTTTCGCCATCCGAACTAACAGCAAGAGTTGATGCCATATATAGAAGAGTTACAATGACAGAAACAAAACCAACAGAAAACAACATAATAAGATCAGGCCCATTTAAATTCAACACAAAAACAAGAACTCTTTTAAAAAACGACAAAACAATTGAATTAACCCATGTTGAATTTCAGCTAATGCAAATATTTTTAGAAAAACCAAATGTTTCAATAGAAAAAATTTGGATTCTTAGGAAAATTTGGGGAGAAGAATATTTTGGAGACTCTAAAATTGTTGATGTTAACGTTAGAAGGCTTAGAATGAAAATTGAAGAAGACCCTTCAAAACCAGGCTATATTCAAACAATTTGGGGATATGGATATAAATGGGATTTAGACACACATTAAAATTAATAGTTTATAAAAATATGATATGCTAAAACTATTAATACTTAATATGTTTAAAATTAAAATCTGAATAATATTTAGAACATTTAAATTCTAGTAAAAATGCTTAATTCTATGCAAAATTTCAATATTTTTTAATTAAAATCTTGAAATAATCAAAATAGTTTATAAAAAAACATAATAATAAAATATATAATAGCATTAATAATATTTTAAAAATAAAAATGTTATTAATTTCATTTAATATCAAATTAAATATATAATTAAAATTTAAAAACTAATATTAGTATTTATTAAAAAATAATTGTATTAAACAATCTCTAAAAATAAAAACAAAAGTTAATTTATAACTAAATTATTTTATTATATACTTAACTAATTTAAAAACAAAAAAATTAAAATTTAAATAACCTTTTTAATATTTAAAATACCATAATAATTTTTAATAAACTATTTCGTAAATTTATTAATAATTATAATTTGATTTATAACTAAATTATTTTGTTTATACTTAACTAATTTAAAAACAAAAAAACTAAAATTTAAATAACGCTTTTTAATATTCAAAATACCATAATAATTTTTAATAAACTATTTAGTAAATTTATTAAAAGTTATAATTTAATTTATAACTAAATTATTTTGTTTATACTTAACTAATTTAAAAACAAAAAAATTAAAATTTAAATAACACTTTTTAATATTTAAAATACCATAATAATTTTTAATAAACTATTTAGTAAACCTAATAATAATTATATTTAGTAATCTCTAAAAATAAAAACAAAATTTAATATTATAAAAATTATATTCTCAATTTATGTTAATTAAAATAAATTCCTACAAAATATTTCTAAACCAATAGCAATAATTTAAAATATAATTCACATTTTGAACTATTTATTAACAAAAAAATTTTGCATATCAAAATAAATTTTTTTAAGCATATATAATTAATTCAATATAAAAAATAATTTTTACTCTAAAAATTTTAATCATCAATCAGTAGTAAAAATATTATCTCTAATATTTTTTAAAATATATATTAACTTTAAAATTAAAGTAATAATACAACAAATTATTTAAACTATATTTAAATTAAAAATTCTGATATAATTTAATTATTAATAATTAAAACAAAATAAAAGGTGGTTTCATTGAAATTTAAAAGCATTACATATAAGTGGGTTATTAACTTTATAGGAATAATAACAATAATTCTTGCAATAACAAACATAATAATTTTCATAACAGTTCATCAATATTTCAATAACTACGCAAAAGAATCTATTAAACTAAACTCAACAGATTTAAATAACGCAATAAATTCAGTTATTAAAGAAAATTCCGATACAGGATCAAAAAAAATAAAAAGCTTAATTGAAAATTTCACAAATTATGAAAATATAATGGTTATTGGATTAAACATAAAAGGAGAAGCTATTGCAACATCTCAAAAACTTTCTATTGACGAAAAAGATATGTTTAAAGAACTTTTAAAAAACGCCCTAGAAGAAAAACAATTCGAAAAAATAAACCTAAAAGACAAAAACGAAGAACTTTTAACATACACAGTAAAAATACCAATAATAAACAACAAAATAGCAGCTATAGCATATATATCATCCCTAAAAAATATCAAAATAGTGATTAGAAATATTATGATGATTTCTTTAATTTTAACATTAATAATATTATTTTTAATTGCAATATCTGGGGTTTTCTTTATAAAATATTTTGTTGACCCTGTTCGTGAAATTAATCTTGCTATTAAAGAAATTGCAGATGGTAATTTAAAATATAGAATTAAAAAAGACTACCACTATGAAATCGAAGAACTTTCTAATTCAATAAATTTTATGGCTAACGAAATAAGCACATCCGAATATTTAAAAAACGAGTTTATTTCATCTGTTTCGCATGAATTAAGAACACCACTAACAGCAATTCAAGGTTGGAGTGAAACAATTTTAAATACAAAAGACAACAACGAAGAAATTTTTAGCAAAGGTATGGTTGTTATATCAAAAGAAGTTATGAGACTAGCAGGAATGGTTGAAGAACTTTTAGATTTTTCTAAGATGCAAAACGGACATTTCATTTTAAAAAAAGACAAAATGGACCTTTTTGCAGAACTAGAAGAAGCAGTTTTAATGTATTCTGATGTTGCTTTAAAAGAAGGAAAAACTTTAAAATATAATGAACAAAAAGCAGTTCCAATAATTTTTGGTGATAAAAACAGAATACGCCAAATTTTCATAAACATAATAGACAATGCTATTAAATATTCAGAACCAGGAGACAAAATAACAATAGATGCAACAGCAACAGAAGAAAAAGCAACAGTTGTAGTAAAAGACACAGGATGCGGAATATCCGAAAAAGATCTATCGCACATAACAGAAAAATTTTTCAAATCTAACCTAACCAAAAAAGGCTCAGGAATTGGTCTTTCAATAGTTAAAGAAATTGTTGAACAGCACGATGGAACAATAAAATTTGAAAGCATAAAAGGAAAAGGAACAACGGTTACAATTGAATTTAATATTTACAAATAGTTTTTATTTTTAAAAATTTAACCTAACTACATAATATAACCCAAACTAAAATCTTTTCATTTTTAAAATTAAACAAATATAAAATATCAAAACATTAAAAATTAATACAATTCCTGCCACCCATTAAACCTTTTATTAAAAAAATTTTAATAAAAAATATTTCCAACAAAAAATATATACAAATTAAAAAAAATATGCTAAACTTTGTAGTAGATTAAAAATCCTTTAATATAAACCAAAAGATTAAATAGGAGTTTAGATATGAAAAACAAAGAACAAAAAATTAGAATAGGTGGCCAAGCTCTAATTGAAGGGGTTATGATGCGAAAAAAAAACACAATTGCTATGGCAGTTCGCCTCCCCGATGGAAATATAGATAAAGAAAAATTTAATATAAACTTTTTAGAAAAAATAAAATGGTATTCAAAAATTCCAATATTCCGTGGAGTTGTTGAAATGATTGTTTCTTTTATAATAGGATATAAATGCCTTTTAAAATCTGCCCAAAAAGCCGGAATTGAAGAAGAAGAAGAAAAAAAAGAAAAAAACAACAAAAAAGACAATGTAATAATTAGTGTATTTAGTTTTTTAGGAGCAATTTTAGGAGTTTTTGCAACAATAGTTTTGTTTATGTATCTGCCATCATTTTTTGTTAAACAACTTTCAAATATAATTCCATTTAACAATTTTTTTAAAGTTTCACTCGAAGGATTAATAAAAATTTTCATATTTGTTTTTTATCTATTCATAATTTCAAACCTAAAAGACATAAAAAGAACATTTCAATATCACGGCGCAGAACACAAAACAATTGCATGCTTTGAAAAAGGAGAAAAACTAACAGTAGAAAACGTTAAAAAATGCACAAGATTCCACCCCAGATGTGGAACAAATTTTATTTTTATTGTTTTATTTATATCTATTTTCATATTTTCTTTTTTAACCTGGAATAGTTTATTAGTTCGACTAATTTTAAAATTTTCAACACTTCCCTTAGTGACAGGGCTTTCATATGAAGTTATTCGTCTTGCAGGAAAAGAAAACAACATAATAGGAAAAATAATGGTTGCTCCAGGGCTTTGTCTGCAACGTCTAACAACAAAAGAACCAGATGAAAAACAAATAGAGGTTGCAATAGCTTCGGTTGAAGAAGTTTTAAAAGAAAAAAGCGAAAATAAAATCGATGATATTTAAACTCAAAAAACAAATTGAAGAAATTTTAAAAGAAAAAGAAACCAATAAACTAGAAGCAGATTTAATAATATCTAAGGTTTTAAAAATTAACAAATCCGAATGGATTTTAAAAAGAGATATAAAAAAAAGTCAAGTTAAATCTTGCTTAAAACTAGCAGAAAAAAGAAAAAAAGGCATACCAATTCAATATTTAATAGAAGATTGGGAATTTTATGGACTACCAATTAAAGTTGGCCCTGGAGTTTTAATTCCACGCCAAGACACAGAAATTGTTGTTGAAGTTGCATTAAAGCTAATAAAAAAAAATGACAAAGTTTTAGATTTAGGAACAGGTTCTGGTTGTATTGCAAAAGCTATTGCAAAAAATAAAAAAGATGTTACAATATTTGCAGTAGAAAAATATAATAAAGCATTAAAATATGCTAAAAAAAATTTGAAAAATTTAAAAACAGTTGAAATAATTAAAGGAGACGTGTTAAATGAAAAGCTAGCAAAAAAGTTTTATAATATAAACATAATAATCTCAAACCCGCCATATCTAACAAAAAGTGAAATGAAAAATCTTCAAAAAGAAGTTCAATTTGAACCAACAAGTTCCCTTTTTGGTGGAGACGACGGGCTTACATACTACAAAAAAATCTCCTCAATGTGGAAAAACTCTTTAAAAAAAGGAGGTTTTTTAATATTTGAAATAGGATATTCACAAAAAGACTCTGTTGAAAAAATTTTAATTGAAAATTCTTTTTTAGAAATAAAATGTTTTAAAGATCTAACAAGAAAAAACAGAGTTTTGGCTGCAAAAAAATAAGAAAGAGGTGTTTTAAATGGCTAAAAAGGTAAATTTAAAAGAAAACAGTGGTGTTAAAATGGCAAACAACGAAGAAAAGAAAATGGCGCTCGAAAACGCATTAAAACAAATAGAAAAAAATTTTGGTAAAGGAGCAATAATGAAGCTTGGTTCAACTCAATCTTTAGATGTTGAAGCAATTTCAACTGGTTCTTTAGGGCTTAACATGGCACTTGGAATTGGAGGAATTCCAAAAGGAAGAATAACAGAAATATATGGTCCAGAATCATCAGGAAAAACAACCGTTGCACTGTCTGTTGCAGCTGAGTCTCAAAAAAATGGAGGAACTGTTGCTTTTGTTGATGTTGAGCACGCCCTAGACCCAAAATATGCAAAAACTTTAGGAGTTGATATAGATTCTTTATTAGTTTCTCAACCAGGTTCTGGAGAACAAGCACTAGAAATAATAGAAACCTTAGTTCGTTCTGGAGCTGTTGATGTTGTTATTTTAGATTCAGTGGCAGCAATGACAACAAAAGCAGAAATAGAAGGAGAAATGGGAGATGCTAACATAGGGCTTCAAGCAAGACTTATGTCTCAAGCAATGCGAAAGCTAACTTCAATTATTAGCAAAACAAACTGTGCTGCAATTTTCATAAATCAAATAAGAGAAAAAATTGGGGTTTTGTTTGGAAATCCAGAAACAACACCAGGAGGAAGAGCACTAAAATTCTACTCATCGGTTAGAATTGATGTTCGTCGTGGAGAACAAATAAAAGAAAACGGCCAGGTTATTGGAAACAGAGTTCGATGCAAAATAACAAAAAACAAAGTGGCCCCTCCTTTTAAAGAAGCACAATTCAATTTAATATATGGTGTTGGAATTTCATATATAACAGAAATAATAGATATAGCAGTAGAGTTCGACATAATAAATAAAAGTGGAGCATGGTTTTCATACAAAGGGCAAAAAATAGGGCAAGGAAAAGAAAATGCGAAAATATTTTTAGAAAACAATAAAGAAATATGCCTTGAAATTGAAGAACTAGTTAAAGAAAAAATTAAAAACAGCGATAGTTTTGAAGGTGTTAAAAATGAAGAAACAAATGACGAAAAACTAGAAGAAGAAATTTTAAATGAAGAAGAAATAAATGAAGATGTTTTAGAAGAAGAGCTTGATGAAAATTTTGAAGAAAATTTAAATATAACACCAGATGAAGAAGATTTTTAATGCTTATCACAATAAAAAAAGTAAAAGAAAAATATTATAGAGTTTTTGCAGATGGAAAAGAAATTGGAATTTTTCATGAAAAAACTTTAAACAAATTAAAAATAGAAAACAACAAAGAATATGGTGAAGAATATATTAAAAAATTTGAATTAATAAAAAAAATAAAACTCGCCAGAAAGAAAGCAGAAGATATATTAAATTATAGAGATCACTCAGAAAAAGAACTATATAAAAAATTAATAAAACACACCGAAAAAGAAATAGCAAAATATGTTATTAAATATATGAAAAAAAGGGGCATTGTTGATGATTTTAAATATGCAACAAACCTTGCGCAAAAATTGATATTTAAAAAAAACAAAGGAAAAAACTTAGCAATTTTAGAAATAACTAAAAAAGGAATAGATAAAGATATAGCGAAAAAAGTTGTATTAAACCTAAATTGTGATTTTGTTGAACAGATTAAAACTTTAATTTCAAAAAAACATAAAGAAAAGTTAAAAGATTATGAATCTAGAAAAAAATTAATATCCTCCCTTTTAAGACGAGGATATTGCTATGGCGACATAGACACTGCAATTAAATTTTTCATTAATTAAAATTAAAAGCTATTTTGTGATGATAAATAGCTTTTAAAATAGCGTAAAACCTACCGATTATTAGTTAATTTTTAACTAGAAATACCTAAAATTTAACTACTAACATAAATTTAAAAAATTCTTAATATTTTAAATCTGTTTTTATATATAGTAATATTAAAAAATAATAAAACAAAAATTTGAGTTTATTAAAATATATAAAT
>CACXZI010000023.1 GCA_902772105.1 Oscillospiraceae bacterium | reverse complement strand
GTTATATATATTTTGATGAATTATATTATTTTTCAAATAAATTAAATTATTAAATGAGTTTTTGATTTGTTTTATGTTTAAAGATATAAATTATTTATGGTATTTTAACAAATTAGGGACTAATTTAAAAATTTTTTAGGATCTTGAGATTTTTTTATTATTTAAATCAAAATTTAATTAGAGTTATTTTTTTAATTTTAAAATATATTTATAAGTTAAAAAAGAAAAAATATTATATTTAAATAAAAATTTTAAAGTTTAATTTTTCTAAAAATTATTATATAAAAATATTTAAAGAAGATAAAGTTAATTTGGTTTAATATTTTCTTTTGGTAATTAAAAATAACTTAAATAACTTAGTTAATTTTAAAGTAGATTATAAAGTTTTTTGGTTGAAATATATATTTTTTTCGAAATTTAAAAATATGAAAAATAATTATAAAATTTAAGAAGATAAAATTTTGTGATTTTTATTTTAATTAAAATTTATTTTTGAATATTTTTAATAATAATTTTAAAGTTTAATTTTTTTATATTATTATTTTGAAATATATAATATTGTGAAATATTAATAGATTTAATTAGAGTTATTTTTTTTAATTTTAAAGTATATTTATAAGTTAAAAAAGAAAATTAGTTTTTTGAAATATTATATTTAAATAAAAATTTTAAAGTTAGATTTTTCTAAAAATTATTATATAAAAATATTTAAAGAAGATAAAGTTAATTTGGTTTAATATTTTAATAATTAAAAATAACTTAAATAACTTAGTTAATTTTAAAGTAGATTATAAAGTTTTTTGGTTGAAATAAGCTTTATATTTTTTATTAAAAAATAATATGTTTAGGAAATTTAACCCAAACATATTTTTTAATACTATAAATTCAAATCTTCCATAGAATATAAACCTGGTTTTTTGTCTTTTATAAATTCAGCAGCTCTAATTGCTCCAAATGCAAAAACTTTTTTTGATGTTGCTGTGTGCGTAATTGAAATTGTTTCGTCTTTTCCTGAAAAAATAACTTCGTGCTCTCCAACAATTGTTCCTGCTCTAATTGAATGTATTCCTATTTCGTTCTTTTCACGTTTTTTACGAACATTTTGTCTATTATATATATATTGAAATTTATTATTAGCTTCTTCGTTTATAGCGTCAGCAATCATCAGCGCTGTTCCACTTGGCGCATCTATTTTTTGGTTGTGATGTTTTTCAACTATTTCTACATCAAAATTATCTTGTAAAACTTTATAAGACTTTTTAACAAGACTTAACAAAAGGTTGATCCCAAGCGACATATTAAATGTGAAAAAAATTGGAGTTTCTTTGCTGGCAAGTTTAATTTTTTCTATTTGTTCTTCGTTGTATCCGGTTGTTGCAATAACTAACGGAATTTTATTTTTTTTTGAAAACTCTAATAAAGAATCTAAAGAATCCGGATGTGAAAAATCTATTATGGCGTCTGCTTTATATTTGTCTTCAAAATCTGTTGATATTTCAAAATTATATATGCTTTTTTCTATATTTTTATCAACACCAGCAACTATTTTATAGCTATCTTTATTTTCTTCAACAATTTCTATCACATTTTTCCCCATCTTACCGTTTGCGCCGTTTAAAATTATTGTCGTCAATTTTTTTCTCCTTTACATTAAATTATGTTTTTTTAGAATTTGTTTTAAAATTTCTAGTTTCTTTTCATTTAAATTGCAAAGTGGCATTCTGCATGGCCCAACATCAAAACCCATTAAATTCATCGCTTCTTTAACTGGAATAGGGTTAACATCAATAAATAGTGCATTTATTAAATCTAAAAGTTCTAGTTGAAGTTTTGCGCTTTGTTTTTCCTCTCCATCTAGATAAAACTGACAAATATCATGCGTTTGTTTTGGTAATATATTCGACAAAACAGATATAACCCCAATCCCTCCAATAGACATAATTGAAGTTATTTGGTCGTCATTTCCAGAAAAAATAGGGAGGTTATCTCCACATTCTGCTGATAGTTTTGTTATTTGTGAAATGTCTCCAGATGCTGCTTTAACTGCAACTATGTTTTTGTGTTTAGAAAGCTGTTTGAACGTTTCTAGCTCAACTTTGCAGCCAGTTCTTGATGGAACATCATAAACAATAACCGGAATATCTATATTGTTTGCAATCGCTTCATAATGTTTTATTAAACCATCTTGTGATGCTTTATTGTAGTATGGCGTAACAACCAAAACTCCGTCTGCTTTTAAATTTTGTGCTTCTTTTGAAAGCTCTATTGCATATTTTGTGTTGTTGCTTCCTGTTCCTGCTATTACTGGAATTCTGTTTCTTGTTTGTTTAACAACTTCTTCTATAACTTTTTTGTGTTCATCGTCTTCTAGAGTTGCAGATTCTCCGGTTGTTCCACAAGCTATTATTGCATCTGTTTTGTTTTCTATCTGCCATTCTACTAGTTCTCTTAGTTTTTTGAAATTAACAGAGCCATCTTCGTTCATTGGGGTTACTAGTGCAACACCTGCTCCTTTGAAAATAGAGTTTTTCATATATAATCTCGCTCCTTTTTTGAATTAGTCAAGGTAATTTTTTTTGGCTAGCAGTTCTGCCATTAAAACAGCTCCTCCTGCTGCTCCTCTTAATGTGTTATGCGAAAGGCAAACAAATTTATAATCAAATTGTGTGTCTTTTCTTAGTCTTCCTATTGAAATTGCCATCCCGTTTTCAAGATCTCTATCTAACTTTGCTTGAGGTCTATCTTCTTCTTCAAAATAGTTTAAAAATTTTTTTGGCGCCAATGGAAGCTCTAAAGAAGAAATTTCTGGTTTGAATTCTTCCCAACTTCTTTTTATTTGTTCAATTGTTGGTTTGCTTTTAAAACTAACAAAAACTGCTGCTGTGTGTCCATCCGAAACCGGAACCCTTAAACATTGAGTTGTTATTGAAATTTTGTTGTTATTTTTAATTTTGCCGTCTTTTATTTCTCCCCAAATTTTTAATGGTTCTAATTCAGACTTTTCTTCTTCGCCTTTAATAAACGGAATAACATTATCTTTTATTTCTTCCCAATCATCAAATGTTCTTCCTGCCCCTGAAATTGCTTGATATGTACATGCTAAAATTTCTGTCGGTTCATAATGTAGAAGGGGAGATAAAGCAGGAACATAACTTTGTATTGAACAGTTAGATTTAACTGCTATGAAACCTCCTTTTGTTTTTAATCTCTTTTTTTGTTCTTCTATTATTTTGATGTGATCTGGGTTTACTTCAGGAATTATCATAGGAACATCTTCTTGACCTCTATTCGCAGAATTATTTGATATTATTGGGCATTCTAGTTTTGCATATGCTTCTTCTAATTCTTTTATTTCGTTTTTGTTCATATTAACAGCGCAAAAACAAAAATCAACTTCTTTTGCAATTTTTTCCATATCTTTAACAGCGTCTAAAACAACAAAATCTTTGAATTTTTCTGGCATTTTTTCTTTTAGTTTCCAACGGCCTTTTATGGCATCTTCATATTTTTTGTTCGCACTAGAACTAGAAGCAGCTAAAACTTTAACTTCAAACCATTTATGGTTTTCTAAAAGAGTTAAAAAACGCTGCCCAACCATTCCTGTTGCGCCTATTACCCCAACCTTAAAATTTTTCATAATAGCCTCCTAAAATAGATATTTTATTATCGTTTGTTAGGCTTTAATAGGTTAAACCTTAAATTTTAAACATACTATAATTTTATGCATTATATCATTTTTCTATTTTTTTTACAAGATTTTTTATTTCTTAATTTATAAAATTTTTTAAGAAAGTTTTTCTATTATTGCTTTTGCTGCTTTTTTTCCTGCTTCCATTGCAAGAATAACCGTTGCAGAACCAGTAACAGCGTCTCCTCCGGCATATATAAACTCTTTTGAAGTTTCTCCTGTTTTTTCGTTTATTATAATTCCTCCCCAACTTGTTGTTTCTAGACCTTTTGTTGTGTTTTTAATTAATGGGTTTGGAGAGGTTCCAATAGACATTATAACAGAATCTACTTCTATTTTAAAATTACTATTTTCAATTGCAACCGGTCGTCTTCTGTTAGATTCATCAGGTTCTGATAATTTCATTTTAACGCATTCTATATCCTTTACGAAAAAATTTTCATCTCCATTTATTGCAACAGGGTTTGTTAAAAGTTTAAAGTCAATTCCTTCTTCTTTTGCATGCTCTATTTCTTCTAATCTTGCCGGCATTTCTTCTTCGCTTCTTCTATATATTATATATACCTTTTCTGCTCCTAATCTTTTTGCGCATCTAGCTGCATCCATAGCAACATTACCACCACCAACAACAGCAACTTTTTTTGCTTTATATATTGGGGTTTGTGAATCTTTTTCATATGCTTTCATTAAATTCACTCTTGTTAAAAATTCGTTTGCACTATAAACTCCGTTTAAACTTTCTCCTTTTATGTTCATAAATTTTGGAAGACCAGCACCAGAACCTATAAAAACAGCTTTAAAACCTTCTTCTTTAAAAAGCTCTTCAATTGTTATGCTGTTTCCCACAACAACATTTGTTTTTATTGTAACTCCCATCTTTTTTAGATTTTCTATTTCTTTTTCAACTATTTTTTTTGGTAACCTAAATTCTGGAATTCCATAACTTAAAACTCCTCCTGGTGTGTGTAGCGCTTCAAAAATTGTTACTAAAAAGCCGTTTTTTGCAAGATCAGCAGCACAAGAAAGACCAGATGGGCCAGAGCCTATTACTGCAACTTTTATGTTGTTGTTATTTACTTTTTCTATTTCTTTTTCGTTTTCGTTATTCCAATCTGCTACAAATCTCTCTAGTCTTCCAATTGCAACGCTTTGACCTTTAATTCCTCGAACACAACCACTTTCACATTGTGTTTCTTGCGGACAAACCCGCCCACAAACTGCTGGCAAAGAAGAACTTTTTTCTATTATTTTATAGGCATTTACATAGTCTTTTTCTTTTATTTTTTCTATAAAACTTGGTATATCTATTTTAACAGGACATTTTAAACTACATGGTTTATTTTTGCAATTTAAACATCTGTTTGCTTCGTTTATTGCTTGCTCTTCGTTATAACCTAAAGAAACTTCCTCAAAATTTTTGTTACGTTTAGAAGGATTTTGTACTGGCATATAAGTTTTTTCTAAACTCATATTTGGCATTTTTAACTATCTCCCTTTAAAAGATTGCATGTTTTTTCTAATGCTTTTTTTTCTAAATCTTTATACATTAAATTTCTTTTTATTGCTTCATCAAAATCTATTAGATGCCCGTCAAAATCGGGGCCTTCAACACAGGCAAAACAAATTCTGTTGTCGTAGGTTATGCGGCATCCACCACACATTCCTGTTCCATCTATCATTATTGGGTTCATTGAAACAATTGTTTTTATGTTATATTTTTTTGTTAATAAACAAACATATTTCATCATTATAAGTGGGCCTATTGCAATAACTCTGTCGTAATTTTCTCCTGCTAGGATTAATTTTTCTAAAGAATTAGTAACAAGCCCTTTATCACCTTCAGACCCATCATCTGTTGTTAAAATAAACCTATCAGAAATTTTTTCGAATTGGTCTTTTAAAATGATTAGCTCTTTTGTTCTGAATCCAACAATTGAGTGCACTATGCTGTTTTGTTCATGAAGATATTTTGCTGTGGGATATGCTATTGCGCAACCAACTCCACCACCTATTACTGCAACTTTTTTTATTCCATCTAAATTTGATGCTTTTCCTAAAGGCCCTGCTACGTCGTGTATTTTATCGCCTTTTTTTAGTTCGTTTAAAAGCTTTGTTGTTGCTCCCACTATTTGAAATATTATTTTTATTGTTCCTTTTTCACGGTTAAAATCAAAAACAGTTAGTGGAATTCTTTCTCCTTTTTCGTTCACTCTAAGTATTATAAATTGCCCGGGTTTAACCTTTTTTGCAACATAAGGCGCAACAACTTCCATTAGTGTTACTGTTTTGTTTAGTTGTTTTTTTTCTATTATTTCAAACAATATAAAAAAACCCTCCTAAAAGTTTTATTACACCAACCAATTATTCTTTGGTGGATTTTATATTAAACAATTCTTTAAGGCACAAAAATTTTACGTAACTAAAATTTGTTTACGTAATTAAAACTGTTTTTAAACCTTTTTTCATATTATATCACCTTTTGAAATTTTTACAAGTTTTTGTTTTAAAAAATAATTAATTTAATTTTTTATCATTTAAATAAAATTTTAAATTTAAATTATATTGAAATTTTATTTTTAATTTTCTATAATAGTATTAGTTTTATTAATTTATTGGAGATGCTAAAATGAATTCTAATCAGAAAAAATTGGTTTTTAGGATTTTTGTTTCTGGGTTTATTTTGTTGTTTATTTTTATATTTAATATTTTTTTCTCTATTCCTGCTATATCTCAGTTGTTGTTTTTTTTGGTTTCCTATTTAATTGTTGGATATGATGTTTTGATTAAAACTTTTAAAAATTCTTTGAAATTTAAATTTTTTAATGAGCAGTCTTTGATGTTTATTGCAACTATTGGGGCTTTTTTTTTAAAACAATATTTTGAGGCTGTTATCGTTTTTTTGTTATATCAGGTGGGGGAGTTGTTTCAAGATATTGCAGTTGATAGATCTAAAAATCAAATTACAAATGTTTTACATATTCGTTCGGAATATGCTAATTTAAAACAAAATAGTGTTATTAAAAAGGTTTCTCCTTTAGAAATTAACATTGGAGATGTTATTGTTGTTAAACCTGGAGAAAGAGTTCCGCTTGATGGAGTTGTTTTAAGGGGAGGTTCTTATTTGGATGTTTCTTCTATGACGGGGGAGTCTAATTTTTTGAGCGTTTCTGTTGGAGACTCTGTTTTAAGTGGGGTTGTTAATGTTAGTGGTGTTTTAGAAATTAGGGTTGAAAAAAAATATGAAGATTCAACCGTTAAAAAGGTTTTAGATTTAATAGAAAATGTTGAAGATAAAAAATCTAAAACCGAAAATTTGATTAAAAGATTTGCAAAAATATATACTCCTTGTGTTGTTTTTGTTGCATTTTTGATGTTTGTTGTTCCTGTTTTTGTTTTTGGTTGTTCTTGGCAGGTTTGGCTTGAACGGTGTTTAATTTTTTTGGTTATTTCTTGCCCTTGTGCTTTGGTTATTTCGGTTCCTGTTAGTTTTTTTCTTGCTATTTCAAAGTCTGCAAAAAATGGTATTTTGGTTAAAGGTAGCATTTTTTTAGAGGTTATTTCTAAAATAAATACTGCAATTTTTGACAAAACCGGAACTTTAACAAAAGGGGAGTTTGTTGTTAAAGATGTTGTGTCTTCAGAATATTCTAAAGAAGAAGTTTTAAGAATTGTTGCTTTAGCAGAAAGCAAATTAAATCATCCTATTTCAAAGTCTATTAAAAATGCATATAAAAAGGATTTAGATTTGGAGTTGGTTGAAGATGTTGAAGAAGTTTTTGGAAAGGGAGTTAAAGCAAAAATAGAAGGGAAAGAAGTTTTTGTTGGAAATAAAAAACTTATGAATGATATAGGAATTTTTGATGTTAAGGAAGACATAGCAGGCACTAATGTTCATCTTGCAATTGAAAAAAAATATGTTGGATTTGTTGTTTTAAAGGATGAAATAAAAGAAGGCGCTAAAAAAGATTTGCAGAAATTACGAGAGCTTGGAATTAAAAAGCTTGTTATGTTAACTGGAGATAAAAAAGAAATTTCTGAAAGCATTTTTAAAGAGCTTTGTTTAGATTCTGTTTATTTTGAACTTTTGCCATTTGAAAAGGTTGAGAAATTGGAGCATTTTTTGAAGGAAGGGCCATCTATTTTTGTTGGAGATGGGGTTAATGATGCTGCTTCTTTAAAAAGAGCTGATGTTGGAATTGCTATGGGGGCTATTGGGTCGGACGCTGTTATGGAAGCTGCTGATGTTGTTTTGATGGATGATGATTTAAAAACTTTAGTTAAATTTATTTTAATTTCTAAAAAGGCTATTAGGGTTGTTAAGCAAAATATTATTTTTTCGCTTTCTTTTAAGGGATTAATATTTTTTCTAGGAGCGTTTGGGTTAACTAACATTTGGCTTGCTATTTTTTCGGATGTTGGAATATCTATTTTAGCAATTTTAAATTCTTTTAGGGCTCTTTCAAGATAAATTTTTGTGTTAGATTTATTTTGTTTTGGTGAATTTTTTTTATTTTTTAAAATGAGATTATATAAATAACTATTATGTTTATTATTTAATTTTTTTTTTATATTTGTTAATTTTAGATTTTGTATATAATTAAAATTTTTAAAAATTAGTTGTGGAGTTATAAAACTCAAAAAATATAGACATGTATTTTAATATATAGTTTGAGAAAAATTTATATTATGTTAAAGTTTCATGTAGTTAAAATTAATATTAAGTAAGAAAATTAAAATTATTCATACTTGATATTAATAAAATAAAATTTAAAATAGTGTGGTTTATAATATCAATGAGTTATAAACAACTAAATAATTTTTGTAATATATATTTTAGTATTAAATTTTTTGATTAGAAAATTAATAAAAAATTTTTAGGGTTTAAAAATTATGATTTATATAGAATTATTTGAAATAGTCAACTCCTGCTTTAAATATTGTTTGACTTTTTATGTTTGGTATGTTTTTATATAGCCCTTTTACCATTCTTTCTGAATGGCCCATTCTTCCAAAAATTTTTCCGTCTTTTGAAGTTAGCCCTTCTATTGCATAGTAAGATCCGTTTGGATTATATAAATTATCCATAGTTTCGTTTTCGTTGTTGTCTACATAAACCGTTGATATCTGTTCGTTTTCAACAAATTTATCTAAGGCTTCTTTTGTTGCAATTAGTCTTCCTTCTCCATGTGATATTGCTATTTTTTTTGTTTCACCAATCGTTTCATATTGCAGCCACGGAGAATTGTTTTTAATTGTTTTCACTTTAACTATTGTTGATTGATGTAGCCCTATTGTGTTATATGTTAGTGTTGCGTTTATTTTTTCTGAATTTACTATTGTTCCATATTCTATTAACCCAAGTTTTATTAGTGCTTGAAATCCATTACATATTCCTAACATTAATCCATCTTTTTCTTTTAAAAATTCTTCTAAACTTTCTTTAATTTCTCTGTTTTTAAAAAATGCTGCGATGAATTTTGCAGAACCATCTGGCTCATCCGATGCTGAAAATCCACCTGCTAATGCTATTATATTTTTTTCTTTTATTTTTTTTGAACATTCTTTAATTGAATTTTTTATTTCTTCTTCGTTTAAATTATTAATTACAAAAATTTCACATTCTGCATTTTGTTCTTCAAATTGGTTTTTAAGGTCGAATTCACAGTTTGTTCCTGGAAATACTGGAATTAAAACTTTTGGCTTTGGAGTTTTTATTAAAAGGTTTGTTTTTTTTATGGATGTATCTTTGTTTTTATATTCTATTTTTTGTATTTTTGGCGCTAATCTATCTTCTTCCTGTTTTGTTTTATATATTTTTTCTAGAGTTTCATCATAGGCAATTTCTAGCTCTTTTAAATCTATTTTAAAAGAACTTGTTTTTATTTCGTAACTTTTTGTTGTTTTTCCAATTATTTTTATTTCGTCTATTTTTTCTGTTAATTCTAAAACAAACCCGCCGTATGTTGGGTTGAAAAGCATTTTGTCTTCTATTTTTTCTGAAAATTCGAAACCTATTTTGTTTCCAAAACACATTTTAGTTATTGCTTCAGGAACTCCACCAAAACCTATTGCATAAGCAGATATAACCTTTTTTGAAGCTATTAAATTTTCAACTGTTTCAAAAACTTTTTTTATTTCTGAAAAATCAATTTTATTATTTTCTTTATATTTTGGAGTTATTAATCCAACAAAACTTTCTGTTTTTTTAAATTCTGGTGAAATTATGTTTTCTAAATTAGCATGGCAGACTGCAAAAGAAATTAAACTAGGAGGAACATCTAAATCTTCAAAAGATCCACTCATAGAATCTTTTCCACCAATTGAAGCAACTTTAAGGTTTAGTTGAGCTTTTAAAGCGCCAAGCAAAGCAGAAAAGGGAAGTCCAAAACGTTTTTTGTCGTTTTTTATTGATGGGAAATATTCTTGAAATGTTAAATAGCAGTTTTTTAAACTTCCTCCTGTTGCTATTATTTTTGAAATCGATTCAACAACAGCAAAAGAAGCTCCCAAAAATGGGCTTTGTTCTTGGTAGTATGGGTTAAATCCATAAGACATTATTGAAACTGTTTTTTTGTTTTTTTCAATTGGAATTAAACAAACCATGCTTTGTGCTTTTGTGTTTTTAAATTCTCCACCGTAAGGCATTAAAACTGTTCTTGCTCCAATTGTTGAATCAAACATTTTAACTAATCCTTTTTGTGAACATATATTTAACTTTTTCATATGATTTATCCAATTTTCTTTTTCGTTTTTTTCGTTATATATTTCTTTAATTTCTTGTTCTTCAACTAAGACGTCTGTTTTTCTTTTTGCTCCGTTTAAGTTTAAAAATTCTCTTGAAATATCAACAACCTTTTTGCCTTGCCAAAACATTTTAATTCGTTTTTCTTTTGAAACTTCTGCTATTTTTGTTGCTGTTAGATTTTCTTCTTTTGCTTTTTTTATTATGAAATCAGCGTCTTCTTTAGAAACTACAACTGCCATTCTTTCTTGTGATTCTGAAATTGCAAGCTCTGTTGCTGTTAATCCTTCATATTTTTTTGGAACTTTATCTAAATCAATTGAAATTCCATCTGCTAGTTCTCCAACTGCAACCGAAACTCCTCCTGCTCCAAAGTCATTGCATTTTTTTATTAGTTTTGTTACATCTTTGTTTAAAAAAAACCTTTGGATTTTTCTTTCTTCAACTGGGTTTCCTTTTTGAACTTCTGCCCCACATGAAGACAAAGAATTTGTTGTGTGTGACTTAGAAGACCCTGCTGCACCACCACATCCATCTCTTCCTGTTTTTCCTCCTATTAATAAAACTACATCGGTTTCTTTTGGAGTTTTTCTAACAACATTTTCTTTTAAAACTGCTCCTAAAACTGCTCCAACTTCCATTCGCTTTGCCATATAACCACTGTGATATATTTCTTCTACAAGGCCTGTTGCTAAACCTATTTGGTTTCCATATGAAGAATATCCTAAAGCTGCAGTTTTAACTATTTTGCTTTGTGGAAGCTTTCCTTTTAGTGTTTTTTCAAAAGGGGTTAGAGGGTTTGCTGCCCCTGTTATTCGCATTGCTTGATATACATAGCACCTTCCTGAAAGTGGATCTCTTATTGCTCCTCCTAAACATGTTGAAGCTCCTCCGAATGGTTCTATTTCTGTTGGGTGGTTGTGGGTTTCGTTTTTAAACATTAATAAAACTTCTTTTGTTTCGTTTTCTGTTGTAACCGGAATGCAAACAGAACAAGCGTTTATTTCTTCACTTTCGTCTAAATTTTTTAGCAGGCCATCTTTTTTTAGTTTTTTTGCTCCTATTGTTGCGATGTCCATTAATGTTATTGGTTTTTCTTCTTCGCCTAGCTCTTTTTTTATTTTTTTATATTCTAAAAAAGTTTCTAAAACGTCTTTATCTTTAATTTCTTCGTTTTCTATTTTGGTTGTGAATGTTGTGTGTCTGCAGTGGTCGCTCCAATATGCATCTAAAATTTTTATTTCTGTTTCTGTTGGTGGCCTTTTTTCTTTGTTTTTAAAATAGTCTTGGCAGATTAAAATATCCGAAATGTTCATTGCAAGATTGTTTGTTTTTATAAATTCTTTTAGTTCTTCTTCGCTTAAATTGTTAAAGTTTTCAAAAATTTTTATTTCTGTTGGAATAGAAAAATTTGTTTTTAAACTTTCTTCTTTTTCAAATGAACATTCTCTACTTTCTATTGGGTTTATTATGTAGTTTTTTATTTTTTCTAGGTCGTTTTCTTCTAGGTTTCCAATAAATTGATATATTTTTTTTGTTTTTACTGTTGGTCTTTTTTTAAACGAAATTAATTCTAAACATTGTTCACAAAAATCTGCTCTTTTGTCATATTGGCCGGGGAGATATTCAACTGCAAAGGTGTTTTTTTTGTTTTTTAGTTCAAAGAAAAAATTGTCTATTAATGGTTCTGAAAAAATTGACATTGTTGCTGTTTTAAAAGTTTCTTCGTCAATTCCTTCAACGTCGTAAACATTTATTATTCTTGTGTTTTCTAGGTTTTTTATATTTAGAACATTTTTTAATTCTAAATTTAAATTTTTTGCATCTACTGCAAATTCTTCTCTTTTTTCAACATAAATTCTATATACTGCCATTTAATTTCCTCCAAGCTATTTTAAAATTTCTCCTTCTAATATGCCGTTTTTTAGACTTTTTATTTTAACTTTTTCTATTCTACCACAAATATCTTCTTTTGAAAAAGTTTTAACCATACAATAATTTTTAGAATATCCGTTAAATATGTCGTTTTTTTCTGTTTCAAACAAAACTTCTAGTGTTTTTCCTATTTGATTTTGTAAAAATTTTTCTGTTGATTTTTTTGCTACTTCTTCCATTCTTTTAACTCTTGCTTTTTTTTCTTCTTTTGAGAGTTGATTTTCCATTGTTGCTGCTTTTGTTCCTGGTCTTTTTGAGTAGGGGAATATATGAACTCTTGAAAAACCTACTTTTTCTATAAAATCTAAAGATTCTTTAAATTCTTCTTCTGTTTCACCAGGAAAACCAACTATTATGTCTGTTGTTATTGAAGGGTTTTTAAAAACTTTATTTATATAGTCAACGCTTTTTAAATATTCATCTTTGTCGTAGTGTCTGCCCATTCTTTTTAGTGTTGTGTTTGAGCCACTTTGCAAAGAAAAATGAAATTGTGGGCAAAATTTTTCTTCTTCGCTTAATGTTAAAAATTGCTCGTTTGTTAATAGGTTAGGCTCAAGCGAACTTAGTCGAACTCTTTTTATTTTTTCAACACTGCTGCAAGCTTTTACGGCATCTATTAAATTTATGTTTTTAAGGTCTTTTCCAAAAAAAGAAAGATTAATTCCAACCAAAACAATTTCAAGGCAGCCATTTTCTGCAACCGTTTTAGATTCTTCAATAATTGTTTCTAAAGATTTAGATTTAATAAATCCTCTTGCTTTTGGGATTATGCAATATGTGCAAAATCTGTTGCATCCGTCCTGAATTTTTAGGAATGCTCTTGGAGTTTTGAATGTTTTTTCTATTTTAAAATTATTAAAATCTTCTTTTTTTTCATGTTCTTTAATGTCTATTATTTTGTTTTTTTCTTCTAAAAATTTTTTTAATATTTCTGGAAGTTTAAATTTATCTTGATTTCCTGTTACTATTGAAACTTTTTTAAAAATGTCTTCTCTATTTGGAAAAGCTTGCGGGAAACATCCAGTTAGGGCTATTATTCCGCTTTTGTTTATGTTTTTTATTTGGTTTATTAGTTTATTTATTTTTCTATCACTTGTTGAAGTTACTGTGCATGAATTAATAACAAATATATCAGCTTCTTCTTTTTCTTTTGCTAATTCAAAATTTTGTTTTAAAAAAATATTTTTTAATATAACCGTTTCATATTGGTTTACTTTGCATCCTAATGTGAAAAAAAATATTTTCATAGAACTACTCCTAATTTTTAAACCTTTTATTTGACTAAAATTTTGTTGACTTAAAAAGTTTTAATTGATATATTATTTTTAGTTTTGTTTTAGAAATAACACCATATACAAAATTCTACATTATATAAGTTAAATTTTCAATATGTTTATTATTTTTTTTAAAGGAAGTGTTACATAACTTGAAAAAAAAATCTAACGTTTTAAGTTTTGTTTTAATTCTACTATCTGTTTTAGCTTTAATTTTTTATATTTCTTACGTTGATGGAATTAAAAATGTTTTGAATATATTTTTGTCTTGCAACAAGATTTGGCTTTTTGTTGGATTTTTGTTTATGGTTTGTTTTTGGGCTCTTGACTATATTATTTTGCAACAAGGACTTAATATTTTTGGAAGGAAACTTTCTTTTAAAAATGGGGTTATTAATTGCATTTTAGGGCAGTTTTTTAATAACATAACTCCTTCTGCAACTGGGGGGCAGCCGTTTCAAACTTTTTTTATGAATAAGGCTTGCAAAATTGAATATGGTGTTGCTGTTGGGGCACTACTTATTAAGTTTTTGTGCTATCAGCTTGCTTTAACCATAACATGTAGTTTTTTTCTATTTTTAAAATTTAATTATTTTGTTAGCAAAATACAAGGATTTGCTTTTTTTATGTTTTTTGGTTTTTTGATTAATGCAGTTATTGCGATGGCTTTAATTTTTGTTGGAATAAATAAAAAGGTTACTGTTTTTTTGATTGGTTTTTTTATAAAAATTTTGGGAAAATTGAGAATTTTTAAAAATCCAGAACAAAAGTTAATTAGCATTAAAAAAGAGGTTGATCTTTTTAATGAAACAATTTTAACTGCTTTTAAAAATATTAGAAAACTTTTGAAAATGATTTTTTTTAGCTTACTTCAAATTTTGTTTTTATATTTTGTTAATGCTGTTATTGCTTTTGTTTTTAACATTAATGTTAGTGCTGATTCGTTGTTTAACATTGTGAGCGGTGCTGCTTGTGTTCAAATTTGCAGTTTGTTTGTTCCTTTGCCTGGAGCTGTTGGTGGGGCAGAGTTTTTGTTTTTTTTGATATATGATGGAGTTTTTGCTGCTAATAAGATTAGTGCTGCTTTGTTGCTTTGGAGAATATATACCTTCTATTTTCCTATTATTGTTGGGTTATTTTTTTCGAAAAGTGTTTTTAAAAGAAAAGAACTAAAATAGATTATTTTTTTGAGATGATTTTAGAATATTATTTATAATATGTTAAAAATATAAAAAATATAGAATATTTTTTATTGGTTAAATGTTATTGTAATATTTTAAAATAAGATAAAATAAAATAATTGTATTTATGCTTGATTAAAAAAACATAAAAAATAGATGTTGGTTAAATATAATTTTTAATTAATTTTAATATAAAATTTTTAATATATAATAATAATTGTAGAATAAAAAGAAGTTGTAATTACATTGTTTTTTAATTAATTATTAAATAACTTTAAATTTACTTTTTCATAAAATTAGTTATGTTGTTTATAGATATAAATCTTTCAATTTTTATTAATTTTTTATTTTTATAATTTATGTTTTTAGATATTGTTAGTGTTAGCTGCGTTTAGTTTTAGAAATTAATTTCTAATAAAAATTTTAAATTAAATAAAAAAATGTTTCCAAAATATATATTTTGAAGAACAAAAGTAGAAAAAAAATATTGAATTTGAAATAGAGCATATAATAAATTTGAAGTTTTTAAAATGGAAAATGAAATTAATCTGTTAGTTAAAAGATCTTTTAGGTTTACTTTGGTTTTAGAAAAAAATAACAAAAAACTTTTTTTAAAAAAATTGGTGTAATTAAAAATGAGTCTAAATTTAGCTATTTTAAAAATATTCTTATTTAAAATTTTGGTTTTAGTTTTTGGTTTTAGTTATTGATATTAAAATTTTTATTTTTAAATTTTAATAATAAATTTTAATATTTTAATTTTTTAAAATATTGTAGGAAGAGAAGTAATGAATTTTATTAATTTTTATTTTTATAATTCATGTCTTTAGATATTTTTAACGTTAGCTGCATTGAATTTTGAAAATTAATTTATAGTAAGAACTTTAAATTAAACAAAAAAATGTATCTAAAATATATATTTTGAAAAACAAAAGTTAATAAGAAAATATTGAATTTGAAATAAAACACATAATAAATTTAAAGTTTTAGAAGGGAAAAGGGAAATTAATCTGTTAGTTAAAAGATTTCTTAGTTCTATTTTGGTTTTAGAAAAAATAACATAAAGTCATCCTTTAAAAAATGTGTAATTAAATATGTGTTTAAATCTAGTTATTTAAAAATATTTTTACTAAAAATTTTGTTTTTAGTTATTAATGTTAAAATTTTTATTATATTTAAGTATTAATATTAATTTTTTTAAATAATTAGTTAATCACTTTTTTTAAGAATTTTCATATAAAAAAACCATACTAAAAATTTAGCATAGTTAAATCTTTTTGGCTGGGGTGGGAGGATTCGAACCCGCGCATGCCAGAGCCAGAATCTGGTGCCTTACCACTTGGCTACACCCCAATTTTTGTTTTGGTTGGGCTAGCTGGATTCGAACCAACGATCACGGAACCAAAACCCGTTGCCTTACCACTTGGCCATAGCCCAAAATATTATATAATTAATTGGGGTGGATAGTGGGATTCGAACCCACGACCTTCAGAGCCACAATCTGACGCGCTAACCAGCTGTGCTATACCCACCACATTATGGTGCGCCAACCGGGATTTGAACCTGGGACCTACCGCTTAGAAGGCGGTTGCTCTATCCACTGAGCTATTGGCGCAAATGCACAGTTTTAATGGTTAATTGGAGCGGGTGATGGGAATCGAACCCACGCTACCAGCTTGGAAGGCTGGAGTTCTACCATTGAACTACACCCGCAATGTCAATTTTTCTTCAACGATGACATTGTATCATATTAAAATTGGTTTGTCAAACTAAAAATATAAAAATTTTATATTTATTTTTAAAATTTGATTAAAATTGACATTTAAAGCTTTTGATGTTAAAATAAACTTGGAGTTAGGATTTTTTATTTTTAAGATTTTCATCCATAGTGGAAGCAATTTTAAGTAGAGTTTTTTTGTCATTATTTATGACTGCAAGAATTGCTTTATATATATCTGTTGTTTTTAACTCCATTTGAGTTTTAACATTTTCAGCTATTTTAGATGTTGGACAAAACAGTTCTAAATCCATAAGATTGCTTTTTGTTTCTTCTAAGCTTAATTTGACCGTATATCCATCATCTTTTTTTTTAATATATATTTTTTTATCTTTATTTTCATATTCTTTTTTTAAAAATTCTCTAATTAGTTTTATGTTTTTTTCAACTATGTGTTTTGGAAGATTGTTGTTTAAAATATTTGCAGTTTCTTCACCAATGGTTGTTAAAACCAGATATTTTTTATCTCCATTATTCTTTTCTATTATGTGTTTGCTTTTTAATAATTCCTTTAAAGCTTGACAAAAATTAAAATAGTTAACTGTTTCATTTAGTTGTAGAGCAGCGTTTAGTTGATTTTTTGTCATTTTGGTTCTGATTTCATTTAAAATACGACATATTAAAATTTTTATTTCATATATATTTGATATACTACCTGGTGTATCATCTACTAAATAAGTTTTTTTTAGCATTTCATTCTCCTTAAATTTAATAGATATTTTAAAGATTATAACATAAATAAATTGAAAATTAAAGACTAAATTTGAAATTTTAGTAAACATAGTTGATTGAGGTGAAAAAAATTTGAATTTTGTTGTTAAAAATATATTAATTTGGGTTACTATTTTTTTATTGGTTGCTTTGTCTTCGTTTTTTTCTGGATCTGAAATAGCTCTTTCTAGTTGTAATAAATTAAGAATTAAAAAGTTGGCTGCTGATGGAAATAAACGTGCAAAAATGGTTTTAAATTTACATGAACAATATGGGAAAGTTTTAACAGCACTTTTGGTTGGAAATACAGTTTTAAACATAATTGTTTCAACTATTGGGGCAGTTATTTTCACTTCCTATTTTGATGCGTTTGGTCCTGGAATATCAACAATATTTTTCACAATTGTTTTGCTTATTTTTGCAGAAATAATTCCAAAAACTTTTGCTAATTCAAAAGCAGAAACTGTTTGTATGAAAAATGTTTATTTTATGTATTTTTCTACTATTTTATTAACTCCTTTAATTTTTTTATTTGAAGGAATTAGAAATTTTATTAATAGATTTAATCATGCTGAAAATGTTCCAGAAATAACAGAACAAGAATTAAAATTTATGTTAGAAGAAATTAAAGGCAAAGGTGTTTTAGAAGATAGTGAAGGAAAACTTGCGCGGTCTGCTTTAGATTTGGATGAAATTGTTGCTGGGGAAGTTATGACGCCGAGAGTTGATTTAGTTGCTGTTGATTTTAGAGAAACTGTAGAAAAAATCAAAGAAGTTTTTTTAAAAGAAAAATATTCAAGAGTTCCAGTATATAAAGATAATATAGATAATATCGTAGGAATAATTAGTGAAAAAGATTTTTTTAGAGAATATTTAACCAACAAAAATTTTGAGGTTAAAGATGTTATTGAAAAGGCTTTATTTATTCCACCTCAAATCAATATTTCACAACTTATGAGTGAATTTCAAAAAAGTAAAACTCATATAGCAATTGTTGTTGATCAATATGGTGGAGTTGAAGGAATCATAACTTTTGAAGACGTTATAGAACAACTTGTCGGAGATATTTATGATGAAAAAGATGATTATAAAGGAAAAGATATTGTGAAAATTGGTGAAGAAAAATGGAAGGTTAATCCAGATATTAGTGTTAATGTTATGTTTAGAGAAATTTATGCTGAAAATTTTATTGAATCTGAACAAAATAACACTGTTGGTGGGTGGATTTTAGAAAATTTAGGAAGGCTTCCAAAAGTTGGTGATGGATTTATTCATAAAGATATTAAAGTTGTTGTTAAAAAAATGGTTGAAAATAGAATTATTGAAGTGTTAATAGAAAAAATAGCAAAAGAAGATTAATCTTCATAGTCTTCTAAAACTTTATTTAAATCGTCGGTGTTATATAGATAAATCCCGTTTTTTAACATATTTTGATCATATTCCGGGAGATATTCGACTTCTTTTTCGATTATATTTATTGGAGTTTTTTCTCCATTTTTAAAAACTTTAATTACTCCGGAATCTTCTTTAACTAAAAATTTATATTCATTTTTTTTGATTTGAGGTTGTTCTATCGTTGATTGTTTTGGTTTTTTATTTAGGGAAAAAATTGTAGAAAATGTATATGCAATAATTGAAATAGACGTTACAGATAATAGAATGTATGATAATTTTTTTTTGTCGATTATAATTTTCATTGTTTCCACCTCCTGGATTTTTTAGGATTATTGTGTAAATTTTAAAAAAATATTCAATTTGAGGTCAAATTTTATTGATTTATGTATAGAAAATTGTATATATTGGTTAAATTTTAAAAAAAAAATAAAAAAAAGGTTGACAAGCAAAACGAGTTATGATAATATTACAAATGCAGCAGGCAAGAGGATAGAAGAGAAGAAAAGAGCTGCAAATTGGACCTTGAAAATTAAACAATATGATAAAAGAATGATAGACCCTTGTTAATTTTAGAGATTTTTTATAAGTCAGCGAACTGACAAAAAAAGAGCAGAAGAATTTTTCATTAAAAAGAATTAGGTTTTTAAATGAAGAGTTTGATCCTGGCTCAGGACGA